>JANMEV010000155.1:0-13807 GCA_031377305.1 Planctomycetota bacterium | reverse complement strand
CACATAGTCAAAGAAGTCGAAGACTCGCGGTTCGGCGAGCTCGCGTAGTTCTGTGTTGGCGAATCCTCCGCCAAGCGACGTGATAATCGACGGGTGATGAGCCTTGATCGTCTGGGCGATTCGAAACGCGGCGTAGACGGTGCCGGGGAATGGAATCGAAATCAGCACCATCGTTGGCGAGTGCTTTTCAATCGCCTGCAGCGTGAGATCTCGCAGGACTTCGTCCACCAGATTCATCGGCGCAGCGAGAGCTTCGGCGAGCGGATCAAACGTCGGCTGACTCTGAGCCAGCGATTCCGCGTATCGCACAAATTCAAAACGTGGATCGATGGCTTCCTTCAGCACGTCAGCGATGTCGCTCAGGTACAGCGTCGAAAAGTGTTTGGCTCGATCGTGCATCCCAAGCGACCCAAACGCCCAGCCTAGCGCGTCGCCGCCTTCTTCTTCGTCAGCGACGTAGACGTCAAGGGCGTCGAAGCGAGATCCTTCGGGCAGAAAGTTTCGGCTGCAGATCCGGTGCGTCAGCGTGGAATCTCGCCCCTGCAGAAACGCGATCGTGCGGTCGATCGTGGAGCGGTACTTGTCGAACTGATCCGCAAAGGCTTTGACAATCGCCGTGCGGCGGTTTTCGGGGATGGCCTGGATTCGCTCGTAAACGGCGTCGAGGCCTGTACTGGATAGCAGTCTCAGAACCAGCCCCAGCGCCAGATCTTCCTGCACAGCGTCAACGCCTCTCGACCGCAGAAACCCTGTCAGGTAAGCAGTCGACGGATACGGCGTGTTGAGCTGCGTCATCGGCGGGATGACGGAAAGTACCCGGATCGGGCGTGCGAGCATGGAAAACGACGCTTGATGAACGACAACGGGATGCGGAGTGATAGGTACTGCCGCGTAGGGTACAGGATACGTTGCAAAAATCACTCATGAGCCGCGTCCGATGATTCAAACTGGAATCTCCTGCGAGGATGTTGTCTTAGGTGTGGCAGGTGATTGAGATGCGATGGGCGGCAATGATTCCGCAGACGCCCGAATGCAAGACGGTTCGGTCGTTGACATTGCCAATTGCAGGTCGATAGCATCCATGATTCCGAAATGACGAGCGTTATGATCGTATGCTTGTTTCCTGTCAAACGTGTCCTGTCTCCCTGAATTCCACCGATTCACACTTTCGCCAACCGTTCCCCTTTCGGGTGCCGCGGCCACCATGGCCGCGGCGATCGGTTTCAACACTGCTTCGTTGACACCGCAGTTGGCCCACCTGTAGTATTCATGGTCACATGCAGACTTGTCATTTTGCGAGAGCCTTCGCGAGATCTATTCCGCTGTGTTCCCGGCAGAACGACCACTGTCTGCGCCCTTGCCATTTCATCTGTATTTCAGTCAGTGTTAAAGTTCGGTCGAATCCACCGCGGATTGAGACATTTTTGACCATGTTCAGAGGCGTATTTTTTCATGGCAAAGTCGGCCCAGATAGCTTCGGTCAAGACTCGCACGCCCCAAATCAGGGTGACGAAATACGATACTGTCGTCGCAGCTTTCACCACGACTGCGCTCTTTGCATCGATTTCCTTATTGGCTCTCGTTGGCATTTGGTGGATGAACCGAATTCCAAAGCCGTCCCAGCAACACATCGAAATGTTGCCGATGGTCATGATGGAAGGCGATGGCGGATGGGAAGACGGAGTTGAGAACGCGACTCCCAACGTCGATTCGCCAGAAGAACCATCGCTGGACCCATCACTGGCCACGGAAGCGACTTCCGATGTGACCGAACTGCAGGCTGCCACTGAGCAAGTCATGGAGTTCTCGGAAGGCGCTTCGGCGATTGTGGCTCCTAACGACTTTACTGGCGTCAGAAATACTGGGATCCCGGGAAGTGCAGAAGGTACCGGAGGACGTCCGTTAGGTCGCGGTGGTCCAGGTCGAGGTGGCGAAAGAAGGAAGGAGCAACGTTGGGTCGTTGAATTCAGCGAAAAAGGCGACTTGAAGAGCTACGCAGCGCAACTGGATTTCTTCAAGATTGAACTCGGTGCGCTTTACCAGGCGGAACATCGTCTGGTCTATATGAGCAACATCAGCCAGGCTCAGCCAACAACGCGAGAAGTGCAGACCGGCGACTCTGAAAAACGTCTCTTCATGAGTTGGCAGGACGGCAGCGAAGAACGAAAGGCAGCCGATGTCGAGTTGTTTCAAAAGGCCGGGATTGATGCATCGACGGCAGTTATCATGCACTTTTATCCGCCAGAAACAGAACAGCTTTTGGCACAAATCGAACTGGCTTACGGCGGATTCAAATCTGAGCAAATTCGTCGGACATCCTTTCGTGTCCGCAGAGCGGGGCCCGGTTATGAGTTCTTTGTTGAGAGTCAAACACTTAGATAAAGTGTACTCAAGTGCTCCCTCGCAGAGCGATACTTCGGCTAATCAAACAAACTCAGAGTCGGCCTCATTTCGGTGTCCTGACGAATCACGTTTCCGTTCGCATTGGCAATTGATGAACTATGTCTGATCTGACCGATAAGCAACTCGGGGAATTCCACATACTGCGAAGTTTGGGTAGTGGTGGAATGGCAGACGTCTATCTCGCCGAACAGACGAGTCTGCAGAGATATGTGGCTGTGAAGGTGATGAAGCCAGAACTGATGGCTCATTCTGGTCAGGACATGCTGGCTCGCTTCAAGCAGGAAGCGATGATGGCGGCCGGTCTGAATCATCCCAACATCGTTCAGGTCTACACCATTGGTCAGGAAGGCGACCTTCACTACATCGCTCAGGAGTACGTCCAGGGAAAAGACCTTGCCAGCATTATTCGCGACCGCGGCAAGCCCGATCTTTCCTCCGCCCTGCATGTGATGCGACAAGTGACAGCGGCCCTCAAGGCTTCGGGACAGGCGGGAATTGTCCACCGGGACATTAAGCCGGAAAACATCCTTGTCACAAAGAAAGGCGAGGTGAAAGTTGCAGACTTCGGACTTGCCCAATTGGGAGACGCCTCGGGAGCTGAAAAAGAAGGGGTAACGATGGGCACCCCGCTGTATATGAGTCCCGAACAAGTCAGCGGCCGCGAACTGGATCCACGATCGGACATCTACTCATTGGGCGTCACATGTTATCAATTGCTTTGCGGCGAGACGCCCTTCAAAGGGCCGACACCCGTTTCAATTGCGATGCAGCACTTGAAAAATCGTCCGCCCCAGCTTCAGGAAAAGAACCCCGCACTGCCCGCCATCGTTTGCCGTGTGGTACATCGAATGATGGCCAAACGCAGAGCGTTGCGATATCAGTCGGCCGATGAAGTTCTTGAAGACCTGAAAAAACTTATCGTCGCTCAAAAACAGGGGCGGTCCCTTGATTTAGTAAAGCTTCCACGTCTAGAGGAGCTCGAACGGCTATCCGAAGCTGAGCGTTTGAAACACACTTCCAATGACGGATCATCGGCCAGTGCTGTGAGTGAAGACTATGACGATTTGACGATGGCCCCGGGAGCGCCGGTAGGAAAGACATATGTTCTGACAGGTCGGTGGGCGGAGCAGATTCAGGAGCAGCAACGCGAAGAAGACCGGAAGGATCGGCCGTCGGTCAAATCCAGTCCTAAGCCATCGAGCCATCATGAACCGCCGGAGGTGTCCTTTACAAAGCAGGGATTCAAGATCGATCACGAAGAATTGATCGACATGACTGCGATGGTGGACATCGTTTTCTTCCTGCTGATTTTCTTTCTTGTCACTTCGATGGGAGGCGTCGGCTCAGCGATTCCGATGCCCGCCCCAAATGCACAGGAAGGGGTTGGAGCATCGGCATCAGTCGCAGAGCCGAATTCCCTGGAACAATTTGAAGACAACGATGATTACATTGTTGTAAATATCGATAAGGACGACCGAATTGAAGTCGATGGCGGGCAGATGGAGGGCATCCCCGAACTGGTCAGCAAGCTGAAGGAACTTCTCTCGGCTCCTCCAAATCCGAACAAGATGCTCGTTGTCGGAGATGGTGACGCGACACATGGCATGATGGTGGAGGTTTTGGATGCCGGTCATGATGCCGGCATCGAGCTGGTAAGGATTTCAATTGACAGTCAGGACGACGAGTAGCCACTTTTGATTTGCCGCACGTTTCGTGGCTGAAGGCGGCCTGAATAAAGCATCCTGCCGGTGGCGATCTGTTAAGGGACTTCATACACTGCCGACCGAGAATTGTGCCGCTTGCACGGCATTCCTGAGGCTCCTGGTCACAGCCTCGCCAGCTTGAGAATTGAACCTGTTCGAAAATCAGCCTCTGATTTCGATGATCGTTTTGTGAAGAGACTCGCGATCCTGGTGTAAACCTGTTTGTAGTTCGTAGTTTGGAATCGTTTGATGAACAGTATCGGAAAATTGCTGGAAGATGCCTGTTACGGCTTTCTGGCGTGCAATTTCCTGTGGGGGATGTATTGCGTCACTATTCTCTGGCGGCGGGTGAAGCAACTGCGGTTTGAGAATGAAGAGTCTGAAACTGAATTCGTCAATGAGATTCAGGAACACTTAAGCAAGAAAGACTGGGACGGTGCCAGTCAGTTGTGCGACTACGATTTCAGGGCGGTGCCGCGGCTTACAATGCTGATTCTTGCCAACCGCGAACTCGAATTCACTCAATTGCGCCAATTTGTTGCATCTCGGCTGCAGCGAGAGATCGTCAATGACCTGGAGGAGCGACTGAGTTGGGTCGTGACCGTGATTAAAGGGGGTCCGCTGCTCGGACTGTTTGGAACGGTGATGGGTATGATGGCGGCGTTCGGCCGCATCGGAACTGGTGAAAAAGTGCAGCCCTCTCAGATTGCTGAAGACATCAGTATCGCCTTGATCTGTACCGCGATGGGGTTGTTGACAGCGATCCCACTCGGCTACGTCCTTTCCGCCTTGTCAAACCGTGTTCGAGCCCTTCAGGAATCCATGGGCGCCAGTTTGACAAAGATTCTTGAGAACTTCCGTCCACACAGCACGTAAAGGCTAAAGGCAATAACGAGGCTGCTGCTGAAGTTTGAGTTTCAATCCATTGATGCGAGTACAGGCAGATGCACGGATCCAACTCGGGGTTTGCAGATGATGACGAGCCACTGCTCGCCCGAAACGCAAATCACAACGAGGCCAATTTTGACATCACGGCGATGATTGACCTTGTATTCATGATGAACATTTTCTTTCTGGTCACAATGGTGTCTGCGGCACTGGAAGAGATCAACCTTCCGTCCTCAAACCACTGCGTTGCGGCAGATGTTGACGCGTCGATCATTGTCTCCATTCTCGAAAGCCCGGATGTCGGCGGTGCTGGTTTGGTGTTCCTTGGTGAGGCGAGTTCCGGACAGGCACTCGTAACGCTGGATGAGCAGGAACGCCAGATTCGAGCGGCGGTCGAGGAAGGGGTAGAGATGAAGAAGACGACCTTTCTGATCAAGGCGGAACGCAATGTCAGCTTGCGGGATGTCGCACGGGTTGGAGGCTTGGCAGCGTCGGTCGAGGGCGTCGACCTGAAGCTCGCCGTCATTGAAAAAGATTAGTTGTTGCGCACGGATCCCAATAGAAAGCGGAAAGCTCACGCTGTGTGAGAATCTGATCGGAGAATTACGGTGGCTCGGGAAGAATTCGATGAACTCGCCGACGAGAGATCTGTCGCAGGTCGGCATCCGAAGGACAAGTCTCATCGACTGAAACGACGCAGTTGGTTAGACCGTTTTTTTGATCGACTCATTGGAGGCCCGGAGCGTCCCGGCGAGCAAAAGGTAGCTCGCTCACCAGTCGTCCTCATTCTGATTGGAGCGACACTCGGCGGACTGATACTCTCGGGTATTTTCTGGTTCATGATCGCTTCAACTCGTGAAGAACGAATGCTGAAGGAAGCGACGCTGTCTCTCACACAGGAACGGTACCCCGACGCAGAAGCCCAATTTGCGGCCTTCCTCGATGCGCATCCCGCGTCGGAATCGACACCCGTCGCCAGAATTGGCCTGCATCGATCTCGCGTTGAGAAAAACATCATGCCCGACACCCCCAACGTTGTCGCGGGGCTCGAGGAACTGAAAACGTTGCTAAAGGAATGTCGAGAACTTCCCGGTTTCAGCGACCTGAAGAGCGACATTCGCCGCTACGCGGATCGTCTAACATTTGCAGGCGCCCGTGTCGCCGAGATTACTCAGTCGAAGGAAGCGCTAGACGTGAGCGTTGAGTCACTGGAGTTACTGCGGAGATACGCAGACGAAGGTGTTATTCCGCCAAACCGAGAACAGGCTCTTCTTAATCGTCAGCGAGTGGCGTCTGCGAGCGTAGCAAAAAAGGCTGATTTTCTGGCAACGCTGGATAACGTAAAGAAGCAACTGGAAGTCGGAGATACGATCGGTGCGATCGTCAGTCGGGACAGTCTAATCAGTAAGTACCCGCTACTAAAAAATGACAAGGATGTGTCGAAAATTCTGCAGGACATTCTCGCCCGGGAAAAGGAATTCGTGGTAAAGACAGAAAGCGGGAATGATGGACTCCCCGCAGCCGACGAGGCATCGACCATTCCCTCACTGGCTCTGACGCTTCGAACGCAGGCAACCACCGAACTGTCATCTCAGGGTCGTTTGGTATTCTCGATCGGAATTGATAGTTGTTACGCCGTTGATGCAGATACCGGGAGTCCGGTATGGCGACGACCAATCGGAACCGATTCGCCCTTTGCTCCCATCGAGGCAAAGGCCACTACTCCGGAAGGTTTGCTGGTCTACAGCACGTCAGCAGAAGAGCTGCAAATGCTGTCACAAAGAGACGGCACGGTGGTCTGGCGACAAACCCTTGGCAGCCGCCCCACTGGCGCCCCGGTGTTGATTGCAGACAACTTCTACGCAACAACAGAGGCAGGCGAACTTTGGCAAATTGCGGCAATCACGGGTCGAGCGGTCGCTAAGTTGAAGTTCTCGCAACCCATTATTGGGCCTCCCGCGATTTCCAGCGACTCGCAAAGGCTGGTCATTCCAGGAGACCGTACGCTTGTCTATACGATTGGGATCAATCCGTTCGCGTGTCTGGCCGTATCCCACGTGCCTCATCAAACAGGCAGCGTCAAAGCTCCCATGATTGCTGCCGGTCGATACTTTCTGATGTGTGACAACAACACAGCCGAACGTGCCCGAGTTCAGACTCTCGAAATGAACCAGGGAGGTCAACTGGCATTCGTTTCCGAAGATTGGGTAGACGGTCAGGTGAACGATCCCTGTCTGCTGAGAGGCTATGAATTGTACGTCCCATCAACGCCTCAGCGCATCACGGCGTTTCGAGTGACGGACGAAGCCGGCCAGGTGCCCCTTGCAAAGGTTGGGGCGAATCAACTGGAAGAAAGCCCTGTTCAGGCAAGAATGTTTTTGCTCGCAGGTCCAGGAAACCAGTTGTGGCTGGCGGGGCGTGATCTTCGAAAGTTCCAGTCGCAAACGAACAGCGTAGTGCTGGAACCCGGCATGACGGCGGAAGGGATTCATACTCGCCCGATCCAGTTCGTCGACGAAGCCGTGTTTCTGACGTCGCGAAATCAGAACTCCAATTCCATCTTCTTCACTCGAGCCGATCGCGAACAGATGAAGGGAATCTGGCGCACAGTCCTGGGTTCTCGGATCGTTGCAGTCGCTCCTTCGGCTGGCGGACAGGCTTTGCTGGCGATCGCGGATTATGGCGAAGCCTACCGAGTGACCATGGCGGACCTTAAAAAAGGTGGATTCGTGATGGAGTCCATCAGCCGATTTCGTTTGCCGGAAAAGTTGAGTTCCAATGTCGATGGTATTGTGCTGAAGGATGGCCGCCCTGCCGCATGGTGCGGGACGCCGGAACCGTCGATGTGGACTTTTACAAGCACCGGACAACTTGAACGAAAATGGACTTTGCCTGCAGCGCCACAGGTACCTCCGGTTGCAATTGACGGCGGTGTCGTCTTTGCGATGGATGGTCGACTGCATATTTCGGCAACGGCTGGCGGCAAGCCTGCCGAAGATTATCGATCATCACAATCTCAGGATCAACAGCAACCGTGGAAGTCACTCACAGCAATTTCCGCGACGCAGGTTCTTGGAATCACAAGCGACAATCAGTTTGTGAAGGTCGAGTATCGGGCCACCCCACGCCCTCAGTTGAAAGAGGTCAGCGTTACGAAATCGCCACATCTGATCGAAGTTCCTCCGGCAGCGGCCAACGGCTTTCTGTTTCTCGCCACTGTTGAAGGCAAGCTTGTGCTGATGCAGGCCTCGAGCCTTGAAGTGCTCGCGGAAGTGGATCTGGGAGGTGTCCCGAGCGCGGCTCCACAAGTGGCTGGCGAGCACGTGTTTGTAGAAGTGGCTGGTCAGGATGTCAAAGTATTCCATATCGACAACACTCTGCCGCTGACCGGTAGTATCAAACTGGATGGCCACTCGCTTGCCGGATCACCGCTGGCTGTCGCAACAGGCTTCCTGTTGGCCAGAACAGATGGAGCCCTGATACAACTGGATGCCAACGGTGTACCCACTGGCGGTAAAAAGTCACTGGGCCAGTCGCTCCAGAAGGGACTGATGGAAGTTAACGGACAAATAGTCACCGTTGGTCTGGATGGCAGTTTGTATGTTATCGACGCGACGACTTTGAAATAGCGATTGACTGTCATAACGATCATTCAGGATCTTCGATCCCCACAGAGACGACATGAGCCAAGACTTGAAACCCTCTGCCATCGCATACCATCGACCGCTACTGCGGTTGATGTCAGGCCTTCTGGTGACCATTTTTGTCACTGGCTCTGTCGCGTTCTGTGACGAAAAGGTTGCACGGGAAGAGCTACCAAAATACAAGGATATGCAGATTCCCTCGGCCGATGCACTCCGGCGAATGGAGCAGGACAATAAGGAAGTCGACTGGATACTTCTCAAGGCCGCAAACCCCGACGAGCGTCAGGTTATTATCGTCAATCCAATTCTTCCCAGACCCAACACGCTGGAGAGAATGGAAAAAGAGTACCAGGAGGTTGAAGACAGCAAGCCGCAAAACGAAGAAGAGCGAGCACTCCGAGCCAAACGCTTGCAGAACATGAAGCGACTGCTTCTGACATTGCCCGGCGACTTGGTGACCGAATTCCGACTGCCAGTTGGTCAGATTGACCAGATCATTTTGTTTGAGGAACTTGTACTTCTGAGCGTCGACGAACTGATCAAGGAAGGACAGATTCGAACTGCGTACGAGATGCTGCTCAGCGTCGAAAATGAAATCCCGAACTGGGATAAGTCGGTACCTCGGTTTGAGCAACTCCTGCTGGCAGAGTCTTCGCAACGAGCCGAAGCGGGAGACATGTACGCGGCTCTGGCGATTTTGGATGAGGCCGCCAATCGCAACATAAAGAATCCCGCCCTGCGTCCTCGTTTCGGCGAGATCGTCGGGCCGATGATTGCTCAGGCAGTGTCAGCCGAAGACTTTCGCAAAGCTCGTTACCTGATGGCTCGTGTCGAGAAAGTCTTCCCGGATCATGAACTCATCGGGCAATCCAAAGAGCTGTTGCAAAAAACTGTCGGCCGTTTCCTCGCGGATGCAGAACAAAACTATCAGCAGAAAGAGTATCCTGCTGCGGCAAAGCTGGCATTGAAAGCCCAGACCGTTTGGCCGCTTTCCGGCAACGAACGCGCGACAGTTTCCCGCTTTGTGGCTCGCCATCAGGTCCTGCGAGTTGGTGTTGAAGACCGTGAGGGTGAAACGCTGATCTATCCGGTCCCGCTGGAATCTCAGGAACGCCTGAAGGAACTGGTTGAGGTTCCTCTGTTTGAACCATTGGCAGCAGATCAGCTGACCTACTTTCGATCCAGCTACTTTGAAATCTGGGACCCGGCGGATCTTGGTCGTGAAGTCGTGTTTTCGCTGCGTGAGACCCGGCCACACTGGCAGTCTCAACCTGTCCTCACTGCTAATGACGTGGCTGAGGCTCTGGGACATCGAATCGACACTGCCAATCCACATTTCAGCTCAAGGCTGGCCTCCTTCGTCAAGGAGGTTTCCGTTCGGTCACCCACAGAGCTTCGTGTCCGATTCTCTCGAGTTCCCCTGAACATTGAATCGCTCATGCGATTTCCCGTCACCGGCAATCCAGAGGCTCAAACGAACCCGGAAGCTGACGCTGTGGGAGCCAATGTCGCCGCGTCGGCAAACACATCCACAATCGCGCAGCCGGAATCCACAAAAGGCAGTGTTGTGCATTCAACCCGATTTCGGATGACAACGTCAGACGACTCTGGTCGAACGTTTGAGCGGCAGACTCCAGAACCAGACAAACTTGATCTGGGTCAGTATCACGTCGCAGAGGTGCAGGAACACAGCTTCAAGGAACGCGAAAAACTGCTTCAGGCGATGGTACGCGGAGAACTCGACTATGTTCCCCACCTGCAGCCCTGGGAAGTGGATGCTTTCAAGGCGTCCTCAGACTTTGCGGTACGGCAATACGCCATCCCAATGACCCATATGATTGTGTTCAATCCAATGTCAGAACGCATCGTCAATGCTCAGATGCGACGTGCGCTGTCGTTTGCGATCAATCGCGAGAGTCTACTTAAGACCGTGATCCTGCGTGACGATGCAATGCGATTCGGTCGGCCAACAAGTGCTGCGTGGCATCTTGGCAGCTATGCTACCGAACCCAATCAAACCCCGCCGGAATTCAACCTGCGCCTCGCATTCGCACTTAGGTTCTCGGCAGAACGCCAGATTCAACTCGCTGAACTGAATCGACTGATGGAAGCCGAACGGATAGCGGCGAAGAATGAAAAACGAACTTTCGACGCCTCCGTGTTTCGAAAAGAAACAAAGCTCGATCATATCAAGCTGCCAAAGCTTCGATTTGTTGTCGATCCGGATCCTGCATGCATTGCAGCGGCAGAACGCATGATGATGTATTGGAAGAGGGTTTCATTCGACGTCGAGCTTATTCGAGGCGATACGCCTGGGAAACCACTGGCAGATTCTGACTGGGATATGTGTTACCGCCGGGTTCGAATGGAAGAGCCGCTGCTGGAACTTTGGCCGCTTCTGGCAAGTGACGATTCACTCGATGTAAACCGACTTGGTATGTTTCCAGACTGGATGCGACAGGAGTTGATCAACTTGGACTATGCATCAAGCTTCAAGGATGCCCGAGATCGGCTCTTCACGATTCACAATCACATTGCTGCCGAGGCTTTCGTGATTCCATTGTGGGAGGTCGATGATTTCGCCGTGTGGAAAAAATCGATCATCGGACCACCGGAACGTCCCATGTCAACGTATCAAAATGTCGAACGCTGGATCGTGCGCCCATGATTCCTTTTCCCGCTTACTGCCGACGTGCCATATTGACAGTGATCGTTGCACTGATGACGTGTGCCAGCGATTCAGCATTCGGACTGCAGGCCAATTCGACTGACGCACAGCCGTCACCGACCACTCCGACCCAGTCCGTAGCTCAGGATGCGCCGTCGCAAGGTTCAAGTTCGCCTTCGGCAGCGATTCCATCTTCAGGATCTTCAGCAGAAAAATCAGCGACGGACACCTCGGAAAAGAAAGTGGCCGAGCCTGAAGTGCCGCTTGATCATAAGCCCTATGAAGTCAAAGTAGAGATCGGATTCAGCGGAAACGAAACGAATGATCCACATCTGCGAAAATGGCTTACGGAGGAAGTCCGAAAAGGAATCCTGCGAATGTTCGGATCCATGTGGAACGCGGACGTGGAAGACAGCTCCTGGTTGATACCCGCGAACTCAAATCGACTCCAGCGGTTGACCGAACCCGAGCTTCTGAATCGCTATGCCAGCACATCCACAGAAAAGGTGATTCTGCTCGCAATCTCCGGACACAACGGAAGCTTTGACATCAGTTGTCGCGAATTTGATGTCCGTGTTCAGGAACTTAGCCCCCTTCTGACTGAGCAAACGGGTGATTCTCAAAGCGTAGGAACAGTCGCCTCTCGATTGGTACGAGACTGCTTCCGTCCGTTGCTATTGCTGTCCGGGCCGACGATCGACAAATCGGAGCTCGAGTTTTTGCTGCAAGCCGGGTCAATCACCCCGCCTGATCCGACCGCGGCGCAGATCGCAGATGGCGATGTGCTTCGTACCTTCATTCGTGTTCTGGATCGACGCAATCCAGGGCGTGCAAAGCTGTTGCAGCGAATCGACCTCTGCTACGTCCGAGTAACAACGTTCAATCAGGAATTACCGCTGAGTCTTGAAGGGACGGACGACTCAGACATTGCTGTCGAAGGCAAAGCTCCCGAATTGTCCGGAATCACATACGACAGAGGTCACGTCAAAGGCGTGCTGATTTCCCACGGACTCGTTCCGTTTGGCGGCCGCGGCAGAAACATGCAACAGATAGCCCTTCGACAGCGGCCGTCTGCTGCAAAAAGCCGAGTCCGACTGGTGCTGCAATCACAACCCGACAGGCCGCTGATCTGTTTTCGTGTCGACAAGGTGACAAAGCTCCGTCACACAGATACAGATGAGGCTGCCCCAGTGCGACTGTTGTCTGATCGTAACGGCGATATTGAACTGGAAACGGATCCTGACAATCCCACGTTCTGGTTGTACGTCTACAGCGGGAGCGCTTTGCTAGCTCGGGTCCCTTACGCGCCGGGGCTGCTGCCACTCGATACAATGAAGTTGCCGGACGATTCAGTGCGGTTGGGTGTTGAAGGTGAACTCTATTTGATTCGAAATCAACTCGTCGATATGGTCGCGCAAAAGGCCGTCTACATGAGCATCGCGAAGAAAGCAGCCGAAGCGGGCGACGTGGCAGCAGTGGATGCAGCCGTCGCGATCCTCGACAAACTTCCCAGCCAGAAAACGTTTGAAGACTTGCTCAACAAGACCCGTATTAATGCCGTCACAAAAGCTGATCAACAAAAAAATGGCAGTGCCAAACGCAAGGTTGAAAGCCTTTGTAGGAAAATGGGCGATTCACTGACCGCCTTCTTTTCGGCAGAATCGCGACTTCGCGATGCTGAAGAACTTCAACAACTTCGAGACGACGCAGATAGTAGAGCCGGTGTCGAAGCACCCACTTCAGCACCGCCAGCGAATCCGTAGATCGATTAGCCGATCAATAGGAAGCAAACGCCGCATAGCCGTAGACCAGGGTATGCCACGTAAACACAGCGGTCAGCGAGTGATAGCCGATTTTCAGGAACCAGTTTCGCAGGTAAGGCTTTGCATCAAAGACAAAGCACTGGATCAGCAATCGGATCCCCCAGAAGATGCAGATGAAGCCACAAACTCCGCGCGCCAGTGGCTCACCGGATGCCAGTTGTTTCGCGAACAACAGTGATAGTACTCCAAAAGCGAGCAGGTCCAGGACGACGTAACCGCCAGCAACCAGAATCCAGTGCTGTAGCATCGGATTGAGCTTCGGCAACTCTTCACGAAACTTCAGTTCCCGCGGCACCTGCGCACTGCCCAGCAATGTGCCAAGATGCAGAACACCGGAGATGGTGATCAGAAGCTGCAGCGTCGACATAGTCTTTTCCTGCTATCGAATACGATGTTCGTGAGGGATCAAGGGGACAATCACATTCCGGACAAACGCCGAGTGAAACAACAATCCAGCGGGAACGATCAGGAATAGAGCCGCAAAGAGCCAGCCGCAAACTCCTGAGCGGATGGGCCAGCCTCGCACTGCGGCCGAACGCTCCAATGCGATTCCAAAAGACTGCAGCGCAAAGTAGGCAAATGGCAATCCATAGCCAGCTCCCGCTGGAACTGAAATCGCAAGCTCATGAATGAAGCCCGAAAACACAAATGACGCCAGCGTCGCGGCCTTCGGATTCC
>JANMEV010000154.1:0-16533 GCA_031377305.1 Planctomycetota bacterium | reverse complement strand
CCCGGTGGTGAATAGCTATCCCGTCACCAGCCGTTTGAAGAAATCGCCTTCGTTGACGGTTGGGCGTTCGGGGCGGCCTTTGTAGTGCCAGGTGAGTTTGCGGTTGTCGAGACCCAGCAGATGAAGAATGGATGCGTGGAGATCGTGAACGTGCAGGCGATTTTCGACAGCTCGCAGACCGAGTTCGTCGGTTGAGCCAATTGTCTGGCCGCCGCGAACTCCACCGCCGGCCATCCACATGGTGAAGCCGGTCGGATTGTGGTCTCGGCCGTTGCCTTTTTCTGACATTGGCGTTCGCCCGAATTCGCCGCCCCAAATGACAAGAGTTTGTTCCAGCAAGCCGCGCTGTTTGAGATCCTTCAGCAAGCCAGCGATTGGCAGATCGGTTGCCTGACACAGTCCGGTGTGATTGGCTTCGATACCGGAATGCGCATCCCACTTGCTGCCTGCGCCGCTGTACAACTGGATGAACCGAACGCCGCGCTCGACAAGGCGGCGAGACAGCAGGCACATGCGTCCGAAGGTTGCTGTTTCCTTTTTGTCCATTCCGTACATCGCCTGAGTTGCTGCGGACTCTTCTTCCATCGCGATCGCTTCCGGGGCTTGTGCCTGCATTCGAAATGCCAGTTCGTACGCGGCGATGCGAGCATCCAGTTCAGACTGTTCGGGATGGCGATTCGCAAAGTCGCGATTGAGGCGATCGAGCAGATTCAGCTTGCCCTGTTGCTGAGCACCGCCGGTTCCTTCTGGTGGATTGAGATTAGGGATCGGCTCGGAACCTTCGTTCAGGCGAACTCCCTGGTACGTCGCCGGCATGAAGCCTGCGCTCCAGTTGCGAGGACCGTTGACGACCGAAGCTTTGTTGTCCTGCATCACGATGAACGAAGGCAGATTATTGTTCTCGCTGCCCAGACCATACGACACCCAGCTACCGAGCGATGGTCGTCCGCCGATGAGTGAGCATGTATTCATCTGGCAAACGCCGGACGAGTGATTGATCCCGTCAGCCCAGCAACTGCGAATCACTGCAATGTCATCGACACATTCGGCGGTGTGAGGAAGCCAGTCAGAAACCCACGTGCCACACTGACCATGTTGTCGCCACCGTCGCTTCGAAGCCAGCAGAGGCGAGCGAGATTCGCCCATTGGCGTGATGACTTCGCCAAAGCTGTCGGGCAGCGTTTGGCCGGCCATCTGATTCAGAAGAGGCTTTGGGTCGAACAGGTCGATATGACTCGGGCCGCCCTCCATAAACAGAAAGATGACGCACTTCGCTGTGGGAGCGAATTCGGGAGCAGGCAATCCGGCGATTCTAGTCTCCACACCTCGCACAGACTCGGCCAGCAGTCCGGCCAGCGCAGTCGCCACAAACCCAGCACCGCCGGTGCGGAGAAACTCACGACGATGAAACGGACTGCTGAAAAATGGATCCATGGTCATATCCACAGAGGGTACTGATTTACTGAAATGTCATTGTGTGGTTTTACAGTGGATGTCGCAAGCCGTTCGTTCCGACTCGCTCGAATTGTCCACCAATCCATCGGCAGAATTTGCCGATTTACAGATTCCGGTCAGTGCAGAAGCTGCCATTCCCGGCGACGTGTTCGGCAGGAAATGCATCTGGATCGAGAGGAAAAACACTCAATGAAGAACGAGCTGGCGAATCGGTCGAAAAACACTCAAAGGCCCCTTCACGATCCGATTCGCGGAACGTTAATCTGATTAGGGAAGTCTGGCAGAAAGCCCCACTTGAACGAACTTTTGTGTTCCGGGCGATTTTCGTCAGAAATAACAGTTTACTGGTTTCTTCATGCTGAATCGTTCTATGTGTGACTTTTAAAAGTCGCTTGTCTGGAACCATGTTCTGCAATGGATAAGTCAGAGAACTTCTTTGTCAGGGATGATCTGAATATGAGCAGCTTTTCTGTTCGGTTTGTATTTTCGTCGATGTCAGTGGCCATGCTGTTATTCAGCGGCTGTTGCCACGGTCGTAAGAATAACCACCTGACCGACGCTCAAACCCATGCGCGGGATCTGTACGCAGAGAATCAGCGTCTGATGGCGTTGAATGAGCAAAATGCTCAGATGCTGAGCGGCCTCGACTTTGAAAAGCAGGCGATCGCATCCCAATTGGGCGAGATGCAAACACAGCTCGGAACTGCGAACGATCGCATCAACAATTTGATGGCCGAAAGAAACTCGCTGACGGATCGATTCGCAAAGTCGATGGATGATTCGATGTCCGACGGCAGCGGAGTCAGCTCCGCTCTGGCGGCAGACGGATTTGAGTACGACCCGGCGACCGGTCTGAACAAGTTCCGCAGCGACATTCTGTTCGACCTTGGCAGCGACGCGATTCGCCCGGAAGCCCAACCGACGATTAAGGAATTTGCAACGACCGTGAAATCAGGTGCGGCCAATGGCCTGAAGATTCTGGTCGTTGGACATACGGATGATCGCAACATTGTTCGTCCTGAAACGGCTCTCAAGCATCCAACAAACTGGCATCTGTCGACTGACCGCTCTGATGCCGTCATTCTTGAACTGATGAAGCAGGGTGTTGATCCGGAACGAATTGCTTCCATGGGTTATAGCGAATTCCATCCGATTGAAGACTCGCCAACGGACAATGCTCGCCAGCGAAACCGCCGAGTCGAACTATTTGTTGTACCCAACGATCCAAATGTTGCGAAGTGGGATCCGGTGAACGCGATTCGGTAAGCCCTCATTGCGGATAGGAGTTGCTCGCACAATGTCATCCAGCTCGATCGATCTTCCAGAACCTCTCGACGTCATCGCTGTCGGCGCTCATCCGGATGATGTGGAAATTGGCTGCGGCGGGACGCTGGCTCGCATGGTCCAGCAGGGATATCGAGTTGGCATTGTCGACCTTACTGACGGCGAACCAACACCGTTGAGCCCCGGGCCGGAAGTTCGGCTGCAGGAAGCTCAGAATGCAGCCCGAATTCTTGGAGTTCATGTCCGTGAAATCCTCGACCTTCCCAACCGTCGGCTGTTCGACAGTTTTGAATGCCGAGTGGCACTGGCTTCGGTGTTTCGTCGTTACCGTCCGAAGTTGGTTCTGGGGATCGCCGACCGAACCCCAATGGCGTCGCCGGATCACTGGCAGGCGATGCAGATTACGGACGCGGCCGTGTTCTATTCGCGGCTCTCGAAATGGGACGAATACTTCCCAGGTCTGCCGGTGCATCGAATCCAGCGACAGGTTTGGTATCCCCTGGGACTGCAATCGTTGAATCACCCGACGGGTGGCGGCGCGTTTGTGTCGGATATTTCGGGGATGCTGGCGACTAAAGTCGAGTCTATCCGAGCCTATCGCACGCAGTTTCCGCCCGAAAAAGATCGCGTGTTCCGACTTGTCGAGGGTCAGGGCCGTATGTTGGGAGCCTCCGCTGGCTTTGATGCGGGCGAGTTGCTGATCGCATCAACTTCCCTGGGTTTGAAGGATGTGGTAGCGACTTTGTGTCATGCGGGTGAATAAACACGGGACTTTGCGGTGATTGATGCCATTGGAACTGTTGCGTTCTGCCGAAAATGGCGAAACAATCTGCGGTTTCCGGATTCACAGGAACTACTGATGGCGAATCGTCGCCCGTCGGCAGATGAACGCACTCGAGTCCCAGCCCGTCTTCAACCGTCGCCCAAGAGCCCCGGACACTTCAATGGTCTCATTTCGGATCGGTCACCTCAGCATTACCGGCAACTACCGGGACAATAACGAAGACAGCATCTGCATCGATAAGCAGAATCGCTATCTGATCATTGCTGACGGAATGGGTGGCCAGGTCGCGGGGGAGCGTGCGAGTGCTCTGGCGGTGGAACTGATTCCCAAACGACTGGAACAATTGCTGGATTTTGAGAAGGCGACGTCCAAAACAGTCAGCGACGTTCTTGAGAAGTCCATTTCGCATGCGAACTCTGAAATCATCGCCCTAAGCGAAGTGGAACCCGGCCTGCGAAACATGGGCACCACGGTCGTGATGATGGTGCGAGTTGGCGAACGATTTGTCTTCATCGGAGTGGGCGACAGTCGAGCATACGAATTGCGAGGCGGAAAACTCAAGCAACTGACGACCGATCATTCGCTCACGCAAGCTCTTCTGGACGCTGGAACAATCAATGCCGAAGAAGCGAAGACTCATCGGTATCGCAACGTGCTTTACAAGTATCTCGGAAGCCGCGACGGCGCTTCGGGCTCAGCCATTGAAATCAATCCAAAGCCGAAAGATCGCTTCATCCTGTGCAGCGATGGCTTAAACGACGGACTCGACGACGACGAAATTGTGCCGCTGCTGATGTCGTCCGACGATCCTCAGAAAATCGCTGAAACTCTCGTCAACGCTGCCCTCGAAGGCGGGTCACGGGACAACATCACTTGTGTCGTTGTGATCGTGGATTAGTCGTTCGCAAACTAAAGGAACGCCAAAAATGCTGGGCGATCTGAAGAGTGCCAGGCTGATCATCGCGAAGGGATTTCTCTTCCTTGCAGCTGCATTGATGGCGGCCGGCTTGCTGCTTGCGGACCACGCCGATCTGCGAACTCTGGTGTTGCTGGCGATCTGCGTTTGGTGCTCCTGTCGGTTCTATTACTTCGCTTTCTACGTGATTCAGCACTACGTCGATGACACATACCGATTTGCGGGACTGGGTTCCTTCGTCGGCTATCTCTGGCGACGCGGTCGGCGTTAGAATCTGCGACCATGGAAAAGCGACATCGAAAACTATTCGTCAAAGTCACGTTGCTCGGCGGCATTGCGGTGGCGATTGCGGTTCTTGGAACAAGATACCGTATGCACACCTTTCTCCCGACGTCCATCGGGTCGGAGATGGACAACGAGGCCACCGAAGTCTGCATCATCAGCGACGCCAAAATCCCCGAGGCCAGCGGTCTCGCTATCAGTCGAAATCACGAAAACTCGGTCTGGATTCATAACGATTCGGGAGACGGCCCACGGCTCTTTCTTGTGGGACTCGACGGTCACGTGCGAGCCTTCGTGGCGATTCAGGGACTAACGCGACCGACGGATTGGGAGGATATGTGCTCCTTTGAGTTGGATGGCGAGAACTGGCTGCTGGTTGGTGATATCGGCGACAACGGTCATGTTCGCGGAAAAGACGACTCGCCCTGCCTTCTGCTGCTGCTCAAGGAACCGAACCTTGATGCCAGTCAACTGGACGCCAGGGAGCTGACTCCGATTAAAGACACTGTCGAGGCGAGCATTGAATTCACCTATCCGGATGGCGCGATTAACTGCGAGAGTCTGGCTGTTGACACCGTGCGACGTGAGATTTTGCTTGTCTCCAAGACCGATCCATTAACCTGTCGGGTTTTTCGGCTGCCTCTTTCGCTGAAGCCCGGAAAGCACACTGAAAAGGCGGAGTCCGTTGCCAACATCGGCGTGCCCTACGCGACAGGCATGGATGTTTCGCCAGATGGACGGCGAATGGCGATCATCAACATGTTCAGCGGCGCGCTGATCAATCGAGCTGAATCCGAATCATGGTCCGACGCGTGTCGAAAGCCTGTCACCGTGCTGACCTTGCCAGCGCGAGCTCAGGGAGAAACCGTTTGCTTCGAGGCGGACGGCCAATCGATTCTGCTCAACAGTGAAGGCGTGAATCAGCCGCTGTGGCGAGTATCGCTGGAGAATACGGCTGAGTAGGTTGGCGTCGCCACTTGAAGACGCCGAGACGGCATCACGATTGGCAGCGGTACTCCTGGGTGAGCTCTCGCAGGTTGCCTTCAAGAACCTGTTGTGGGCATGACCAAACAAGAAAGAACATGCTTTCTCTTACCGCGCGTTCTGCCGGATGCCCAATCGTGTAGCCCGCGCCTTTTGTTGCGGCGAGCCAGGTCTGAGCGGCTCGTACGACCAGCGAGTTTGCTCGACGGCGAATGCTCTCTGTTGAAAAGAGTCCCGTCGTCTGATCGCCCGAGGCTGCCTCCTGAAGCTGATGGGCAAGTCCGTCGGCTTCCTCTTCCAGCGGCTTGAGGAACTCAGACAGCTCAGGACGCTGATCGACTTCGTTCGCAAACATTTTCAATGTCCCCTGTGCCGTCCCTATCGCAACGGCTGAGGTCCCCAGCGATCCCGCGCCGCCTCCAGCGCCGGCCGACATGACTCGATCCACCGGGCCATGAAGAACATCGTCGAACGACACAAATACGTCGTTGAGTTCCACCAGCGACGTCTGCGAAGAACTAAGTCCCATCAGCGCGATCGGCGGAAGAACGGTGACGCCTTCGCGAGATCGCGGGATTGCCACCAGAATTTGCCGACCATCGCGTAACGATCCGCCCGTGACAATCAGATCAGCCTGAATCGCGGCAGTCGCCCACGGCACGATGCCCGAGAGTCGAAAGCCTGTCTTGCCGGCACACTCGGTGACAGAAACGACAGGCCTCTGAACGTGCTGTCGCGATGTTGTGAGATGCGAAATTCCGACCGTCGCAAATATCCTGCCTCGGCACAATGCAGGAAGCAGCTTTTCGGTAAGCGACGTGTTTGGCGACGATTCGATTCGCTGGCAAGCTGCGTTGCGTTGGGTCAGAATAAAGGTTGTCAGCAGGCTGCCGATTGAAAGCTCGCGATAAATCTGAAGCATCTCGGCTGAATCAACACCGTCACCGCCGAACTGCTTTGCAACGTTCCATCGACATCCGCCGGCTTCAGCCAACAGTTCCATTTGCGTCGCCGGCCAAACCGAAGCCGCGTCCGGCTCCGGAGTTTCGCGCAGAGTTCGGACCAGCGTTTGAAAGGTGTCATGATTGACGAAAGCAGACATCGAGAACTCCGGCACGGGACCTGATTCAGTGCCGCTCACTGTAGGCGGATTTGTCTCTGATCTGCCAGCGTGCAGTCCACAGCGGCAAGGATAATTTATACGAACGACCGCCAAATCCTCGGCATCGACTGTTGCAAACATCACGACGCAAGCGGCACGATGGGCAGCGTTTGCCGCAGTCGCAAATCTCGATGAGCACACTCGAGATCGCAAAAAGCGTGTGAATTCTGGTCTTTCTTGAAAAACAGGATCTGTTGTATCCTGCCCGCGTAAGCTTGCGGCAGGAATTGCCGAAGACTGTTTGAGTCTGCATTATTTGCTGATCTGGCACGCGAGCTGCATTTCAGGATTTGTGGGATGATCACTGCAGAAATGAGCAGCATCGGCGTCGCTGCTTCTGCTGTGTTTCGGCCCGGGGAGCGACTTCGCAGACTGTGTTCAGCACATTCAAGTTCAGCCGAGCCGTTGAGATTTTGAAGAACTTGCCCGTGAATTTGTAAGTTTGACAAGATGTTGATGGCGTCGAAAATTTCGCCGTGAGACATCCAGAAAAATTATTGACGAACGGCGGTCTATATCCAACAGATCGTCGCTTTTCATAACGCAACGGAACGAGGGTTTCTGAGGAATGGATTCCTGAGGACCATTGACTAAAAAACAGTCGCGAAACAACTTTCGTTTACATGACAAGAGAATTCCGGATTTTTGACAGCCGGGCTTCTAAGGTCGAAAATTGTTTTGAGACTGTTCCCAACGTGGTGAGAACTTCTCTGAAGTTTTGCTCACAACAGATCGGAAGGCGAGTTTTGCCTTCTCAGTTTTTCTTCAGGCACGGAAGCCAAATATGAAGATGATCATGTTGTTGATGATGATCGCGGACGGAAGTCCTGCGGCCACTCCGGATGTGCAACTGCTCGATTTTACGGCCAGCTACTGCCAGCCCTGCCAGCAAATGCTTCCGCTGCTTCAGCGAATGGAGAAGGACGATTTCCCCATTCGGCGTATCGATATTACGGAAGAACACGAAGTCGCCCGGCGGTTCAATGTCGATCGAGTCCCCACGTTGGTACTGCTGGTCGAAGGCAAAGAAGTGAAACGTTTTCTGGGGCTCACCGATGAAGCCGAACTGCGTCAGGAAATGAACAAAGCGGCTCGAAAATTGTCCGAAGCTCGCGGAGAAAAAGCTCCTTCCCAAACGAAACCAGCAGCAACCAAGTCCGGCGATGTCGTTGTCAAAGATATTGGAAACAAAGCAGAAGCAGTGTCCACTGAGGGTACTCGCTCTTCAATCAAAGATGTTTTTCGAACCCTGCTTGGCAGTGGGGCCAATCCAACAGTATTTGAGCGGCCGACCGTTCGCGGTCAGAGTCCTGAAGAAGATCAGTCGTCTCTCAAAGGCCTGGCCGCCGCAACGGCCGCAACGGTTCGTGTTCAGGTGTCCGGCAAGTCCACGAAGGACGGGAAACTCGTCAAAGACGTCGGCACGGGCACCATCATCTACAGCGAAACCGGACGAGCGATCATCCTGACGTGTGCTCATGTGTTTCTTGATCTTTCGACAAAGGATGCGGTTGTCGAAGTCGAAGTGTACGAAGCCGGGAAAGCCGTTCCGTATCGTGGCACGCTGATTGGCGGCGACCACAATTCGGATGTTGCTCTACTGAAGATTCAGTCGGCAAAAACTCTGCCTTGTGTTCGACTGACCAGTATTCCACCGACAACGACAAAGGGACAAGGCCTCATCAGCTTCGGCTGCAATGATGGTCAGGATCCAACTCGCCTGGACACAAAGCTTATCGACATCAATCGGTACGATGGTCCTGCAAATCTTGTCTGCTCCACGGATCCCAAAAGCGGTCGATCGGGCGGAGGTTTGTTCAGTTCAAAAGGAGAACTCGTTGGAGTCTGCAGTTGCGCGGATCGCAAACTTCACGAAGGCTTGTACATGGCCTATCCGGCAATTCTGTCGCTTGTCCAGAAGTTGAAGCTGCAGAGCATTCTGATGGCTGTCCCCAGCGGCGGTGATGATGCGTCACAGATGTTTGGTGACTTGCAAAATGGGGAAATTGATCTTATGAATTCTGCAGGTTCAGACTCTGCCGTGACAAAGGCCTCTCTGGATCGTTCTGCGGAAATTGAGCCTCCCTCATTTGATGATTCTGTCTCAGGCTTGTCTGAAAAATCAGACCGCACGAATGTTGCGTTGGCAGACACTTCAAAACTGTCGGACGCTCCGCCGTTTGTGCCAGGCGGCTCTACAGCGAAGTCTCGCACAGCCGACCGTTCAGACACTGCAGCAACGGCAAACGAAGAGTCGGCTCAGCCAGAAGTCACCATCATCATTGATGACAAACGACCAGGCTCAGAGAAGCGGGTCATCGTGATCCCTCAAGCCAGTCCATGGATGATGAAACTGCTCACGGGCGAGGAAAGCGATACGAAGGCGTCGTCATTGACGGCGGCCCTGCGACCAACAACATCCACCTCCACACGCAACTCACAAAAGTCCGCAACGCGCAAGCCGGAATCGGTTTCGCGAACGCAAACACCGTGATGAACTGACACAGTGGTTGGACCGAAGTCGCCAGCGATTTGTCAATCAATTCGTTTAACACCGACCCGCAGACGACGGCGTTTCTCGCGTTGCTGTTACCTTTGACTCGCTGTTAAACAAAGTCGCAAGTTTCGCCTTTCGCTGGTTACTATTGAAGCGTCTCCCCAATGAACGACTTCATGGCCTACACTCAGGAAATCTGGACCGCTCTGAAGCGATAGTCGGGTTCGCCGTTCAAGCTGAATTCCAAGAGCTCCGCCAAGAAGGTGATGGGGTTTCCTAACGGCCATCACATCCCAAAGCCTGCTACTCCCAACACCCTTGCCATTTGTAACGAGTGCCAATGGCGGAAATTCGCCAGTTGTGGCGGGATTTCATGTTTTGCTTTCGCAAGGGGACTCGACAGCGTAGAATCAAGGTCACGGCATTCAAGAGCCGCGGCCTCCCTCCCTTTGCTCGGCATTCGTCCCACCACACCGAGAAGTACTTATGTTCCCAATTCATCCTTTGCGATGCGCACGCGCTGGACTTTGCCTTTTGTTCGGCGCCCTGTCGTTGACGTCTGCGAATGCTCAGGTGGATTTCAATCGTCAGGTACGACCGATTCTTGCCGAGCACTGTCTGCAGTGTCATGGTCCCGATGCCGAAAAGCGCAGCGCCGATCTGCGGCTGGATGTTGAAGCGGAAGCGAAGAAATCGGCGATCGTCGCCGGTGCCGCGGCGGACAGCGAACTCATTCTTCGAGTCCTGTCGACAGATCCCGAAACTGTCATGCCACCTCCTGCCACCGGCAAGACTTTGACCGACGCGCAGAAGGAAGTCCTGCAACAGTGGATTCAGGAAGGTGCAAAGTATTCCCAACACTGGGCATTTCAGCCGATCGCAGATTCGGAACCGCTGCTGAATGCTCTTCCTTCTTCCGAAGCCGCCGCGATGCCCGTCGATCGGTTTCTGATCGACAAACTTCGCAAGGCCGGGCTGAGTTATTCAAAGCCTGTCAATCGAGCTCAGTTCATTCGTCGAGCCACGTTTGATCTCAAAGGTCTGCCGCCCACATGGGCCGAAGTGGAAGCTTTTGAAAACGATACCGCTGAAAGAAGCGACGAGCGACTCATCGACCGGCTGCTCGAGTCGCCTCGATACGGTGAACGCTGGGGTCGCCACTGGCTGGATATTGCTCGATACGCAGACACTCATGGCGGCGCGGCGATTGGATTTACCACCTTTCCGTTTTCGTACACATATCGCGACTATGTGATCAACGCGTTCAACAAAGATCTGCCTGTCGATCGCTTTCTGCAGGAACAGATCGCGGCTGATCAGCTTGGACTTCCGGAAGGTGATCCATCGCTGGCGGCTCTTGGATTTCTGACCGTTGGAATGCAGTTCCGCAATTCGAACGACACCATCGACGACCAGATCGACGTGATCACGCGAGGCCTGATGGGATTGACCGTCACCTGCGCTCGATGCCACGATCACAAGTTCGATCCGGTCCCCACCGCCGACTATTACGCACTTTATGCATCGATTGCTCCCAGCAAAGCACCATCACAACTGCCCGCCATCGGAAACGTTTCAAACGAACAGGCTCGGCAGCAGTATGAGCGAGAACTCAGCGATCTGAAGCTCAGGCATCAGCAGTTTGCTCGTGAACAAAACGAGGTCCTGAGGAACCGTCTGCGCATGCAGGTTGGGCTTTATCTGACGGAGATTGCGAAAGGGGTTGCCGAGCAGGACCTGTCGACTCAGTTCCTTTCCTACCGCACCGACGACATTCGCCCGCTTGTTTTCAATCGCTGGCAAACGTGGCTCGCGGGGCTGAGCAAGGACGACGCAGTCTTCGGGCCATGGCTCGAGTTGCAGTCATGGGGCGCAGTTTCGGCGGCCGAGTTTCACAAGCGTCGCGACGAATATCTCGGGCGACTTTCGGCTGAACTGGATGCCATCGGCCGCACTCCGGATAAGTTGCATGCTCTTCGCGGCGAGGCACCCAAATGGAATCCGTTCATCGTTGATGCTTTGATGGCGCAGAAACCGAATTCTCTGAGCGACGCGGCGGCGATCTATGGAACCGTCTTCGCCGAACAACAGCGGTTGTGGCTGCAGTCAATTCTGGAATCCACGAACGAAGCTGCACCCGGTGGCACCGTTCTGCCGGACGAACATCCGCAGCACCAAATCATCAACAGTCCATCTCACCGCCAGATCCGTCATCATTTGTATGCGGCCGGTTCGCCGTTTGATCTTTCTGACGACGATGCCGTGCGGCTGACAAATCGCACCATCGCCGATTTGGCCAGTGGCAAGAAGGGCGCGATGCATCAGTTGAATTTGTCATCGCCCGGATCACCTCCGCGAGCCATGATTGTTGAGGAAGATCCAAACCCAACGCCGACTCAAATCTTTGTCCGAGGCAATCCGCTGGCACGTGGTGACGTGGTGCAGGCCCGGTTTCTGTCGGTCCTGCCGGGCGACCATTCGCAGGTCTACGAAAACGGAAAACGCCGCTTTGGATTGGCGCGGTCTCTGATATCCGAAAGCAACCCGCTCACGGCGCGAGTTCTTGTGAACTGGGCGTGGCAGAATCATTTTGGTGCGGGACTCGTCAGAACTCCGGATGACTTTGGGACTCGCGGCCAGGCACCGACACATCCAGAGCTGCTGGATTATCTCGCAGATCAGCTTCGAAAGAACGGCTGGTCAATGAAATGGCTTCATCGTCAGATCATGCTCAGCCAGGCCTATCGTCAGGGTTCTGTTGAGAATGAGCACAGTCGTCAGGTCGATCCGGAGAATCAATTGCTCTGGCGAATGCCGCGTCGACGTTTGGACTTTGAGTCCATGCGAGATTCGATGCTCTCCGCCTGCGACGAACTGGATCTCGCCATGGGAGGCCGGCCGATCGACTTGAATGCTTCACCGGCAGTCCCGCGACGCAGCGTTTACGGCTTTGTGAATCGTGATGTCATCGCCAATCTGATGAGCACCTTTGATACGGCCAATCCAAACGCCTGCACCGCAAAACGCCCAGAAACGACCGTTCCTCAGCAAACGCTGTTTGCACTGAACTCGGACTTTATCCAGGACCGAGCGGCACGGTTGGCGTCTCTGACAAAGCCGATGAATCCAGCGACCGACGAAGATCGCATCATCGCCATGGTCCGCCGGACGCTCTGCCGAACTCCAACGGAAACCGAAATTGCCAAAGCCAGAACGTTTCTCACTGAGGCCTCGACAAACACAACAACGGCCGATGGCGTCAACTCGGATCCTGAACGCAGTTGGAGTCTTCTGGCCCACGCACTGATGGCATCAAACGAATTTACTTTTTTGGATTAGAATGAGTCCACCCATGATCAACTCAACCCGACGACACTGGATGCGAACCTGCGGCATGGGATTCGGCGGCCTCGCGCTGACCAATCTGCTGACGGACGCGGCAAACGCCGAAGATTCCAATGGCGCGATGCATACTCATTTCCCGGGGCGAGCGAAACACATCATTCATGTGTTCCTTAACGGTGGGGTCTCGCAGGTCGATACCTTTGATCCAAAGCCCGAGCTGAATCGTCTGGCTGGTCAGATGCTTCCCATTGAGAACCTGAAGACCGAACGCAAGACCGGCGTCGCATTACCGAGCCCGTTCAAGTTCGAAAAGCATGGCCAGAGTGGCATCGAGGTCAGCGATCTGTTCCCGCACCTTTCGAAATGCGTCGATGAAATGACCGTCATTAGGTCAATGTATGCTGAGCTGCCAAGTCACGAGATGTCTCTGATGCTGATGAACACGGGCGATCAGCGACTCGTTCGGCCAAGTCTGGGCTCGTGGCTGACATGGGGTATGGGATCGATCAATGAAAACCTGCCCGCGTTCATCGCCTTGTGCCCCGGCGGAATGCCGGTCGGCGGGGCGGGAAACTGGCGATCCGCATTCCTTCCCGGCGCCTACCAGGGAACTCGGATCGACACGTCGAATGCCGATCCGACGCGACTGATTGACTACCTGCAGAACAAGCGACTTTCGTCCGCCGAGCAGTCGAAACAGTTCGAATTTTTGCAGCAGCTGAATGCTGAGCACCAGGCCGATCGGCCGGGCGAAGCGGCGATCGAATCTCGCATCAAATCTTTTGAGCTGGCGTTTCGGATGCAGACGGAGGCCAGTGATGCGTTTGATATCTCGCAGGAGCCTGAGCACATTCAGAAGCTGTACGGCGACGGACCTCAGAATCGCCAACTGCTGATGGCACGACGACTGGTCGAACGCGGTGTGCGATTCGTGCAGACCTGGCATGGCGATATGCAGCCATGGGACAGCCATTCGAACATCAAGGACGAACATCGCAAAGTCGCGAACGAATGCGATTCGGGACTCGCCGCTTTGATCATCGATCTCAAACAACGCGGTCTTTTGGACGAGACGCTGATTCTTTGCACCGGCGAGTTTGGTCGCACACCGTCGGTCGAAATGGGTCAGGACGGTTCAGGAGCCAGCCAGGGTCGTGATCACAATCACTGGGGCTTTTCGCTTTGGATGGCCGGTGGCGGCATCAAAAAGGGCACCGTCTATGGAGCAACTGACGATTTCGGTTTCAAAGCCGTGGAGAATCCTGTTTCCGCCCACGACCTGCACGCCACGATCCTGCATCTGATGGGCTACGATCACCAACGCATGACCTACCGCTACGCGGGCCGCGACTTCCGCCTGACCGACGTCCACGGCGAAGTGATTCGTCCGATCATTGAGACGACGTGATTGCAGCCACGATCAAATCTGAGCCGCATGGCGCTAGCCACGGGTAGTGATTGAGCCTGCACCAGGTCATCGCTTTATGAAATTCCACGTTCGCGATATCGGTTCCGACACGGAATGGCTGCAAGCATGCGAGTTGCTTCGGCAAGTCTATGTGGGCGATGGCTACACGACCGCCGCGAGTGCAGCAGAATTCATGGTTCGTGACCGTTTTGAGAACCACAGTCACGCAATTGTGGCCCTGGATGATGCTGCACACGTTCAAGGTGTGGTTCTGTTTCTGCTGAAGGACAGCCCATTGCGTCAGGTAGCTCAAGCAGATGAACGAGAGTTTCGACTGCTTGGAGTTGCTGCTTTGGCGCGGGGAAGTGGGGCCGGCCAGGCGTTGGTGCAAGCATGTGTCGATCGTGCTCAAGCCGCGGACGCATCGGCCCTGGTGCTTTGGACTCAACCGCGAATGCTCGCAGCACATCGGCTTTATGAACGGATGGGCTTCAATCGAGCTCCGGACCGCGACACTCTGGACGAACGTGGTTTCATGCGATTGGTTTACGTACGACGTTGTGCGTTACCATCGCCGTGAGCCGCTGCGTATACTTCCTGCGGCGCGGCCGTGTCAGTTGAAACGTGGTGTGTAAGTCCCAACGATTTTGCGACGAGAAGACATCGTTTCATTTCACCGGGCGAGCAATTTTTGGTGCGATGGCAGAGATCGAGACGAGCCCGTGAGAAAACTCAGAATGAGTGAAATTTCGTCGTCCCGCTGGGTTTCCAGCGGGACGACGCGTTTGAAGTTGTTTCGATACCTGCGACAGACATTCGATCAGTGAACTCGCAATTAGCAGCCGACCTTGATTACGATCGGATCGGACGTGGAAGAATATTGCAGCTCAAAGCCGGTCTCTGTCTTCCTGTACTTCCCCTTTTTCCCGTGAATAGGCTGCACCGCATCGACTTCGTCACGCTGGACGCGGATCGCTTGTTCGAACAACTGGCGTTGAATGCCCCACTGTGTCTCGCGACACAGAGGGTTCTTGCAGACCGACAACAACGTCACAGAGAAATATCGTAGAGCGTCGTCGTGGCTCTTGAACTTACCGGCTTCCGACAAAGAAGCATCGAACTGCTTGACTCTTACAGCCGTGGCATTGAATGGCATCGCGGCAATCTTTTCGAGTTCCATGTAGTCCTCCCGAAGACGGTTGATGGAGTTGTTCCTTCGACAACATGGGCAAGTTTGCCGCAAGAACTTCACCGGCCAATTTCTCAAATGACCCACTCTCAAGAACTGAAACCACAACAGGGCTTGCACCGCAGTCTCGCCCCAATTTGAAGACCGACAACACATCACTTATCCCGGCCTCAATCTCCCCAGCGGCAAATTGTTTTCGAGCACGCAGCAGTGCAGCACGACTGAGGAAGTGTGCCGTGTCCAAGTGCTGCAACAGCGTCAACGGGCCCCGTTCGCTATCAAGTTGCCAGTCGCACTGCGCCACGGTGCGGGCACGCAGCAGTTCATGCAATGCTCCCTCATATTGCGAAACAATCGCAGCGACCTCTGCCGTCACTGGAGCCGAGACGGAGGCTGTCGCCTCATTGACGGCTTTCCGTTGCTCGTCTGTGAGGCGAGGCATTCGCGAAAACGCTTGGCAATGGATGACCGGCACATTCCCAACAGCCGTAGAGCCATGTCGAAAAGCGACATCGGCCATCAAAGCGGCCAATCGAACGCCAAGCCTCGAGCAGAGTTTCCTGAACGATATCTTCTGCGAGTTGCCGGTCTCGCGTCAATGTGACCGCGCAGCCAAGCAGCGGCTCGGAGTGCATCTGGGCAAGCGATTGAAACGCCCGCTGATCTCCGGCCTGAGCAAGGCGAATAAGTTCGCCGTCAGAGTTTGTGCTGCTCGAGGTCATACGGGTGATTCCTTGGCGGCGACGAAATGGTTCACGGCAATTGCCAGAAATCTCAAACTTCCGTCATCGCAACCTGTGGAATGCTGCGTTTCATTGTCCGAGACCCCAGCTTTGTGACAAAACCAAAGTCAGTCATGGACATGTCATTGCTGGTCGTCGAGCGACTCTATGGAATCAAACGAGCCGAACACATCGCCAACATGATAAAACATGAACGGCTTCGTGACTCCGATTCGGATCCCTTTGCAGAAATACATGCTCCCAAGTCGTCGCAGAAGAAGTAGAAAAGTAAAGACCGGGACTTCCGCAACACGGTTCACTCTGCTGCGCAACTTCTGGGGGCAACCAAGTTATCAGTCCATTGCTGACGTGGGCTCGAGTACATTCCGGCGAATAGGGAGCTTGTCTGTTTTGTCACTTCAATTGCAACGGGACGGAAACGACAGAGCCTTCGCGGATGACTTCAATGGTGATGCGGTCGCCCGGGCGATGGCTTTCGACTTCG
>JANMEV010000145.1:0-9734 GCA_031377305.1 Planctomycetota bacterium | reverse complement strand
GTCTTTTGATCTAGTGAGCCGCAAAGCGATAACTGCGGCTGAATGTCAAAAAAACAAAAAATCGAAAACAAAACCCGCGGCTAGCGCCTTGCGGTTCAGTTTTGCGACACAATCAACAGTCCGCCAGTGTTAACGGGGTGTTAGAGTTTTGCAGCCTCCAATCGAGGGACAAGAAGATGGATCACCAAATATCAGCGACCAGGTAAATCACAACCAACGGCAAGCCCATCGTTTTCAAATCCAGCCCATGATTTCGCTGCAGGAAGTCTGGCACCCAGAAAAGATAAAGCCACCAAATCGGATCTGTCAGAAACTTACCAACCGCAAAAGCCCACAACTGGCGATGCGGGAACAATCGAGACTTGGCGATGTGCTCAGTTAATTCAATCGGATCACCGTGAATATGAGCAAGTTCAGCAAGTGAGACGCGCGAATGTTTGTCTGGAGCACAATAAGACACCAACCACCACGCGACCCAGGCGAATCCCAGCAATCCGGTTGCGATGAAAGCCCATTGCCATCCCCAACGAAGCGTGATCCAGGGCACAAGCAGTGGCGTCACCAGAGCACCAATGTTTGTGCCCGAGTTGAAGATTCCTGTGGCGAAGGTTCGTTCTTTCTTTGGGAACCACTCGGCGACCGTCTTGATGGACGCAGGAAAATTGCCCGCCTCACCCAATCCAGGAATCACGCGAGCCAATGCAAAGCCAGCTGTTGCGGCACTGAGCATCACGATTGCCGGAGGGTCAATCGAAACGGTCGGAAGCTGCAGCATGGGAAAACGGTCCGCCAAAGCATGGGCCATCGCTCCGATGCTCCAAATGATGACAGCCAGCGAGAATCCGAGCCGGACCCCAATGCGGTCAATGATTCGACCTGCGAGCAGCAAGCCAATCGCATAGGCCGCCTGGAAACTGAAAACGATCGCAGCATACGCACGCTCATCAAACAGAAACTCATTCTGCAGCGTCGGCTTAAGAATTCCGATGACCTGTCGATCGATGTAATTGATCGCTGCGGCGAAGAACAGCAACGTGCAGATGACCCATCGGTAAATAGATTTTTGCGTGGTCGTCATGTTTCTTCTGTACGTCTGGAAACTCGGCAAGCCCTTTAGCGTATCCACAAGATGGGTTGAGTAATACCAATGTTTCGCTGCACTTCGGGGTCGGTTGGATCCGCCGGGAGCTTTTGCCACAGTGCAAGATAGTCATTTTCGCCAAACGCCATCGCGGCGAAGATCAGAGCCGGCTGCCTTGCTGGCCAGCCATCCCAGGCCTGAACATCGGGCTTCAAAGTCCACTTTGATTTGTCCTCAAGGAACGGATAGAGAAACGTGACCGCCTTGCGGATACCTCGTCCATCGGGTAACTCGAACGTCCACAGATTGTCATCCGTCGTCGACAGCACCTGGCACAAAGTGCACATGTTGTCTAATTGAAAGATCGAATAGCCGTACGGCTTGGTCCGTTCTAGTTCAAGTGGAAAGCCTCCGTCTGCACCCATCTGCTTCGCTACGAAGACTTCCTTATACTGTTTGCGACACAGAGCCAACTTTTCGTCGTCGCCGATGAAGTCTGCGTAAACTGCCACCTGAAGATAAAAGGCGACAGCATGGTTGTTCTTTGCTTTTGCCTCTTCTTCGCCATTCTTGCTCGTCGTCATCCACTCAGCGAGTTCGCGAAACCACTGCCGCAAATCAGCCGCCAACTCAGCGGGAAACGTCTTCGATCCTTCCATCGCGTGAACGGCATACGGGATCTCGATGAGGTGTAGAGCATCGATGATGCCAATTCCGCGGCCAGGCGAGACTCCCGGAATCGCCTGTGCACAATTCAGATTCGGATTCATCCTCGTTTCAGGCACGATAAAGAAGTCTCGAAGCAGTTTAACGGCCTTCGCCACGTACTTTTCTTCACCCGTGATTTTGTACGCGGCGGCCAGCGCGGAAGCGGAATCGCGAATTGCCTTTACGGCCATGCGATGATGCGAGAAATTCTCTGGATTCGATTGCCCATCTCGACGAATGTAGGGCAGTCCGTCAGGTTTGCTCGGAGCAGGCCACCAGTAATCCCCGTTCGAGTAAAAGTCATTGGGGCCACCCTGACTCAGCTTTGCCGGGAAGGTGGTGATCGAAATTGGCTGCTGCGTCAATGCTACGGCGGCGGCCGCCAGGATGCGTTCGCGGTCGATTGAAGCAACGTCGACGGATAGTTTTGATGCCGGAACGTCTGATTTCGCAACGGCTTCGGATGACTTCGATTGAACGTTCCCCGAAGTTGTTTTTTTAACGCTCGTCGTGGCGGTTCGAGCATCGGTGATTGAGATGAACGCCGACTTTCGTCCTTCAGAGGACACGGCAACGCTGACTTTCGGCCCGGTCACTTCGACGCTGATCTGAGCTCGACCATTGTAGAGCTGGACCACTCGCGAGCTCGTAGATGTTCCCAAATTGTCAAGTAGCCTGCCATCACCTGCGAGAATGAATCGTACGACAGTTGCGGCATCCAGACACGGGACGTCGTCTTTGTCCAGCATGCGAACCTGACCCCATCGCACGGGCCAGCCGTGACCAAAGATGTGAACCATGGGTTTGTCTGACCAGTAACTCTGGAAGATGTAGTAGGATTCTTTATGCGTCCCGTCTCGTTCAATCAGCCCCTTCTGGTTCACTCGCGGGACAGGATTCTCGGGGCGAAGTGGTGTTGAAAAGTCTTTCAAGATCCACTGAGCGTTCCCCGTCAGCCAGGGCATTTCTTCCTGTTCTTTCCGGTGCCAGTCGAACACGTTGGCCATGTAACTTTCGGACCAGTCACCGTCTTTTGAAAAGCGAATCTTTCCTCCGCTGGATTTGTAAGCTTTTCTTTTTTCGGCGGTGCCTTCCCCCGTCGCAATTTTTGCTACGAACTTCTCGGGGTCTTCGGAGAAACGTCGAACGTGACTATTGCCGCCCCATTCCGCATGAAAAAAGTGCGGCGTGTCCTTGAGAGCCTTTTCCGCAGACGCTCTGTATTCGGTATACCGGCCGGAGTACCAGCCGCCCCAGATGCTGGGCGCGTAGACATCCACGATGTCTACGCAGAAATCGCAACGCCTGATGCAAGTTGGCGGTGACGGATCCTGAGCATGTGCGAGCGTATTCAATTCCGACATGAACGTGCGGACTTTATCTTTGTCGAAGACTTCGAAGTCACCCGGCCAGTCGTTCTTATTACCCAGTCCCCACATGATGACGGACGGATGATTGAAGTGCTGGTCAATCATGTTGTGCAACATGCCGCGGACTTGCTGTTGATAGGTCGCACCGCCGATTCCCCCTCGACACCACACAACTTCTTCCCAGACCAGCAGGCCCAGTTCATCGCACAGCTCCTTCTCTGCGGACCACGGAGCCAGCGTTTGCGATGCGGAGTGGTTCACAGCGTCATCGGGAGCCTGGATCTGAACCAACAGTTCCAGCGAATCATCGACGTCCGTCGGATTGAAGAGCCGCGCCCGAACCTTCACCGTTGCGGTGCCATCTGAGTTCAGTGTCGGCTGCACAAGAATCCGTTTGATGGACACGGCGGGTACATAGACCAGGCTCACGTGCCGGTAAAGTCCTCCGTAACGATTAAAGTCACTGAGGTCTGAGGGGACGCTTTCCGAATCACGCGATTTATCGCATCTGACAGCCAGTGGGACTTCGCCGTTCAATGATTCAATTTTCGTCGCCTTCGCGACGGCATCTGTTACGTCCACGGTCCATTCGTCGAAACCTCCAACGTGCTCACCGACAAGTTCAGTGTAAACATAAACCTGAGACTTTTGCCCAGCACCATTGAAGTGCAGCAATGTGCGGCCATTTGTAAACGGGTTTGAAATTTCCAGTCGAGTCCAATACCAGCCGGGCCCCTGATAGTATCGGACGTCAGGATCAACAGCATCGAGTCCGTTGAAACAGTGCGGCAGCGTCACCGGTGTCCATGCAGCATTATCGCTGGCTGCTTCACCGCGCCAGACTTCCCACGGGCTACCACGCGAACTCTGATAGTGCTCCCAGCCGTTGGAAAGCCGTTGCGTGATGTCAGCCGCAATAAGCTCTGTGCCGACGACAGCCAGAAGGGAAATGAAAAGTTGAAGTCTGAGGTTCATGAATTGTGTGGAAATTTTCAGTGAGTGACTCTGGATCGCGTTTCAAAACGGGGACTGGAACCCTTGCAGTTCCAGGATTTGCGGGAGTCTCCTTGTCCGGCGGGAGCCAGTCCCGGTTTTGAACCAGCCTCTACAACAACGGAATGCGATGCCTGAGTGACACCGTGACGTCGTCCGCATAGCTTCCGGTGAAAGTTGCCTTACCACTGGCATCGAATGCCTGACTGATGTGCAGGCGAATGACCAGGAATTCGGTATTCGGAGGCAATTGAAGTTCGGCGGTGAGACGTTGCCATCGCGATGGGTCAGTATCGAGTTTTGTACTTACGCTTCGTGCCATGGCTGTGGAGTTTACCGTCACCGTTGTTCCAATTTTAAGGGGCGAATCCGGAACTGAGTCGGCATCCAACGCATAGACGCTGATGGAACAGCCATACTTTTCGTCCTCCGGAAACGGAGTTGCGTTCATGCTTGCAGAAACCTGCACCACCGAGCGGTGATCTACGATATCGGTGCGAAACGCACGGACGTCGATCAAGTGATACACATCCGCGATATGGCTGCCGCTTGGTCGATCTTTTCCCTGATAGCCCTCGTGAAGAAACCGCACCATCTTCCTCCCTGCCGCTGGCTTAACACCCTGCTCTTCACCCACGATTACGGAGCGATCACCGCGCCAGCCTCCGGATTCCAGAATCACTCGATGGCCCAACTTCAGTGACGGAGATTCGAAACCCTCGGTCACCAGAGTTGAGACATGACTGCTGACCGGTGCGACATAGGCCCACAACATGGACGCGCTGCACAAGCCAACGATTAACCCTAACGCGGCAGCCGCGACTGGTCGCTTGAGAAGTCGACTGCATCGCTTACTAACTGAGGACTTCACTGCATGAGTCTGTGGCGATGGCTCCACCCCGAACAATGCGGTCGGCATCTGCCGATTTTGATTCCCGACCAGCGCTGCATCCAGGTGCGCATAGCGCAGAAACTCCTGTCGAACAGTGGGGCTGCCCACAATCAATTCTTCCAATACTTGAAATTCTCCGGGCGTGGCAATTCCGTCGAGATAACGGCCGATGAGTTCCAGTTGCGATTTCTCATCATTCATGACATATTCTCCCGAGTAATCGCGTTTTGAGTGCATTCCATCAGAGCAACGCGAATACGATGCAAAGACTTATAGAGCGACATCGGAGTGCGACCAGATCGCGATGCCAGCTCATCGATTCGAACTCCCGGAGCATAGGCCGCGGCAACGAGTGCCCGTTGTTTTTCCGGAAGCTTCTTCAAACATTCGTCCAATGCGACTCGATGTGCCTCGAAGCTTTCAGCTGAATCTTCCGCTTCCTGAGCAACAAGTCGCATGGCCTCTTCACCGAAGATATGGCGATCACGTCGGGCAGATCGGAGAAAATCCAGTGCCTCAAAACGAGCGACGCCAAATGCCCAACGCCGGAAGTCTTCCGGAGAGCTGATGTCCTGAAACTTTCGCCACAGGACTGCGGCGACATCCTGCATCACTTCGCGAGCATCCTCCAGTGTGGGCACCAACGACCTGACGAAACCACGCAACGCCTCCTCGTTTGGCACGTAGAGCCGCATAAAAGCGTCATGTCGATCGTGTTCGGTTGGCGTCATTATTGAAAACACTGCTGAATGCTGCTCTGTTTGCCGTGAAAACTGCTCGACTCTCTGCGAAGTTTTCAGGATTGAACCAACGCTTGCTGACCAGGATGACTAGCGACCCAGAAGTATTTCATAAATTTTTGGCAAACTGTCCGGGCGAGAGCAGTGTTCAACATATGTACCCCTGCGCAGCAGTAGACATTGAGGCGGTTGTTTGATTCTTCCACGGTTTTCGAAATTGCCTATTTGATGAGTTCAGTTCAGTTTTTGTCGCTACGCGGGTGAGATGGAAGGTTTTTGTGCCTGACTGATCGTACGCTGCTGAGATGACTTGCAGCCCTGACCTTTTCTTGTTTTTCACGAAAGAGAGTTTTAAGAATGCTTATCGGCAGACACCGAACTCAGCGAGGGTTCACTCTAATCGAATTACTGGTTGTGATTGCCATCATCGCCATCCTGATTGCCTTGCTGCTTCCTGCTGTGCAGCAGGCTCGAGAGGCCGCGCGGCGAACTCAGTGCAAGAACAATCTTAAGCAGATTGGCCTGGCGATGCACAATTATCACGATACGTTTGGAACTCTGCCGCCAGGCTGGATCGCGAGTCTGGGATTGACCTTCAACCTGTCGACACAAACAGGAACCGGTACCAACGCTGAAGGAAACTGGGCGTGGTCAGCATTGATTCTTCCGCAGATCGAACAAAGCAATCTCTATAGTCAACTTCAGGTTGGTCCGGTTGATGTTCGGGATTCGCTGGACAACGCGACTCAGCGATTACTCCTGCAGACACCAATCAATGCATTTCGCTGCCCGTCCGATATCGCTCCTCAAACCAATGATCAGCGGCCTGTTCGAGGTCGAGCCGGAACCAGCTATCCAGTTGCAACTTCCAATTATGTGGCATGGAACTCCGGTTCTCGTGGCTTTATTCCGGGGGAAACGAGCGGCACCGGCGCAACTGCTGATCGAGCCGGACTATTCATGATGAATCGGGCTACGAAGTTCCGTGACTGCACTGACGGACTGAGCAATACGTTTATGGTCGGCGAACGAGCGTACAAGCAGTATGTCGCACCCAACGGAAACACAATCGCCTGCCGCGCCGCCAATGCTTTCGCGATGCGATGGCATACGGTTATGGACACCTGTTCGCGTCATGACACGAATGGAAACTCGGGTGCCCTGGGATTCTCGGAAGGTCATATCAACAGCATTCAAAATGGTGGAAACCCAGTAAATCCCAGCCCTCCGCCCAATGCGCTCAACAGCTTCTGTGGTCGTGGTTCTTCGAGCTTTCATACCGGTGGTGCTCAGTTCACGATGGGTGACGGTTCTGTTCGGTTCATTTCCGAGAATCTCGACTGGAAGCCTGACAACGTCATCAATAGCACGTTCGAAGCACTCGGGGCGATGGCCGATGGTACTGTCTTTGGCGAATTTTGAGTCTGAGGCAGAGTCTGTTTGAGCAACTCCGGAGGCGTTGGAAGTCCACGCCTCTGGAGATCTGAATCAAGACATTTCGCGGCGGTCCCGGCGAAGTGCCATCGAGTGCCAGGTCAGAGATTACGACAGTGCAGGGACGCCGTTTCCTTCAGCCGCGTGGAAGCACTGAGTTTCGCCGGCTTTCGTCCTTCCTCGCTGCTGTCCTGTCTCCGCAGGCCCGATTTCATGAAGTTGTACGGCATCCGCCGGTGATTCATGTGGTTCGCTGCGATGGTGCTCCATTTGTCAAGAGTTCCATGTGGTTGGGGGGCAAGTTTTCGACCGAAATCGAAAATCGGCCACTCGACAGTGCCGTCATTGCCATTTGTTTATTGCAGCTTGTTTATTGCACAAGAGTCCAAAACAGTCCGGAGTGTTCGATGGCTCAAATAGTCGTTTCTCAAGGGAAGTTGACACTTCTTACTACTCTTGGCGCACTGATGATTCTGTTTTCTGTGGCTGGTTGCGGTAGCAGCGCCACGGCGAATGTCGGTTCTGTTGGGGGTATCGTAACGCTCGATGGCAATCCGCTTGCTGGAGCTTCAATTACATTTCAACCACAACAGGGGCGACCAGCATCGGGAGGCACGGACGAAAAGGGTTTCTACGGCCTCTCTTACTCCAACGATCAATCCGGCGCGATTGTTGGGCGGTGTGAAGTGAGGATCTCGACCGCGTTCGAAGACGAAGACGGCAAAGTGTCACCCGAACAAGTGCCCAGGAAGTATCTGCAACCGGGGGCCCTGACGGCCGATGTCAAGCCTGGAAGCAATGACATCAACTTCGATCTGGTGAGCAAGTAACCGCCTGCGTTGCGTATCATTTCGCAACTTGTGCCGCTCGCCGAGCACAACCAGCCGCACCGATGAAACCAGCATCACCACCTAACGAGGCGTACTCGATGGTTACTTTATCAGCGAGTGTTGCGAAGGTGCGAGTTCTGAATTCCTGATGGACACGGCGAAGGAATTCGCGGCCGACCTGCGTTTCGTTGCGGCCAAAAGTCATGGCGCCTCCCAGAAGCACCATCGCGGGGTCGATGACATGCACGGCTGTCGTGATTGTTGCTCCAAGATAGCGCGCCATCTCCATGATCAGTTCAAGACAAAGATGGTCGCCTTGCTCGGCTTCCTGAGAAATCAGCAATGGAGACAGTTGTTGTCCGGCAGCAAGAAGATCCCGAACGGATGTCGGCTGACCGTCGTCAAGGCATTCACGAAATCGCCGCAACAGCGCCGTGGCGCTGACATAGGCTTCGGCGGTACCGTATTGGCCCGAAGTACAAAGTCGGCCGTTGTCCATTTCAAGGATCACATGCCCGAGCTCCGCCCCGTGTGAATGCTCACCCTGAATGATGTGATCATCGACAATTACGCCGCCGCCTAGACCTGTGCCCAAAGTATAAAACAATAAACTTCGAGCGTGCTTGCCGGTTCCGGCCCAGTATTCTCCATACGCCGCTGCGTTGGCGTCGTTCTCCAAAAGCGTCGGTCTGTCGAGCGATTCAGCGATTCGATCGCGAATCGGGAAGTTTGTCCAGCCGGCCAGATTGGGAGGATCCAGCAGCAGTCCGCCGGGAATATCCATCGTCCCTGGAGTGGCCAGCCCCACCGCAGCGATGTCCTTGATGGAAATGCCGGCCAGGGAAACAGCCTTTTTCGCCGCCGCCACAATCTGCTGGACGCCATGGTCCGGCCCCTTGGTCGCTTCAGTAGGAACGCTTGCGGAGCTAATGACAAGCGCATCGTCGTCGACGATCCCCGCTTTGACATTTGTGCCACCAACGTCGATACCAAGAAAAAGCCGTTTACTGGATGGTGCGATGGCCATGGGCAGTCGTTTTGAGAGGCAAAGAAAGGATTCCGGGGCCGTTTAGGACGTCCGATTGTCGCACACACGGAAGTCTCTGGGAATGCCGACTCAGCGTTCCACCCGGCGTGCATGGAGAATTAATAGACCCGGGCCTGACCACCGGCCTTGTTAACCGGTTTAGTCGCTACCATTGAGGCGACGACGCCACAAGATTGGACAGACGTTGAATCACGGCCTGACTTTCTTCGTAAGGCTGCGTTGTCAGGATGACGCACCAGCGGTTCGACCGACGATCAATCCACATCAACGTCCCGGTTGCGCCCCAGTGTCCAATTGCTGATTGAGGAAGAAAGTCGCTGAAGCAACTGGAGTGGTCCAGCCAGTTCAATCGCCACCCGAGACCCCACGGACGTTGGTTTCGATCAGTCGCGGGCAGCAGTCCCATGTGACGCGTTTGATTCTGTGTGCTTGAGCTGATTGTGGAAGAACTGAGGATAGTCTCCCCAGTACTGGATCGGCCATTCCTGAGGATCATCACGGCGAGTCGTCCCAGATCTTCGGCGGTCGAGATCATTCCGCCCCATGCTGCACCGAGCGTTCGCCAGTAGCGGCTGTTCCAGCTCCAGCCTGAAGCGTCCTGCTGCCATATTGGAAGCTTGCACGGCAAAATTGTTGGC
>JANMEV010000130.1:0-9168 GCA_031377305.1 Planctomycetota bacterium | reverse complement strand
CTGCGAAACCAAAAATGGGCGCAAGAACCCTCAGAACACGTCTGTTACGCTGTCAAAGCAGTCTTCGTTGGAGAATTCTTTCGCCGGAGGTCTGCCTGACAGTGCAGGACCACTCTAGCAGTGTTTTTTCTGGATCCAAGGGAAAAACAGGCTGGCCCGCTCTTCCTAAACCAACGTCGGATCAAAAAACCGGAAAACTCAACAACGGTACCAGCGAGACCACCCAGGAAACCTACGGGCAAAACCGATCCCTCGCCGCAAGTTGAGCCAACCTGCAGACTTCCGACTGCCTTTTTCCGATCGTGCACCACGCCGGTGGAAATCAACTCTCAGAACAGTTGGGGGACAAGAATGCGAACTAACGATTGAGCGGATGAGGCTGGTCAATGGGGCCTTCGGGTCCGTGAACGTAGTTTGAGTATTGGAACTGAACTGGAACTTTGCCTGAACCATCCGCCAGGTCCACTTCCGTCACAATCGTTCGCAAATCACGTGCTTCATCGATTGGATAGTCGCCGACTTCCTCACCTCGGTCAGATGTCCATCCCAGATAACGTTCCGCGTTCGGATCGAAAGGGTTTCGAATCGCATCTTCGACGTCTGGATCAGTACGGGCCTCTTGAAGCTCGTGATAAAGCGTCGCGACGACATTCTTCCAGCTCTCCTTGAACACCGGAATGCCATTCGCCGTTCCGTCAGACCGGCGTTCTGAATAAACGTCGACCGAGTAGTAGATCGGCCGCTCCTTATTTGCTCCTTTACGGATGCTTCCATGATATCCGCCAAGTCCAGTCGTGGAATCGCCTTCCTCTGCCTTTGGAATCACGGATCCAACAACGTCTGACTCTTCTTCATGGTGTGTCGCGGCAACGAAAGTGGAACCTCCCAGCACGCCACTGCTGCGATCCAGGCTGGCCACGGTTGAACTGCGGTTCGTTTCATCCGTCAGCACCGTTCCGGGAGGCAGCAAAAAGTTGAAGACGGTCGAAGTCGTATCGTACGGTTTGAGGTATCCCTTGTCGTAAAGATATGAAAGACAATACTCGACGTCGCCCTGCGTCATCACATTCGGCCGATACCCAACCAGCGGATGCGAAGGTAATTGCTTGCTCGTAATTTCCGCGTTGTTGAAGTACTGACGCATCACATTATCCAGCCGACGATCGGACATCGCCGCCGCGATCGCTCGATCGATCGATTCAATATCGCTTTTTGCCCAGGCGTCGTCGCCGCCCACATACAAGTTGACGAACTGTAGATCCTTGATCGTTTGCCCGCCGCGATACTTCAGATCTTCCTGAGGCGTTGAGGGTAACGAGTTGACTCGTTCACCAAAACTTGGCATCTGCCCTGGCAAGCCAGCGGTGCTGTGATGAAGCTCAGCGGCTTCCGAACCTCCTCGGACTGTCGACCGCATTGGCCGACCATGGTCACCTTGCGACGCCGATTGGTCGCTGTTGGTCAGGCCGTCAAGACGATTGAACGGCTGAGCCGAACCGCGGTTGCGAGGCGGCAGCGGCCAAGCTGTCCAATAGCCTGTTGAGTCCGAAGGTGACGAAGGATTTGCAACCGGGTCACCATTATTGCCTGGCGGCAACGGCGTGACGGGAATTGAAGGGTTCGAGGGAGATGTTGGAAAGCCAGGAGCAGTGGGTGTCGACGGATTCGAAACGGGAATTATTGGTATCGATGGCTGCGAGGTCGGCGGAATGTAGCCCGTCAGCGGTGTACCTCCGCCTGGCCCGTTAACTGGCACCATCGGCATGTAACCAGTGCCCGTGCCCCAACCGACGGGACTTCCAATGCCAGGCCCGCGTCCTACCGGCTGGTAGCCTTGTCGATTCATACATCCGGAAATCAGGATGATGCCAGATAGCGGAATCATCAATGGTGGGATTAAAGCGAATCGGCGCATGCCGGACCTCGATGGATTGAGTCGCGTATCGACTGACGTCGTTTAGCTGAGAAAGGAGGATCGATGCTTGCAGACTTCATCGAATCGGGCAGTCCCTTGAGTCGCCAGTCGCAGACCCTGCGAAGTGAAAACTCCAGGGCACTCCGCAGAGGAGAATCTGCGATGCCGGACAATGACTGTGGCCGGTCACACCGGAGAAGTGGAACCGAAAACAAAACGCAAACGTCAAACCGTGGGGAGAGGAGAAGTGAGAGAGAGTTCAAAGTCAAAATGAGAAATGAGAACTCCTGGTTACTCGAACGGGAAAAATGTGTCGAGACGACTTTTCTGCCGAACCGACGGCTGGGTGGCATTTCCTGCTGTTTCTCCTCGCCTCCACTCAGCCTATCCTGCCACTTGGTCCTTTTCTCCGGCAGATTGTGCCGATTCGGGGCCAAACCGAGATACGGTTTGAATGCTGCAATGACAGCGAATTGATGGTTCGACGTACCTTCGTCGCTCGGTGGTGAGTCTGGTCGGGTCTGCTGCGCCCGTCGGAGTGTATTAAACATCGAAATACGATGGGCATTGCTGCCCGTCGAAAAGCGGTCGGACACGAATGTTGAACGTACAGCAATTGCCAAGGCGCTGAGTCATCACGCTGTCGATTTTGCCGCGGTACTACTCAGCCCAATAACCTTAGCCCAATGTCGATGTTGACCGAATCGAGACACTCTTCGTTAACGTCTGCAGGACCACACAGTAGCGCTCGGTTAACTGAATTAGCTTTTGAATCTGCTCGGAATCAGCGTCTGCCCTGATCGAAAACTGCAGGTCAATACTTGTCAGACCAATCGGCGCAGTGCGATCGACGCCAAGGGTTCCTCGGAAGTCCATCAGGCCGGTCGCTTCAAGCTTTGCCTCTTCGATTTTCAGTCCCATCGAAATCGAAACGGCCGCCAAGGTGGTGCCTGCACAAGTCACAAGGGCTTGCAGGAGCATATCGCCCGAACACGCGTGAGCGCCATCGCCTCCGGCTTTGGGATGCAGACCGGCGATGATCTCGCGTCCGTTGTTGCAGGGCAGGGCGACTCGACAGCCCAGACTGCGAAAGTCAACTGTTCCTTCAGCGTGAAGTATTGCGATCGCAGATTTTGGATCTTCCTGATACTGCTGCTTCAACGGAGCCTGGACTGCCTTCAGCGTTTCGCGATCCATAGCAATTTACTCGTGTCTTTCCCGTCATTGAGTCAAAAAAGAACCGGCCCAGACCTGAGCCATTCGGACAGTTTAATCGTCACAAAAACTATCGCGATTGTCGTGAAGCACTATCCATTATTCGCACCTCGGAGTCGATCCAACCCCGCATGCAAACTGCACAGTTTGAAACGCCTAACCCCAACCGGCCGGCAAAAGGTGCCAGCTCGGGTCGCGGCTGACAATCGGCCAATATCCTTGCGGCATCGTCGGTTTCGCAATGTGACTGGAGCTTCTTGACCTCTAACTGCTATGCTCCGCTTTTGACCAGGAATGACTCTGGACCGTGCCTGAATGTTGCAGTGGCACACAACGGCCAGCTGAATTTGAGAGTGAAATGACCGACGAAACCCCAAAGCGTAAGATCTGGATTGGCTTCGATCTTGGCGGCACAAAAATGCTGTCAGTCGTCTTCGATGACAAGTTGAAAGTTCTGGCAAAAAAACGCCGAAAGACTCGAGCCAGCGAAGGTGAACTAGTCGCTCTCGAACGCCTGACCGAAACGATCTCGATGGCGTTGCAGGAAGCTCAGGTACTACCTGAAGAGGTGGCTGGCATCGGCGCCGGTGTACCAGGACCGCTGGACCTTCAAAAGGGCATCATCCTGGAAGCTCCAAACCTCGGCTGGAAAAATGTAGCTCTGCAGGAATTTCTTTCGAAGCGGTTCAAATGCCCGGCGGCGATTTGTAACGATGTTGATGCGGGAGTTTTTGGTGAATACATCGCCGGAGCAGGGCAGGGCGAGCGATGCGTGCTTGGTGTATTCCCGGGAACTGGCATCGGTGGCGGCTGCGTTTACGAAGGCAAGATCTTTCGGGGTTCGCGTTCGTCCTGCATGGAAGTGGGCTACATGCAAATGGCGGCCGATGGGCCAGCCGCAGGAGTTGGTCCCGGCGGTACTCTGGAAGGCATTGCCAGCCGACTCGCAATATCGGCGGAAGCTGCGAAAGCCGTCTTCCGAGGTCAGGCTCCACATCTAAAGGAACTGGCCGGAACGGACATCAATAAGATTCGAAGTTCTGTGCTCGCCAAGTCAATCGATATGGGTGACAAAGTCATTGAGCAGATTGTTCGTCGCTCGGCCGAGCAGGTCGGCCGCGGCATTGGAAGTCTAATCAACATTCTTGCTCCCGACGTCGTCGTGCTGGGTGGTGGACTCGTTGAAGCAATGCCCAAGCTGTATCTGGATGGTGTTCGAGAAGGCGTTCGACGTAACGCGTTGCCGTCGCTGGCCGACTGTGCAAAACTCAAAGTCAGCGAATTGGGCGATATGGCCGGTGCCGTTGGCGCTGCGGCATGGGTTCGACAGGAATCAGGCATGGCGAGTGACAAGAAAGCGTGAACTCTGCGGCATCATTTCAGACAGCACGGAAGAAGTCGACACTAGAACAGTTCAGTTATGACAACGGGAAACGAGACAACTCGCAACGATCCGCCGATTCGGCCGGAACCAGTCAGTGACATCACACGGACGGCAAACGCGTTTCCTCTGGCAGTGATCGAACTGGGCACATCAGCGATCCGCATGGCTATCGGCGAAAGCGTGGGCGGTGGAACTGTGCGAGTCCTTGAGCAACTGGTGCGAGGCGTCAGTCTCGGCAAGGACACTTTCACGACAGGCGAAATTCAACGAAAGACTTTGCAGGAATGCGTTCGAGTTCTCAAAAGCTATCGCCGCAAACTGAAAGAATACCAGTGCAGTGACCCGAAGCACATTCGCATCGTGGCCACCAGCGCTGTGAGAGAAGCTGCGAACCGGCTGGAAGTACTTGACAGAATCTACATCGCAACCGGGTTTGCCGTCGAACTGATCGACGATGCTGAAATTGCGAGAGTCACGTACCTGGGTGTCCGTCCGCTACTTCAAAACGACACGACTCTCAGCGATGCCATGACAGTTGTTGCTGAAGTTGGCGGCGGAAACACGGAAGTGCTCGTCCTCAAGGGAAAGGACATCGTACATTCGCAACCCTATCGACTTGGCTCGCTCCGCTTGCAACAGATGGTCATTCAGTCTCAGGCGACTCGCAGCCGTGCGGGCAGCATTATGATTGGCCAGATCGACCGCACCGTTGAGCCGCTCATTGAGTTCATCCCCAAGGGGCGTACGGCAGAATTCGTGGCACTCGGAGGCGATGTTCGCTTTGCCGCGCGTCTGCTGGGAATCGATCTGCAGAAAGTCGGCCTGACACGTATCCCCGTGGAAGAAATCGAAAAACTCACATCGCGTCTGCTGTCGCTGACCGTCGATCGCATCATGAAGAAATACCATATCGAGCTTTCGCAGGCCGAAACCCTGGTGCCCGCGCTGCTTGCCAATCTGCGGCTGGCTCAATTGCTGAATTGTCAAAACCTGCTGATAACGGGCTTCAACCTTCGCGACGCACTTTTGCAGGGCATGTTGCGAACAAATGACTGGTCGACCGACTTCTGCGACCAGATCATCAACTCGGCGGTTGAGCTGGCTCGAAAGTATCAGGTTGATCTGCAGCATGCCCGCCATGTCGCCGATCTGGCGCGCAAACTGTTCCGCTCGTTACAGTCCGAACACAGCATGGACGCACGTTGCGAAACACTGCTCTACGCTTCGGCGCTGCTTCACGAAACTGGACTTTTCGTTGGACTCTCGGGCTATCACAAACATTCGTACTACCTGATCATGAACAGCGAACTCTTCGGATTGAACGCGCTGGATCATCAGCTGGTGGCGATGATCGCTCGCTACCATCGCCGCGCCTCGCCCAAGCCAACTCACGAAACGTTTGCACGCCTGGATCGCGACAGCCGAGTCATCGTATCTCGTTTGGCCGGCATCCTGCGTGTCGCCGTCGCGCTCGACCATACCGGCAGCCAGCGAGTTCGTGATATCGAATGCACAATTGAAAAACACCGTCTGGTGGTCACCGTCACAAACACGGCCGGTGACCTATCCCTCGAACGCATGGAACTGCGTCAAAAAGCGTCGCTTCTTGAAGACACTTTTGGCCTTGGCGTATTGCTGCGAGAATCTCCTCGATAAAAGATCCGTGCCTGTTGATGATTGTGACTCTACTTTTCACATCGCTTCAATGAAACTCTTCGCCCGCGGGCAAAATTGTCATGCCAGATACAGAATCAATTTACACGAGCCGCGAACTCAGTTGGCTGGAATTTAACCAACGCGTTCTCGATGAAGCCAGTGATCCGTCCGTGCCTCTGCTGGAGCAACTTCGCTTCCTCGCCATCACAGCGTCGAACCTCGACGAATTCTTCATGGTGCGAGTAGGCAGTTTGCTGACCGCCATTCGCGCTGGGGAAACGGGATCCGATCCGTCTGGAATTTCGCCTCTGGAACAAATCAACGAAGTCAGCCTGCGCACACAGGAAATGACGGCGGACCAGTATCGTATCTACCTGAAGCAACTGGAACCGCATCTGGCCGAAGCCGGTATTCGGCGACGTCGACCGGGCGAACTGAATGATCGCCAGATCGACTTTGTCGACACTGTTTTTCAGGAACAGATTCAGGCCGTTTTGACGCCGATCGCTGTCCACGATCCTACCCGATTTCCGCTGCTCTTCGGCCGCACGGTTAACGTTGCTGTACAGATCAAAGGCAAGTCAGAAACAGAACCTTTTCGTTTTGCTGTCATTCCGTTTGGCCGATTTGACCTGCGATACATCACTCTTCCGAGTGCCGGCGGTTACGAATTCATCCTGACGGAAGACGTCATTACGCTGATGGCCGGACGGTTTTTCCCCGGTGAGGAAATTGTCTCGACCGTTCCGTTTCGAGTGACCCGAAACGCGGACCTCACCGTCAGCGAAGACGATGGCGCCGATCTTCTGGCCGAAATGGAAGACGTGCTGGACTATCGTAAAGACAGCTTCTGCACTCGACTGGAAGTATCGGACCAGGTGACTCGGCAAGTGCTTGAGTTTCTGAAAACTCTGCTGCGAGTCGGCGAGCGAGATATCTACCTGGTACCGGGTCCGGTTGGTCTCAGCGACCTGATGCAGCTTTCTAACGTTAGCGGGTTCGATCAGCACTTGTATCCCAGTTGGACACCATACGATTCGCCAAAGGTCGATCCGTCTCAATCGATTTTTGACACAATGAAGTCACAGGACGTGCTGCTTTTTCATCCATACGAATCCTTCGAGCCAGTGCTGCGTCTACTCTCGGAAGCGGCCGAAGATCGCGATGTTGTTGCGATCAAGCAAACGCTCTATCGCACCAGCCGAAACAGCCCCATCGTAAAGTCTCTGACTCGCGCGGCGGAGAACGGCAAGAACGTAACGGTCATCGTTGAGCTCAAGGCACGATTCGACGAAGCACGCAATATTGAATGGGCTCGCCAGCTTGAATACAGCGGGGTGCAGGTCATCTACGGCGTGCGAGGCCTGAAAACTCACGCCAAGGCCTGCATCGTCGTTCGCCGTGAACCGCATGGCTTCCAACGCTACTGTCACTTCGGCACCGGAAACTACAACGAGATCACTTCGAAGTTTTACACCGATCTCAGCCTGTTGACATGCAACCGAGACCTTGGGAATGATGCAATTTCCTGGTTTAACGCAGTAACGGGATCGTCTCAGATTCAGCATTTCGCTCAGATCGAATCGGCTCCAATTGGCCTGCGCGAAAAACTGCTGGAGATGATCAGCGTCGAAACTGAACGAGCCAAAAACGGTGATAAAGGCCAGATCATCGCCAAGCTTAATTCGCTGGCAGACCCCCTCATGATTTCGGCGCTTTATGAAGCGTCACAGGCGGGCGTTGAAATCGAACTCAACATCCGAGGCGTTTGCTGTCTCAAGCCGGGCGTGCCGGGGCTGAGCAAAAACATCCGTGTCACAAGCGTGATCGATCGCTTCCTCGAACATGCCCGCATCCTTTACTTCCATCACGGCGGCGATGAACGAGTCTTCATTTCCAGCGCCGACTGGATGCCTCGAAATCTCGACCGACGAGTGGAGCTGCTTGTTCCGATTCTGGACGACACCTGCAAGCGTCGCGCCATCAATATTCTTCGAACCTGTCTGCGTGATAACACCAAAGCCAGAACTCTGACGCCGGACGGTTCATTCAATCCGCCAACGGGTTCTCCCGTCAAACCTTACCGCAGCCAACTCGAATTCCAGCGCCGCGCCAGAGAAGCTGCCGAAAACGCGGTGGAACGAAACCGGACAACATTCGTGCCGGTCGAACCGAATGAGTAACGGCGCGGCAACATCGATGCAGTAGCTTGAAAATTGACGGATGGGTTAGTTGGCCAGAACAATGGCGATCGCGGTCACTTCAAACACGACGTCGATCAGAAATCGACATCGCCAGAGTTGTGTGACAAACGTGTGACTGTTCGTCATTGCCATCGACGCCTTCGAGTGCCAGGCACGCCAGAAGAAAAATGATGACGCTTTCGCGACCTGCTGGCATCCACGGAAGCTGCCGCTCCAGAGATAGTAATGGCAGCAGTCCAATCATCACGCACAACAGAATGCCAAACATCCCGTTGACGATGGCTTCAAACGCCGAGAACCCTCGCTTCATGGATGTCATGGCGATGGCTCAGCAACCACTTCCGGCTGTTGTGATGACGAAGGTTCAAATTGGCGCACAGGCCGCTGGCCGGTTTGAAGAAACCGGCAAAGATCATTGAGCTGACCCACCAACTGCAATCGCTGCATGATGGCAGCGGGAGACATGTCAACTGGTGCAGCTTCCTGCGGCCTGCCTTCTTCAGGACTCATCACCAGCTCCCGTGAGGCTCTCAATGTCGGCCAAATCCCGAAGTCGACCGGCGATCGTTTTCATGCGGATCAACCCTTCTTTGGAAACGACGGAACGATGGATTGTCCCGAATGGCAATTCCATGCGACTCTCCCAAACCTCAGGAAGACATCACAATCCAGATGTTTGCAACCGATTCTCCAACATTGACAGATTTCGTTTCCACGCCCGGTGACATGGAGAAGTCGATCGCATCCGCCAGCGTTTCGCCGCGGATGTAACCGCCCCATTCGGCGACCATGGC
>JANMEV010000105.1:0-1827 GCA_031377305.1 Planctomycetota bacterium | reverse complement strand
GTATCCGCGATCGCTGCTGGAATCGGCGGAATGCCATCCGTGACAAGATTCTCAGTGGGTGCGATCACGGGAGTCTGAGCGTTCACCGAACTGCCGGCAGCAACAGCCGCCAGACAGAAAATCGTCCACTGAGGAATGTAGAACTTCACGGGGTTGAACTCCCAATAAAATGACGTGCTAAATGGTAACCGCGGCAACTAATGAATTGTGAGTAGACGCTTGAACCTGATCATTCCTCGCGGACGGCATTCCGTCAACCGAGTGGCGGCACCCACGATGAAGATTCGGCGTGGACGCTGGTCCATGAAAGACCACGCTTCACCACAAAGTGAACTCCTGTGACCATCGCAAGTGAAACGGAGCACCTAGTGTCGCGTCGGCGTGCAGGCACTAATGCAGGGCGAATGGTAAACGGTAAATGGCCAAACGGTGCAAGGCCAAATCCAGCCATGATCATTGATTGCGATAGGCAGCGTGACATTGAATGCAGGTTTTTTCGAGGCTCTTGAGCAATTGGCTGGCCTTCGTCGGATCTCCCGCTTTGATGGCGCGATGAAGCTCAGCGGCTGCGTCGTCGGAGTCTTTCAGCCAGTGCTGGAATTGCTCGTCGTGGTTGCCGGTCAATTGCCGCAGGCATTCGTGCAGTCCTTCCTGCATTAACAGAGATTCAGCCGACGCATCCAGATCCGGATGTTCTTTCGGCGACTTCCAGTCAGCCGACGCGCAAAGTTTCAGGTGATCAAAATGGCGATCGATCTTAGCCATCGCAGCGGCCAATGACTCGACCCTCGCAACTTCCACGAGCTCAGGTAGTTCTGCATCGGCCGCTGGCGGCTCGAAATCCCTGACGTCTCGCCACAGACCCGTGTAGTCTTTTCCGGTACCAGCCTTTGTCATCAGCGCGGTTGCCTGTTGATGATCGAGCGATCCGGCAGCAATGCACACAACGGCCACTGCAGCCGGACCGCGATGTCGTCCGTGATGGCAATGCACATAGAGAGGTGTCTGAATTTCCTTTGCCACTCGAGTCAGCGCAAGGCGGGCATTGTTGTTGATTCCGTCATAGCCGATGGGAATGTGAATGTAGCGAATTCCGAATCGCTTCGCCGTCTCAACATCCGGAGTCGCTCCGTCGACGCTAACGATCGTTGTGATTCCCATCTTCTTCAGGCTTGCAAACGAGTCTTCACCGTCTGGTTCACTGCCAAGCAAAACGGTGTCGCTTGCCTTCAGAAAGTTGTGCAGCCCGGGCAATTCTCGAGCAGGATCGTCGATCGCCAGAATCCCCTGAATTGTCCCCAGCGCGAGGGTTATTGCAGCAAGGAAGGACGCTTGAAGTCGCCCGATCGACATGTGAAGTTTTCCAATTCACAAAGAGCAGTGATTCTGTCAGGCCATCGCATTGACGATGTCGTGCCGAGCGACTGGGAATTCGCGACCAGCACAGTTGTCTGCTTGAGACGCTGGTCAGACCATTTTGTCTACGTCTGACTAGGTTTTCTGCCATGGACAGACAAAAAGCGATTTGTTTCCGAAAGTCCGCACGAGCCGATCATTTGTCGTTAAGCAGCTTTTCGATCGGAATCGCCAGCGACGCTTCTCGGGCACGGCGAGCGATTGTGATGCCAACGATTCTTCCGGAAGTGTCACAAATTGGTCCGCCGCATTCGTTGGGAGCCGTCGGAATGTCGTGCTGCAGGACACCGCCAAAGCCACTGCGGCGTCCGTTGATCATCCCCGAGCGACCATCCAGAAACTCCGTGCGTTCGAACCGTTCGCCCGGATCATGTTGTAACCGCGAGCGGCCAGTTTGCGACTGTGCATTCC
>JANMEV010000088.1:0-75907 GCA_031377305.1 Planctomycetota bacterium | reverse complement strand
CTGCTGTCGCTCCGACGACATCTCCTCCTGAAACGACTTGCCGATGTTGAGTTGTTCGGTCAGGCTCTTTACATATTCAATCACCCGAACCGGTGAAATGTTGCGAGCGTAACCCACGACGATCGGTTCTTCCGCAATCGTGCCGCTCAACGCCGAGGAGGCTTCCTGAGCTGACACAGCGGATGCCGCTGTGTCAGCGACGACCAGCAACATGGCGATGCAAAAACAGCTGTTGATTCGAGAAAAAGTTTTCGAGGCCATCGACAAATCCTGCGAGTTTTAATGTGATCGGGAACGCCTTTGAGATTCGCCCAGCGGCCGAAATTGTTTGGCTTTTCTTCGGAAAGCCCAAAATACGGGCGATATGGTCGGGAATGAGCCTCATCTGGATTCTGAAGAATTTCTCTGAACCAGAGTCGTTCGTACAGCGTCTTTCACGCAACAGCGTCTCAATTCGGCCCATGTTGGCACTCCACACAGAGATTCGAATTCTCATGTTGATTCAACGATCGAGCATCAACGGTCAGTTTGCTGAACAAGAGCAGAAGATCGCATCCGCAGCGAATCTGTTTCTCGGTCAGCCACTGCGCTGGTGACTCTCGGTCGTCTTCGGATTTTCCTCCAAAGCCCGGTGTCATAAACACTGGGCTTTTTTGTTGGGATTTGGCTCAAGCGATAACACCAAAACTGGACACTTTCGGCCTCGCTATTTTTCTGAGCCGCAAAGCGCTAGCTGCGGGTGGATGGCGAGAGCCCGAGCGGACGACACCCGCGGCTAGCGCCGTGCGGCTCAGATTGTCAACCGGGGCAGTAGCTTAGACGGCAAAGCATCTGGCTGAAGACCAGAGGAGATGGATTCGAGCACCATCTGCCCCACTTGTATTCTCTATCGGCGCGTTCGACTTCTGGTGAGGTTACCAGTCTTTCACACTGGACAGGTTGGGTTCGAATCCCACACGCGTCACTCGTTCCCTTTGCAGCCCGGTGGTGTAACGGCAGCCCGTCCGTTTTTTAATCGGAATGGAGACTGTTCGAATCTGTCTCGCCCAATCATGTTCCTGTGAGCCGCAAAGCGGCTAGCGTCTCGCGGCTAGCCCAATTCAACGGGGGAAGTCACGCTCTGCGCAGCTTTCAGCCGCTCGAAACCAGTTCTGCGATTTCCGGAACGGTTCTTGGAGCGAATCGCCTGGGATGCCTACAATGTGCGGTTCGCACGAGAAACCGGGTTTCGCTGCAGTGGATCGCAGCTGCCCTTCCACCTAACAAAGCGGCAAAATCAGTTCAATGACCATCGATTGGGAAGCTTTTACCAACCACACGCTGACAACGGCCGAAGTTCGTTTGCTCGGGATGGTGGACGTACCTTCGGTGCTCGCGCTGCAGAAGCTGATGGTTCACGAAGTGCGGCAGCAGAGTCGCACGAATGCGGCCATCCTGATCTGCGAACACCCGCCGACCGTGACCGTGGGTGAAGGAGCGTCGCTGCTGGAACTACCACAGTCTCCAAGGGAGCTCGAATCCAAACTTATCGCGATTCACAAGCTGCGTCGTGACGGACATGCGATTCTTCATCAGCCCGGGCAACTGGCGGCCTACGTTGTCGTTTCTTTGGCTGAATGCAGCATGGGCGAACACGAATACCGCGACTGTTTGCAGCGAGCCATCATTCTCACGTGCGAAGAAGTTCAGGTCGTCGCTTCCGTGAAGGCTGACGATCCGACAGCGGTTCATGGCCGCCACGGTGTTGTCGCCGAAATTGCGATTCATGTGGAGAACGAAGTTACCAGCTTCGGAGTCTTTCTGAACGTCAGCCCTCGACTGGATGAAGCTCGCGAGATCGGACGCGGGTTACTGGGTCAAAAAGTTTCTTCGCTGAATGCCGAACGAGTCCGACCAACTCAGATGCCGCAGGTGCGGTCGGCGCTGATTCAGCATCTCTGTCAACAGTTGCGCTATCCTGACTATCATTTGCACACTGGCCATCCATTTTTAGCACGAACTCGGACCGTAATTCATGACAAGTTTGCCAATCATCAATCAGCCGACGACTGATGCACCCGTTGCCGATTCCATTCTGGCCGGTGTGAACATCATCGACGGTGGCCCCGTGCGCCGATTGCCTCGCTGGCTGAAGCGACCACTGCCACAGCCCGGCATGGCCTATACCAGCGACGTGATCTCCGACCTGAAACTGGAAACCGTCTGCGAAAGCGCGAAGTGCCCGAATCGAACGGAATGCTGGTCTCAGAAGACCGCGACGTTCATGATCGGCGGCAATGTGTGTACTCGCCCGTGCGGCTTCTGCTCGGTGCCAAAAGGCAAGACCGAACGCCTGGAGCTCGACGAACCCGAACGAGTCGCCGAAGCCGCCGCTCGCCTTGGCCTGCAGTACGTGGTGATCACGTCGGTGACTCGCGACGACCTGAAAGACGGCGGCGCAGAACACTGGTATCGAACAGTTCTGGCCGTTCGAGAAAAAACGGGTGCGCAAGTGGAAGTGCTCGTCCCCGACTTTCTCGGCAACCGAGCGGCGATCAGCCGAGTCATCGAAGCGCGGCCGGATGTGTTCAATCACAACACCGAAACTGTGCCTCGCCTTTACCATCGAGTCCGCCGCAACGCTGATTATCAGCGAACACTGGATCTGTTGAAGCAGGTGAAGGACGAAGCGCCCGACATGCCGACCAAGAGCGGACTGATGCTGGGGCTTGGGGAAACTCGCGACGAGCTGATGGACGTCTTCGCGGATCTGCGAGCTGTGAACTGCGATATGCTGACGCTGGGCCAGTACCTTCAGCCGACGCCCGATCATCTTCCCGTCGACCGCTTCGTGCCGCCGGAAGAGTTCGACGAAATTGGCGAGCTGGCTCGCAAGCTCGGCTTCGGCATGGTGGCCAGCGGCCCGTTTGTCAGAAGCAGCTACCACGCCGGCGAGATGGCAGAACAGCTCAGTTGATCCCGTAAAAACGGCAAGCGGCCGGTGTCAACCGACCGCTACTCTTTCTGCCCCGTTATTCCGCCACGCAGCGTTACGTGTCAGATCAGCAGTCCGAGCCTTCGACTTTTCGGCGACGATGAAACGCTGCCGCTAGACCTGAGCAACCAACGAAGCTCAGAAACGCGAGGGAAGAAGGTTCGGGAACGGCTGAGGCAGCTAAAGTCCCAGACAGCGTTATGTCGTCCAGACGCACTTGATCCGTCGTCGATGTATTGGTGAATCTCAGCGAAAGAGTGCTTGATGCAGCCAAGTTCGTGGGTGCCAATGTCAATAACCGCCATACGGCCGTACCGGCGCCCGTTGACTGAGCTGGTATGGCGGGAACGAGATTCGTGAACGTGTTACCGTCCGTGCTGAACGACACCACCAAGTTTGTCAGGTCTGACGCTGTAGTGAATTTGAAGGCTCCCAGTGAAAGGTTAAGAGTACTGGTGTCATACCCGGCCGTGTTGATATTGCCGATCTGCAGAAACCTTGCCGTTGCATTATTTGTAAGAAATACGTTAGCCGATGCTGATGCACCAGCATAGCCGCTGCTCTGCGTAGTACCCCGAACGTCACCGTTACCGCTGAATGTGAGCCCGAGACCATTTGTCCAACCGGTATGAGCGGCGAAGCTCGTTGGACCAGCGACAGTGCCAAATGTCTCCGAAAATATAATCGCCCCGGAACACCGGCTGGCTACCATGGCAAGCAAAAGAATCGATAACAAGGCTCGTTGCAGCATCGAAACACCTCTCAGATATGACTCGGCAAACGGCATCCTACGGATGCGAAATTGACTAACTCACCTGTCTGGTAACACTGGCCCATCTCAGGAGCGTACGCAGATTAGCCTGCGTGTGGAATTCAGCAGCGCGTCCTTAACGAAAAACTAACACTGATTTTTGGAAGAATACTCCGGATCGTCGGCTACTACCCCCCCCTCCCCCTACTGAGCATATGTATCGATTGTTCCCGGGCTCAAATGCGAGCCTGTTGAATCTGTTGCTCCTAGCGATCTCGGAATACCCTGCCCTGCTGGAGATAATTCTCGGGCGGTTTGATCAGACGAGTATCCGGCGTCAGTTCCCTGGTTATCGAGGGAAAGCTGCAGGCATCGTTGGTCGCAAAACAATTTCAGGCTCCGCTCGGTGAAGCGAGATGGCTGCATTAAGTGGCTCCATCGTCGGCTCAAGTTCAACCTGAGACCTTCATATGAACTTTGAACCAGCCTGCGGTTCGAGTCTCTTTCTCCGCCTGGCCCTGTGCGCCTCGTCAAACAAAGTGATTTGACTGAACATTTTGGGCACCGATAAATGTCTGAAGCGACCTGCGGCTTTGGAAGTCGCTGCCAATTGCTGTACGCTTATCTGAAATCGGCGCGTATCTGAAGGAAGATAGTGCGGGCCATACGAACTTACCTCGGCCGTATGGCGATACCGTGAAACCATGCTCCGAGGCAGCTGGACTCGAGTTGACCATCAACCTGTCTGAAGAAAGTGTCCGCGTCACCGACGCAAGAACGGAGTTCCCATGACGAAACCTATTCCATCGCCTGGACTGACGGCCTTGGCATCAGAAGTGGCACTTTCCCCGGACTCGGTCGGAAACCCGCTATCACTGCGACGTCTCCTGACTGCCCCCTTCCTACTTTTGTGTGCAGCACTACTGGCGGGACGTGTCGCTACGGCTGACGATAAGGGCAAAGAAATCGCCAAAGGGCTGCTCAAAGCGCTGATTGAATCCCAGATGGAGCGTCAGGGACGAGAATCGTTTCGGCCCGGGCAGCCGGTTCCGCCAGTGCACGTGGATATTCCTCGACCGGTTCAGGCAACGGCCGAGATGGTGCAGATTCGGCGACTCCTGGCATCCTTGAATCAGGAAACAGCGACGCTCACCGCGCAGTTGAACGCTGACTCTCGCCGCAGCCCGAATGCTCGAAACCTGCTACCGGATGCGCTGCAGTTTCAGGCAGCAAGTACAGCAACTCTGCAGCGAGCCGAACGAGAAAACAATCACCTGGTGCTACAGCTTCCCCTTCAGACGCTCGACCAAAGCTGGAAACCGCTAGCCCACAAAATCGCTTCCACTCAAGGCACCAGTGCGGCCACGCGTGAATGTACAGATCGCATCAGTCGCCTGGATGCTCAAGCTTGCCAGATCCTTGGCATCCGCGAGCAGTTCAACGGTCGCGAGCTTGTCCGCGCGGCCGACCTTCTGGCGGCCGACCTTAAGACCTTGACGGACGAAGTCAGCTATTCCGGTTCTGCCAACGCAAAAACTCAACGACTGATTCCCAGAATGAGACGACTTCAGGAACAGGCGACTCTGTTCGCCAATCTGTCGGCCAGTGGCGCTCAGTTTCCCACGGTGGTGGCCGAGTATCGGATTCTGTTTCAGTCCTGGCAGGCGGTGCGACCTGAGTTGGATCAGTTCCCTGTTCGCTCGATCACTCGCTCTGTCAGCCGAATTCAGGAAACCCATCAAACGATTCACCAGTTGCTCCGGCTGGACTTTGGTATCGACCTTGCCCTGGTGCAGAAAATGGCGGAAGCCCTGGAACGCGACATCACGGACCTTTATCGAACAGTCACGCTCGAGCAGGTCATGACTCTTCCGGACAGCCGTTCTCTGCCTTCGTCCGCCGATGCGTTGTTTGGAATGGCTCAGAATCTATCCGATGTGGTCGCTCGCAAGGAACCACTGCAAGCGGTCGGCGAAGCCTGGCTTTATCTGGACGAGCAATGGCACCTGTTTGAATTCTATCTCTCGCCGATTCACACACCCGATACCTGCCGCCGAATTGAAGGGCTGTCTCAGTCGATCGCTTCGTTAAAGAACGCTATTGGCGTTTCCGTCGTGTTTGACAGGAATCAGGTGCTACAGCAAACCGCGTCCCTGGAATCGCTGACCGAACATCTGCATGAAACCGTGCATCGGTGGTTGACTCGCCCCGGTCAGAAAGCCGCAGGTCTGATTGAAAAAACACATCAGCTTGAGGAGCGTTGTGTTGAACTAGCGGCTCTCGCCAATTCAAGCCGGGACCGTGCCGCTATCGCCGCGAAATGCGATGAAATCATCGTCGTTTGGCAAACGGTTCGACCCGAGTTGAACAATTGCCAAACCGAGGAGCGAGAGTCCATCGAACAGATCGTCGACGACTTCGTCCCCGCGATGATTCACCTGCGAACGATGATGGAGGAGTAGTCTTCCTTCCCTGAAGTGCATCTGTTTTAGAGTTTCAACCCTGCACTCCGCCTCGCAGTTGTCTTCCTGTTGCCGGGCCTAAATCGATAAGCCTCCCCGCAGAAGTCTTCTTCAGGATCCCACGATGAGAGCCTTTCCCCACTCGCTGCGACTCACGTTTCTCGCAGTCGTATGGCTTACTGTTCTCAGTCGTGCGACCTCGCTTCACGCGCAGGTTCATTATCACGACAACGACAGTCCGTGGGGTCAGCGAGCGGATTCGGGGCCGGATGCGGAAGTTCCGGGTTGGTTCTACAACCTTGGCATCACCGGCCTGCGAGCTCAGTTGGTTGAAGAAGAGCCGCAGGCACTGCTAATCAAGTATGTCTTCCCGGGCTCACCGGGCAGTAGTTATGTCGAAACCGGTGACTTCATTATCGGCGCAGGCGGGCAGTTGTTCAAAGAGCCGCATCGCAACGGCTACGGCGAGAATTTCTTCGGCGCGGACGGACCTGTGTCGGAAATGGCGAAGGTCCTTGAAGAATGTCAGAGCGGTGACGGAAAAGGAAATCTGTCGCTCACACTTCGGCGCGGCAACAAAACCAAAGAAGTAGTGCTGAACGTTGGCCCGAAGTACGGAACTTACTCCGCGACTTATCCTGCGAAATGCGATAAGTCAGACAGGATTCTCGCTGAATTGCTGGAGTATCTCGTCAAACAACAAGCTGATGATGGTTCGTTCGGCGATCCTGTCCACAATACGTTTGCACCGCTGGCATTGCTGGCAAGCGGCGATGCGAAGTACATGCCAGCGGTCAAGTTGAACGTGCAGTACCATTGTCGGGAAACGACGGCCAGGGAAAAACGCCGCTTCGACCTGATCAACTGGACCTACATGAGTGCCGCGATTGTCGCCAGCGAATACTACCTGGCGACGGGAGACAAGTGGGTACTGCCCGAGCTGCAGGAAATCCATGATCACCTTGCGAAGGCTCAGTATCTGCATATGTCGCAGATCAATCCCAAGGCAAAGAAGTCTCACCCGGATTCGTATCCGAAGGGGCCTGAGAATGCTCACGGCGGCTGGGGACACAACCCCGGCTTCGAAGGCTACGGTCCGATTGCGATGCTCACCGGACAGGGGGCCCTCGCGTATTCGCTGATGCATCGCTGCGGAATTAAGATCGATCGCGAAAAGCACGATGCGGCTTACTGGTTTCTGAAGAAGGGGACTGGCCAAAACGGATACGTGTGGTACGGCGACGAGGTCGGCGGACCTCCTGACGGCTGGGCCGACATGGGCCGCACCGGCGCTTCGGGTATCGCTAACATCCTCAGTCCTTACGACGAACCGGTTTACCGCGAGCGAGCAATGGCGAATGCCAAAGTCATCGGACTGCATCCGCAGAGCTTCCCCGATACACACGGTTCACCGCCCATGGGCATGGCCTTCACGGCGCTGGCTGCGAACATAGACGCGGACAGTTTTCGCAAGCTGATGGATTCCAACCGCTGGTGGTTCACGATGGCTCAATGCACCGACGGCACGTTCTACTACCAGCCCAACCGCGACAACGCTGGCTACGATTCCGACGCTCGCAAGACCGCGTCGGCGGTCGTGGCGTTCATCTATGCGATTCCGAAACGCGGCCTTGTGATGACCGGAAAGGAGACTCCTGCGAAGTAACGACGGTCGAACGCGTTCCTTGCAATGACCGGCTCCGGCACCCGAACGATCCCGCGAACAACACTGCTTGATAAAGAGATTCTAATGGCAGCCGCCAGACCCAGCATGCGACTATCACCCGCGCAGCGTGATGATCTGCTCAGCAAACTGCGAACCCGCTTTGAGCAAAACATGAACCGGCATAAGAGGCTTAACTGGGCCACAGTCGCGGCGAAGCTTGAAGCCAATCCGGTAAAGCTTTGGTCGCTTAGTGAGATGGAGCGAACAGGCGGTGAGCCGGATGTCGTTGCTCACGACAAGAAGACGGGCGAATTCATCTTCTTTGATTGTTCGCCGGAGACTCCCAAAGGCCGAACAAGTGTCTGTTACGACCGCGAAGGCATGGAGTCTCGTGAGGAACACAAGCCGGCAAACAACGCGATCGACATGGCGACCACAATGGGAATTGAACTTCTCACGGAAGGACAATACTGGGACCTGCAGGCAGTTGGAGAGTTCGACACGAAGACCTCGAGCTGGCTGCTGACTCCGGACGACGTCAGAAACCTCGGCGGTGCGGTCTTTGGTGATCGTCGGTTTGGCCGTGTCTTCGTTTACCACAATGGAGCTCAGTCGTACTACGGAGTTCGAGGGTTTCGTGGCTTGCTCAGATTCTGAGGTTAAAAATCGTTACGTTCGATTTCACCGCCGCCTTCGAGATAAGATGGCGAATGATCGTGGTCCATTTTTGCGGAAATTGTTGTCGACGCGTGATCGACGGCCAGAAGTACAAAGCGAAACGGTGCTGGACATTCTCGCAATCGAACGGCTGATGACGTCGAAATTGCAAGGAAAGCCATCAGTTCTGCTCTGTACAAATGACAGATTGACGGCAGGCAATCGGCGGGTAATAATCGACTCTATAGAATGGCTAGAAAAATGAGTGTGTCTTAAACTGCTGGAAAGTTTGACCGTTTTTACTCATTTTGCACGCCAAACGCCCGAATCTGCGTAGTATCCTCGGGTCGAGGTTCCGTGACATCTCTGAGTATTGTGAGCTGCCTCACAGAACTCTGGTCCAGAAACGACGACACTGAATGGCCACCTCGCTTCGTTGGTAGTTCACTCGTTACCAGCTCGTATTTCCCTTTTGGAGAACATTGAAATGAAAGCTCTACTACTTCTCGCCGCCGTCGCCAGCACTGCGTACGTTGGCTATTCGTACAGCTCCACAAACGGCGAAAGTTGCCTCGTTTGCCCTATGACTGGCGAGCCCGTGTTTTCCTCGGCCGCGCCAGAAGCTGGCCCATGCTGTGCTGGCGAATCTGACGCGATGTTGACCAGCCTAAGCGGCGACGGTTCGTCCTGTTGCAGTGCTGCAAAAAGTAGCTGCTGCTCGGAGAGCATCACGGACGTGACGATGACTTCCATCGATGAAACTGAATGCGAAGGAAGCTGTGAAAAGAACTGCTGCAGTGACAAAGAAAACGCTGTTGATGTCACTGAGAGCAAAGAAGAAATCGCGGTTGAAGGTGAAGGCGTCGTTGCCGAACTCACTGACGCCGAGTAATTTGGTTTCAGTCTGCTGCAAAGAATCGTGGTCCAGCCGATTTGAAGGAGTCGCATCTTCGTGCGACTCCTTTTTTTGCTATAGTGGACGAGGCCGCTGACCAAATCCGTAAGTTCTTTCTCTACTCTGTTCGATCGAAACGATAGATGCCTTTGCCTGTGACGGTTTCGAGCATGTAGTACAGGTCGCCGGCTTCGTCTTCGCCGAACGCGAGCACTGGGAAACCGGTGGTAGCGATGCCCATGTTTTTGGTCACCTTGCCCTGCGATTCGTCGTAGGTCAAAGCCCAGATTCGGCCACTGATAAAGTCGGCGTAGACGTACATCCCCTGCAGTTCGGGCAATCGGGAGCCTCGGTAGACGAAACCGCCGGTGATTGACTTGCCAAGCTGATGATCGTATTCCCAAACAGGCGACACGAGCGGATCGGCGATCGGGACGGTCTTGTTGTTGAACGGATACGATGCCTCCCGAATGCTCCAACCGTAGTTGCCGCCAGCTTTCACGATGTTCACTTCTTCCCAAAAGTCCTGACCGACGTCCGCGGCCCAAAGAGTCCCGGTCTTGCGGTCGACTGATAAACGCCAGATGTTGCGAAATCCGTAAGCGTAGATCTCCGGCAATGCGCCCGATCGTTTGAGGAACGGATTGTCCGCCGGGATCGCGTAGTTCATTCCGTCCTGTTGATGGTTCACATCAATGCGGAGCATTGAGCCCATCCACGTGCCCAGGTTCTGGCCATGACCCAGCGGATCGTTGCGACCGCCGCCGTCGCCAAGAGCGATGTACAGGTAGCTGTCATGCCCAAACGCGATCGAGCCGCCGTTGTGGTTTGAAAACGGCTGAGGAATCTTCATCACGATCTGTTCGCTGGCCGGATCGGCTTTGTTGGGATCGTCGGCTGAGACTTTGAATCGCGATACTATCGACGTCCTCGGCTCATTCGACGAACTGTAATACACGTAGAACTGGCCGTTGCTCTTGTAGTCCGGATGCATGGCCATTCCGAGCAGTCCCTCTTCGTTGTCCGTTCGCCAGTCCTGCACTCGATCGCTGATGTCCATGAACAGCATTGCCTGTTCGATCTTTGGATCGTTCGGAAACACATAAATCGTCCCGCGCTGAGTTGCTACGAAATTGCGGTTACTGCCATCGCCCGCATGAGTCAGCACCATCGGTCGAAGTGTCGTGAGACGTCCGTTCTCATCCGCTCCTTCGAAACCTTCCCAACTCATCTCAGGAAACGCAACAACGCCCTTCAGCGGCAGTTGGCCGTCGAGCGGATCAGCGACACTACCGTCAGACGAAAGCACTCGCAGTTTGATGTTTCGATAGGCCACTGGATCGTTGTGATCCTGAAGGCAAATGTGCCCTTTCTTCGCCTTGCCGAACTCGGGGAATGCTGCAAACTTGCTCGCTGCTACTCGCTTGTTCCACTCGTCATCGCCAACGCTAAAGTAGAAGTAGCTGACTCCGTTGATCGCCACTTCGCACTGCTTGGGTGATATTCGCAAATAAAGATGATTCCATTCGCCAGCCGGGCGAGTCGCATCATCAAGGTCAGTCCCTTTGAAGCCGACCTGGTTTTCAAACTGAGTCGCCCACGCTGGCTTCATCGGCTGGTAGAGCTGATACAACCAGCCCGCCTTCTGAGGATCTCGACCATCGACATTGTCCTGAACCTGAACCTCCGGGCCGCTGTGCCAGGGCCTGGCGGCATCTTCGGTCACATGAAACATGACTCCGCTGTTCCCGCCTTTGGAGATCCGGTACTCGAGCGACAGTTCGAAGTTCTCATACTGTTCTTTAGTGACGATGTCGCCAGCGTCCTTGCCGATGCGTTCGATAGCTCCCTCTTTGACGACCCAGCCTTTGCTGATTTTGGCGGCTTGATAGTTTCGCCATTCGTCAGTCGTTTTGCCGTCAAAGAGCAGAGTCCATCCACCTCGTTTTTCGGCTTCTGTAAGTCTGTTGGCGGCTTCTTCAGCCTGGCTCGTCGCCTGAATGCTCAATGCAAGCGGGCAATACGCCAGTAGCTGGATGGTGCGAGTGAAAAGTTTCATTGGCGATGACTTTCCTTTGCTGGTGGTGGGTTGAAGGTCAGGTTCAACGGCGGGATTTCGGGAAGTCTAACCGGACACCGTCCAGTTTCTATCGGCCGCTGCACGCCAACAACCGGTTTTCGCCCCATATCCTGTTCTCACATTGTAGCCGATCCGCGGCCTGGCCGGTTTGTGACTGTGCCTCTGACCTTATCGCTGGTTTCCGCTCCTCTATAAAACAAGGCTGAACCGGAGTTCGTTCTATGGTTGCCGTTCCGGAGCAGGCCGTTGGTGTGAGAGGATTAGATCGTGAATGTCGATGTAGTTCCGATCCTGCGCCAGCTTGGCGGCATCTTTTCCGGTGGTGTCGACGAGGCTTGGATCGGCTCCGGCTGCGAGCAATTCTTCCACGACAGTTCGGTGTCCCTGACACGCGGCCAGCATCAGGGGAGTTAACTGTTTTCCGGGCCAGTTGATGCTTCCTCTCTTGGGAAAGATCGTGTACGGCTGTGACACGGCATCTCGCTTGTTCACGAGTGCACCTTTTGCAATCAACAGCCTGACGGTGGGAGCGTCGCCAAGTAGTGACACAACCATCAACGGCGTGATGCCTTCATACGTCTTGATGTCAGCAACCGCACCGTGCTGGAGGAGTGCTTCAATGATGGCCGGATTTCCTTTGCACACCGCCCAGAAGAGGGGAGATCCCTGATGTTCCTGCTGCAAATTCGGATCTGCGGCAGCTTCCAGTAGTCGAACGACCGCCGCAGCATCGCCATTCTGGGTTTCGATCAGCAGTTGTGGTGCCGTCTGACTTTGCCGAGCCGCTCTGACCGCTAAGCCGACAGACACGGCAATCAGAGCCAAAGCGATCGTCAGTCCGACGATCCATCGCATTGCGGACCCGGATTTCGGTTTGCTTTCATTGATCGGTATGACTCGTCCAAGCACCATGAGACACCAGACAGCAAGTGGCGCAGCAATCAGGTTGACAAGAATGGCGAGGATACAGGTGGTGCGAGCCAATCTGATCCCTTCGCCACGGCGAATTCGTTGCCCCGCGATGATTGAAGTGACGCCCACGATCGCATTCAGTCCGAAGACAATAGCGATGCCAATACCCGTAAAGCGTAGTTGGTTGAGTTCCGCTTCGGATGTCACAACTCTGACCGTGAACATGCTGACAAAGAAGCCGCCAGCAGCGATCAACGACAGCATGATGCCGATCGATGTCAGCAATCGAGACGCTAGTTGATACGGTGACAACGAAGCGAAAGTCGTCGCGAAATCTCGATCCGTCTGCCGTCGAGCATTTAGGTTCACTTGTCCTGGACGTACGGGAACCGGTCTGCAACTTGAGGCGTATTGCAGGCTGAAAGCACTGGCCAGCAACACTACGAGCATCGACGACGAACCAAGCCACGCGGCCTGAGTGAAGTCCGACTGGTGTTCGAGGCTGCTCAGATAGGCTCGACCCACTAAGTTGTTGATAGTTCCGACAACGTTTCGCGGCGGCAGGTTCGTCTCAGGGTCGACGTACACCGTGATTTGAGTCGTTCCGACCTGTTGTCGAAAGACCAGAATCTCGAGCAGTGCCAGGGCCAACAGAGCGATTTGGGCTAGTAGTCCGCGACGCGTGAGCGTTCGGCCGGCACTGAGATGGACGACCAGGGCCATTGCGAGACTGAATCCGGCAATCGCGCCATTCATCGAATCAACCGGAGTGAATGACCGCAGAACGGCATTGATATTCGTGGAAGGTACGACAATTGTTCGAGCTTTCCACTCCACGCCAATCAGCGCATCACGGTCTGAGATATAGACATCAAGCCACGGCTGGAACAACGTCCCGATGGCGAGCAGGCAGAGCAACGGCATCAGCCATCGAATCGTCCGCGGCATCCCGTCGTTCTTCGATCGCGTCCCTGCAACCCAGCCAGCCATGGATGCGGCTTCGAAGCTGAGAAACTCCGACACGGACTGCGGCGCGAGACGAGTTGGAGCGGCCTCTGTTTCGGCTCGCGGTGCATTCGTGTCTACGACCGCGGGCAATTCCTCTGCAAGGCGTTCCACGTTGATTCGAACTTCGCTCGCGCGCTGGAAGCGGCGATCAGGATCGCGAGCCATCGCTCTCAAGACGACGGAATCGAGCCGATGGTCGACGTTGGCTTTGTGTGACGGAGGATCAAAATGGCCGGCCGGAACCTGGCCGGTCAGCATTTCATAGAAGACAACTCCCAGCGAATAAATATCCGCTCGGTGATCGACCTCGCGGGATCCCTCCATCTGTTCCGGCGCCATGTATCGAGGCGTACCCATGACCTGATGAATGCCCGTCAGCGTGAAGTCGTCATTGGAACCGGCGACCAGTTTGGCCAGTCCGAAATCCGCAATCTTCACTCGGCCACGTCGATCAATCAGGATGTTCTCCGGCTTGATGTCGCGATGCACAACGCCTTCGTCATGAGCGTACTGCAGAGCATCGCAGACCTGAGGCACAATTGCGTAGGCCTGTTCAGGCGGGAGCTCTTTGCCATTCATCAACTGTCGGAGATTTGTGCCATCCACAAACTCCATCACAATATAGAACATCGGCGGCGCGTTGCTGTCGGTCGATGAAGAAGTCGTTTCCCCAAAGTCATGGATGGCAACGATGCCCGGGTGGCTCAGTCGTGCCAGTGTGCGAGCTTCTCGATTAAATCGTTCGGCGAATGCTGGATCGGCTGCCGCATCGCCTCGAATAATCTTTAGCGCGACGAGGCGATCCAGTTTCCTCTGCCGAGCCTTGTAAACGGCTCCCATGCCGCCATAGCCCAGCAGCGAAATCAGTTCCAGGCCCGGAAACAACGGACGCAGGGCATCGATCGACTCCGGCTGAAACACTCGCGGCCCCGGCGTTGTGGGTGACACAAGCCTCTCGTTGCTCTGGCCTGGTTCTTCCGGCTTCAAAATGGCGCGAAGCAGACAGGACGGACACATCCCCTGAGGAGCATCCGCTGGAAGTGTCTGACCGCAGGATCTGCAAACCGCTTTCATCGCACGCCTCGCTGAATTCCAGCATTGTGAACGTCGTCCGTCAGACGATTAAGCATGCGGGCAAAATGGTTACACAGAATCTGAAAGATTGTCGTTTTGCCTGAGAATTCCTCGGTTTGGATGAGGCACGAAGGTGTGGCGGGATGGTCGCGGGCTCGACACTATCCCTGCACAACCTTCAGCAAATGCCGAAGTTCATCGTCCAAATCGTCTGCGCTGGTCAGTGTCTGGCTGACTTCCTGAAGAAGCAGGTCTCGATACCGTTGCCGCATTCGGTGAACAGCGACTTTCACGGCGGACTCCGTCATGCCGAGCGACACGGCGATGGTGCCGTACGATTGAGAAGGCTCGCCCACCAAGCAATCGCGGCATGTTTCGAAGACATCCATCCGACCGCGATCCGACATTTCCTGTCGAAGCAAGTCGAGCACTCGCGACAGCAGCGTCATTGCCCATCGACGTTCAAAGATCGCTTCCGCGGTCATCGTTTCTGCGATCTGACTTTGCAACCGTGATTCACTTTGCTCGGCATCCAGCGATGTGAACTGGATTCCGCCGCCGCGTTTTTGAGTCTGCTGGCGATCAAAGTCATTGCACGAGTATCTCTGGAACGCCGTGAGCAGAAACGTTCGGAACCGGCCTCGATCCTGATCCACTGCGCGAAGAAAATTCTTGTCGAGCAGTTCGGCAAAGAAGCCCTGAGTCAGATCCGCAGCGTCCGCCGGATTGTGTCCCCGACGGCGTGCGAACTCGTACAAGGGAGCCCAGTATGCCTGACACAATTCCGCCAGCGCGGGCTTTGCATCGACATGTTCGGCGTCAGCGGCGGCAACGACGAGACTCCATCGCGTTGTCATGAAGTTTCTGGATGCTTGTGGAACGCTCACAATACTCTCATCTGAAGAAGGCCGATCTCGCCGCTGCGTTGTGCTCGCCAGCTGACGCCGAACTCGCACGGTACAAAGTTCTTCAGGTCCAACCAACCGGAATCGCCAAAGGGCAAAAAGCCGTCACTTCTCTTTCCTCGGCGGTCCCCTTGATCGAGTCGTAGTTTCGAGACCAGGACGAACGGCACTTCCAACGTATCGTGTGCATGACAGTCAGCCGACGGAAGAACTCGCTGACCTGATCGCTCGTTTCTGGCCTGACAACAAAATGCCAGTGATTCGACATTGCCACCATGGCATAAATTGGCAGAGGCACGATTTCCCAGGTCTCCGCGACCACACGCATGAACGCGGCATAGTCTTCGGGCTTTTCAAACATCGTCAGCTGAGCCACCGCTCTGTTGAGAACGTAAAACACTTCACCCGCCGGACAATCGCGTTTCGTGCGTGCCGTGACCGAGGTTTAACACTGAGCGATGTCAGATAAAAGCGACCTGACCTTTTGTTTCCGACGCCACAGCTGTCCCGTTCGAATGCGTGGCGACCTACTCCGGCGAGCCAGACGGCCGACTTTGTCTCAGCCGTTCGCTTTCCTGAATGAGCGTCTGCAGTTCGTCATCTGTCAGCGACTCCCGCCCAGATTCGCGAATCTTGTCGAGAATTTGATCCAGCCGTGACGAAACAGACGGCTGAGGCGATGGACGACGAGGAAACGGGATGAGATCACGCGGCTCAAAGGGCTCAGGCCGACGAAAACGAAGGCGGTCCCGGTCCAGCAGGGGAGACAAGCGCCATTGTCGACGACTGTAGAAGAAGCCAAACGCCAATCCTCCCAGATGAGCCGCATGGGCCACGCCGTCGCCGAACGAGTCGCCCGACAATTCTATTAGAACTGGATCAAGGTCAATGATCGCGTAGATCCAAACGAGGTAGCGTATTTCCACCGGGATCACAAAGAACACTCGAATGATATGCGTCGGAAAGTGGTACGCGTACAGCATCGTAACCGCCATCACTGCCCCCGATGCCCCGATGGCTGGAACCGGATCGCCGGTCAAAATGTCCAGCCCGACATACGCCAAACTCGAAGCCAGAGCACTGCTGAGGTAGAAAAGCAAAAACTCCCGCGAACCGTACATCGATTCCAAAACTGGAGCGAACCACCAGAAGAACAGCATGTTCATGAAGATATGCCAGATCGTGTATCGATCATGGCAAAACGCGCAAGTGATCAGCCGCCAGATCTGTCCTTGCAGTACCTTATTCGTTTCCAGCTGCAACCATTCCTGGACGAATGAGACACGCCTCCTTCGTGGGATGTGGATCACATCGTCCAACTCATCGCCAGACTCGGGATCATACTCTCTGACGGCATCACGCAGAGGCTTCAGGATATCCCGGCTGTTCTCCCGGGAAGTTGTTCGAGTCGAAAAGATCTGCAGCAAAAAGACTACGATGGTCGCGATCAACAATCCGCGACACGCCGGCGCATCGGTCATGGTGTTCCATGAACCCGGGGTTGATGCTTCAGAATTCGCTTCTGCTGTGTGAGAGCTTTTTCGTGACTTACATGAAAGGCAGTCTTCGTAAACCGCTTTTTGCTGAGTCTCAGGGATCTATTCCTATACCAATTCACGACGACTGCGTTTCCCAACAATTTCAAAATCCTGCCCCATACGGTTGCTAACCATTTTTTTTATCGGTTATCAGGACTACCCCTTGCAATCCCGTTCGACTCTGCAAAACAGTCTGGTGTTCGTAGCGACGATCGTTTCCTCAATCGCGTTTGCTGACGACGTCGATTTCAACCGCGATGTGCGACCGATCCCGTCCAGCAAGTGCTTTGCGTGCCATGGCCCGGATGCCAAGGCGTTGCAGGGCGGACTGCGACTGGATCTCCGAAGCAGTGTGACTGCGCCGGCTGACAGTGGAAAGCAGGCGATCGTGCCCGGACAGCCGGCGATGAGCGAACTGGTTCAGCGAATTACCTCGCCAGATCCCCAACTGGTCATGCCCCCGCCGGAGTCCCACTGGACTTTGGATTCTGTCGAGAAAGAAATCCTTCGCAGATGGATCGCCGATGGCGCGGAATACAAGAATCACTGGGCGTTCCTGCCGCCGGAACGCAACCCCGCGCCGCTCTCGAGTAACGCAGCGTGGAACATGAATGCGATCGATCGGTTTGTCCTGACAGCACTGGAAAAGCGAGGCATGACTCCGTCACCGGAAGCCGATCCTCTGACACTCATTCGCCGCGTCTCCCTCGACCTTCACGGACTTCCGCCAACGATTGAGGAGATCGAACTGTTCATCGCCGATCGTGCTGGCTCAGCGTATGAAAATATGGTCGACCGGATGCTGGCCGGTCCGCATTTTGGCGAACGCATCGCAATGACCTGGCTGGATCTGGCTCGGTATGGCGACACAAATGGTTACCACGCGGATTCTGACAGACCAGTATGGGTGTGGCGTGACTGGGTCGTGGACGCTTTCAACAACAACATGCCCTTTGATGAGTTTACGATTGAGCAGCTTGCGGGAGACCTTCTTTCTGACGCGACGGTCGAACAAAAAGTCGCTTCCGGGTTCAATCGCTATGTTCGATTCAATGAAGAAGGCGGCGCGGATCCTGATGAGTTCCTTGCGGCCTATGCCGCCGATCGAACCATCACGATGGGCCGCATCTGGCTGGGAATGACTTTGAACTGTGCGCAGTGTCATTCACACAAGTATGACCCGATCTCTCAGAAAGAGTTTTATCAGCTGACGGCGTTCTTCAATTCACTTGAGGAAGAAGGAGCTGGCGGTGTGACCGGTTTCCATGGCCAGCCCGTACCGCCTGTCATGCGAGTTCAAACTCGCTCGATGAAAGGCGAACTGGACGCTGTGACAGAAAAACTCGGAGCAGTTGAGGACACCATTCGGCAAATTCTGGCTTATGCGGCACCCCACGATCCAGGCTACTCCGGTGATCCTGCGCAGCACGTGACGGTATCGCAATCCGCATGGGCAGCCATCATTGCGGCGTTCGAACCTCCGTCATCACCCGCTCCGACTGCGCAATGGAACTTCGCTGCGAGTGTTAACGATTTGATTGGTAAACTCGACGGAACTCTGAAGAGCGGGGCCACCTTGAATTCGGAAGGCCTGGTGCTCGATGGACAATCGGCTCATCTCGTTACTGCACCAATTGCCACGGAACTCAGAGCAAAAACACTCGAAGCCTGGGTAAGGCTGGGCTACCTGACGCTGGCGGGCGGAGCCGTGATAGGGATTCAAACAGTCAAAGAAGATCCCGGCAGAATGGCCTTTGATGCGATCGAATTCGCGGAGCAGGAGCCGGGACGCTTGATGGCGGGCAGCCACTTCTTTAATCGAACACAGTCGTTCGGAGGTGAACCCAAAATCGAAGCTGACAAGCAATTTGTCCATATCGCGCGTGCCTACGACGAAGACGGAACCATCCGCTGCTACCGGAACGGTCGCCCATATAGCCAGCCTTACAAAAAGGGCGAACTGCGAATTTATCAACCCGGTGAAGCTCGTCTTGTGTTTGGTACCCGAGCCTTACCGCCCGGCGCGAATTACATGCTCGCTGGTACAATTCGAGAAGCTCGTCTGTACGATCGCGCGTTGAGCGAATCGGAAATCGCCGCATCGGCAGGAACGCCGTCGCCGGGAGTTCCGGAAGCCGTGGTTGCGGCGATTCGAATTCCATCAGACAAGCGATCAACAGAACAGACGGCGTTATTGCGGGACTACTACCTTCGCCATGTGCATGCAGCGACTCGTGATGCGTTAAAGCAACCGGAACAGGAAGCGCAGACACTCAGAGAACGCATCACATTCCTGATTGCCGAACAGAACTCGCCGCTGCAAATGGTGAGCGTCGAAATGGCCCAGCCAAAGCCTGCGTTTGTGCTGATGCGTGGCGACTTTCAAACACCGGGCGAGGCAGTGGAACGCGATGTTCCGGCCTTTCTGCCAGCGCTGGCCACTGACCAGCCGCGCAATCGTTTGGGGATGGCTCGATGGCTGATGAAATCGGATCAACCGCTGGTCGCACGAGTTCAGGTGAATCGGTTTTGGCAAATGCTGTTCGGTGAAGGACTCGTGAGGTCGATGGGCGATTTTGGATTGCTGGGGACATTTCCGAAGCATCCGGAACTCCTCGACTGGCTGGCACTCGATTTCGTGGAATCAGGCTGGAACATCAAGCGCTCACTGAAACAAATCCTGATGAGCCAGACCTATCGCCAGTCATCCGCGGATACTCGCCGTTTTGCAGAACTTGATCCCCAAAACAAAATGCTCTGGCGAGCTCCTCGCGTTCGGCTGCAGGCAGAAGTCGTGCGTGACAACGCGCTGGCGGCGGCAGGTTTGCTGTCGAAGAAGATGGGCGGGCCGCCCGTATTTCCATATCAGCCCGCCGACTTTTACTAGGGCAAGAACAACGGCTGGCCCTGGAGTGTCAGCTCCGGAGAAGATCTTTATCGCCGAGGACTCTACACGTTCTGGCGACGCACTACGCCGTATCCGGCCTTCGTGATCTTCGATGCTCCAGATCGAGCGGAATGCACGTTTGAACGACCTCGAACCAACACTCCACTTCAGGCTCCGCGTTCGCCCGATCTTGATATCCCGGAACTTGCCGCATGGACCGCCACGGCAAATGTGTTGCTGAATCTGGATGAAATGATTACGAGGAACTGAGCCATGAACCCCGACTACTATCGATCCCGTCGGCAGTTTCCTGGGCAAACCGCTGCCGGTTTCGGCATAATGGCGACAGCCGACCTTCTCGGCCACAAGTTGCACGCTGCAGAGCGGTCACCGAACGTGTGACCAGTTGCGCTGGGTGGAACTCACTTCGCTCCAAAAGCCAAACGAGTCATCTATCTCTTCCTGTCCGGGGGCCCAGTCATCTTGATCTGTTCGACTACAAGCCTTTGTTGAAGGCTCAGCACGGCAAGTACATGCCGCCGAGTGTCCTTGGTGCTCAGCGAGTGACCTTGATGACCCGCGACAAGGGACGTCGCACCTGTGCTTCGCCATTTCAGTTTGCTCAGCACCGTGCCAGTGGAGCCTCGATTTCCGAATTATTGCCGCAAACTGCGAGCGTCGCGGATGAACTTTGCTTCATCAAGTCACTGCAGACGGAACCGATCAATCACGACCCGGCGATGACGTTCATTCAGACCGGCCGCGCGATCTCTGGACGCCCGGCCTTCGGGTCCTGGATGCACTACGGTCTGGGAAACGCGAGTCGCGATCTGCCGGCGTATGTCGTGATAATCTGCGGGAACGCCGACCAGCCGATTCTAAGTCGCTACTACCACAGTGGCTTTCTGCCAAGTCGGTTTCAGGGCGTGCAGTTTCAGTCCGCAGGCGACCCCGTTCTGTTTCTTTCGAACCCTTCGGGAATTGATCACGAGAACCACGGCCGCATCAGCAGCACGATCAACCAGCTGAATGCCCGGCAGTTTGAGAAGACGGGTGATCCGGAAATCGAAGCGCGCATTGATTCGTTCGATATGGCCTATCGCATGCAGACGTCTGTGCCGGAACTGATGGACTATTCCTCAAAACCAAAATCGGTTCTGGAGATGTACGGCCCCGACGTGACAACGCCCGGAACCTACGCCTATCAATTCCTTATGGCTCGCCGCCTTGCTGAACCCGACGTGCGGTTCGTACAGATTTTTCCACGTCGGCTGGGACCATCACGGCGGCCTGAAAGACGGCATGGTGCGGCAGACCAAAACCAGCGATCAACCGTCCGCCGCTTTGATAAGGGATCTGAAAATGCGAGGAATGCTGGATGACACACTGGTGGTCTGGGGCGGCGAATTTGGACGCACCGCGTATTCTCAGGGAGTTGATCATCAGCGATTTACGTTCTGGAATCAGGGGCTGGATGATCGCCTGACAGGCGTTGAACCAGCGAGGATTCTCCGTGAGATTTTGGCGTGAGAGAAATCAACAGGCCAGCGGGCTGTTGATTTATTCGGCCGATGGGAGATAGCCCCGATTGAAAGATCGAATACATGAATCAAGCACTCGCGGCTCAGTTCGACTTCAAGAACTCGAGCTTCCTTGTGGCTATCTGTAGAACGCGGGTTTTGCTGGCACGATCTTGAGTTCCTTATACTCAAAGCCGCTGTCAGGAGGGTTGTACTCACCGACGATGTCCATGGTGGATTTGGCGTCGATGCGGGCTTCCATTTGCTGGCACCAGTAGACGGCGTTGATGGTCATGCGGCGGACGCCTTCGCTCTTGAAGTCCTGAGCGCTGCCCATGGTCATGTTGAAGACTCGAGCGGGATGCCCCGTGTTGCCGGTCCAGGTTTTGACCCAGGCAACGGGCAACGGAATCAATTCAGGGTTGATCGCGTCGCCGTGATTGCGGCCCATGAGAGGTTGGCCGTTGACGAGCGGTAGACAGCCTTCCGGCAGATGACCGCCTTCTTTGAACGTGCGATAAACGTCCGACGTGCCCCAGATATCGGTGACGCCTTTCAAAACCGGATGGTCCTTGTTGTCCTCAACAATGATGCCGCGAGTGGAATCCTGCTGCCAGCGGCCGTGATGATTTCGGAACGAGCCTCCCAGCACGCCTTCGCCAAAGTCGATCTTCTTTCCGTCCTTCTTGTAATCGAACTCGATGAAGCCGTGGTTGGCTGTGCGGATTCCCATGATGGGCTTTCCGGAATCCAGATAGTTGTAAATGTGCTGCAGTTGTTCAGGGGACAGCGACAGGAGTCGGCTGAACAAAATGACGAGGTCGCACTTTTCGAGATGCTCCAGACCGGGGATGTTGTGAGTGACGGACTTGTCTTCCCAGCGAATCTTCTGAGTCGGATCGACGTCGTTGTCTTTGTTCAGACTGAACAGCACGGTGCAGTGAAATCCATGATGCTTCGCCAGCAGTCTGGCCAGCATCGGCATGGAGTACTCGCTGCGATATTCCTGATCGGCCGCGATCAGCACGATATGCTTGCCAACTCCCGGACCAGACTCGCCGGAATACGTCAGCCACAAAGGACTCTCGGGGACGGGGTGTTCGCCGGCTTGCAACCCGCCGCCGCTGTCAGCGGAGATGCACACGATACTCACAACAAGTGCCAGCAGAACCGAACAACTGATGAGGTGTTTTGTGGATGACAAGCGATGGTTCCAATGAAAGCAGGTTGTTGAATTCAGTCACAACACTGAGCCGCAAGGCGCTAGCCGCGGGTATCCTCGTCGAGCGTTTTTGGCACTCCCCCGCAGCTAAGGCTTTGCGACTCACTAAAGTACACGCGATAAACTATTGATGAGTTTTTTTGGACAATTCAAGGGATCGACTCGACGTTGCGAGAGCGTTACTTTGGTATCTCATTGACCGTGTAATACGCGTGGCGATGAAGCAGTTCGTCGTTGTCGCGGGAGCGGAGGGCGTTGAGGTCGAACTCGTAGACGAAGCCTTTTGTCAGTTTTTCGACAACGATCTTCGCCGACATCCCGTCTTCGGACAGTGAGACGGATTTCACGGGAGGCTTGGTCTGGTCGACTTCCGGCCCACCGTAGCCGCCATGATACGGGTGAGTGAACGTCGAAAGAACAAACGACGCCGGAACACTGCCCGAGGTCTGATCGACGGGCTTGGTGAATGTCACAATGAAACCATCCGGTTCGATCGTGATGCGATTGATCTCGAACGGCATCTTGCCGCTCCATTGCAGACGCTCCAGAGCAAACGGTTTCATACCTCGCACAGGCCAGCCGCGATTTGTACCGCCAGCGATGAGGTTCCCGCCAGGCGTGAATTTCACATTCAGAATACCCGTCGAAAGCCCTTCGCGAAACGGATAGCAGCCTCCCTGCCAGACTCCGTTGACTTGTTCCGTCGTCGCACGCATCAGGATCGACAATGTGTAATCCCCGAGGAACATCTGACCCTCAAACGGTCCGAACTTACCCTCGGTCCGGTTTACGCTGAACGCGGTGATCGATCGGCCCATGCGGATGTAAGGGAAGACAACGGCGTATGGAACCAGTTGCTTCACGTGCTCTTTCTCAGTCACGATGCGAGTCCCCGTTTTGGGCATCGCCGGGACATCACCCAGCTCCGGCGCGAACTTGTACCATTCGAAGCTGGCAGGATGACCGTGGAAGCTTTTCTCGGAGACGGCCTTTAGACTGCACGAACAATTCCACGGGCCCTGACTCTCTACACAGAACAGCGAGCCGTGTTCATCGAAACCAATTCCGCCGGGGCTGCGGAGTCCGCTGGCGAACGCCGTGGTCCTGCCGTCTGGGGCGACCTTCATGACGAAGCCGCGAAACAGAGCCCATGAGTTGTACGATTCGGAAAGCCCGAGGCTGACGAACTGGTTTCCTTTCGGATCGAAGTCCGAGCCAAATGCGTACTCATGATAATTGGCATAGCCCCAGTTGTCGGAAATCGTTTCAAATCGATCGGCCTTACCGTCGTTGTTCGTGTCGCTAATACGAGTCAGCTCGCAGCTTTGAGTGACATAGTATGCGTTGCGTTTCCATGTCAGCCCGAAGATTTCGTCCAGCCCCGATGCGAACAGATGATACGTTGGATTGGGCTTCGGCTCGTCAATGCCATCGATCAGATAGATCTCACCACGACGAGTCCCCACGGCGACTCGATTGTCCGGCAATACCGCAAACGCGCCCGCTTCGACGGCAGTGTCCGGAGGCAGCGGGATGTTAACGATCGGATAAAATTCCCGCTCGCGCTCCTCAGTGCCCCATCGATCGCCGACCTCTTCAGCATTTGCAATGGACAATCCGCAGACAGTGATCAGGATCAGCAGCCGCAACGCGCTAGCGTCCGGTTTGAAACCGTGGGCTAGCGCCCAGCGGCTGATGAGGTGACTCAAACGTCTTTCCGCAACGGGCTTACTATTCAAGGGGTTCATAAAGAATCTCCTGTGAGGATTTGCCCTGCGGCAGTTCAAGTTTCAACAGCAACTCCGAAGACGCCGGCTCGCCAGGCAGAGGTCGCTGTTTGGTTTCGACGTTGGGAGCATTCGGAACAGTCACGCGAAGTCGACCCACCTTGAGTACATGATCGGACTCGGAAGAAATGTCGCCGGTGAGAGCACGGAACCAGACAGTTTGTGCCGTCGGCGAATCGAACTGCAGCACTCGAATCAGCCGCTGCTCTTTGTCGGAACCTGCGGCTATGGACCGGTCTTCGATCTCAATCGTTCCGCTTCGATACATGAACGTGGGGACTGACGATTGGTCAAGGAAATAGCCTTTGAACTGATAGCCGTGATTCTTTGGATAAAGCGGATCAGGGTTCGTGCGCGCCTCTTTGGTCATTACTGGCTTCAGCGGCCATGGGGTATCGTCAGTGGCGAGCTGAGCGAACGAAACATCCTGAGCAAGCGCGACAGGTTCTCTGGCTGGATTGAAATCTCCTGAACCCTGACCGTTCCAGTTCACGCCAACAAAATCACCCTTCCAAATCGCAGACAATGTTCCGGTTTCGGCATTGAAGGCGTAGCTGATTTTCTCCGGAAGACCGACGGCGATGCCACGGTAACCGGCGACTCGACTTCGTCCTCGATGGATCATCGCCTCGCTGCCAACCACCAGTTTCGTATTCACCCAGCGGATCCCGGACGGATCGGCCGCCGATGTTCCCAGCGAAAGGTAGTACCAGATCGCTTCGATCTGCATATCCGCGTTACCGTCGAGAATCGTCTTATGCGACGCGATTCCGTTCGACCACGCTGTCGGCATCACGATCCTCGGACGAAACGCGCCGGGGTTGCGAAGAAAGCTATTGAACCATCCCGGCTGCAATCGTTGGTACGACGTCATCAGGTCGATGCCCTTGTTGACCGGCGCGGGTTTGCCGTTGAAGTTGTGGCAGTTAATGCAGTTCAGCCCTTTGTCGCCGAGCAACTCGTGGCCCGCCTTGCGAAGCAGACGTTCTCGTTCACGCTCCTCGTCCGAATTACTCTCCGGGCTAGGAATCTCCATTTCGCGACTCTCAAGCACATCCGTTCGAGCCACCTGTTCTGGCAGATAATGAAGATTCGACGCGCCGAACTGTGGCATGCGAGTTGACATATATGGCCGCACGCTTTCGCCATCGAAGAGCACCTTCTTCAACCACGCCGGCTGCAGTTTGGTACCGACCAGTGTCAACGGCGGTGGAAGGCGGCCGTCGTCGCCGAGACTTCTTTCGGTGGTCAGAAAGAACGGGTTATTTTCATCGTGCACGCCGCCATAGTCGTCGCGAATGTGGCACGCGATGCAGTTGAACGTCGTGAGCGTTTTTGCAATCTGAACAGCATCCGAATCGGCTTCTGGCGATCCTTTCAGTGACGCTTCGATCGCGTGTAACTGAGCATCCGGCAGATGAAATTGCGGATGATTGCCAGCGGTCTTCGACAGACAACCTCGCGTCGTCTCAGCCGACTTCAACGCCGCCAACGGTGCCGCCGCCGAAATTCCTTCAACCGTATGACACGCCGCGCAGTTGAGTTCCTCGAAATACTTCTTGCCGGTCGCGACCAATGAATCGTCTGGTTGAAGCGAATCGCGTCTTTCCTGTTCGCCCAGCAGATAACCGGCGATCGCCTGAGACTCCGCCGGAGTCAGTTTCATATCGGGCATTCGACCGGACGATCGCACTTTCAGCGGTTGATACAGGAACTCGCCCAACGACTTCGCACTGTACTTCTGGGGCACATGCGAAAGACTCCGAGCTATCGGCTTGATGACTTTTACTACTTCAGACGTGACTTCGTCGTCGTCGTCATCCTGGCCCGGAACTCCGACTGGTTTCTGATACAGGAAGTCTTTACCCAACTGTTCCCGTGGCCCATGACAGGCGACGCAGCCGACGGAATGAAACAGCGACTTGCCTTCTGCCGTGTTGGCCTGACCGACGGCCGCATGGACATACACCTGCTGTGACTGTGCCACAAGATAGTGTGTCAGTGCCTCGGCGATCCTCTCTCGCTCAGCCTCTCCTTTCGACGTCAACATATCCGGCATTGTGGTCCCCGGCTGAGTGATCGACGGCGAAGCCAGAAATCTCTTCAGATAATCCGGCGAGACTCGCGCACCGACATCCAGCAGATTCGGCGCGGCCTTCGCGGATTGAATGTCCTGTTTGCTGCCACCATGACATGCCGCGCATCGCAATTCGGCAATCAACACATCCCCAGCCTCAGACTGCGTGAGCGGATGGTTGCCAGGCAGAGCGGAATCTCCAGGATGGGCAGCCGCCGGGCTCATGAACCCAGCGGAACTGGTCCAAAAGAGCACAGCGGAAAACATCGCCGCCCAAATGCGGCTTCGATGTTGTCTGTCAGGCTTCAAAGGCCAAGTGAATTGATTTGATACACGATAGTTTCTCATTGCGATCGTTGTATTCGACCGTCACATAGGTTTCAAAGGATTGGTTCATGCCCGTTCCGCGGATTGACTATTTTAGTCATCGTGACCACGATCAACTTTCACCTGAAAACCTGCCTGATTTGAACATCGGCGGACAAAGAAGTTCGTGCCCACGGCAATCCCGTTGAAGTCGACTCAAATCCTCTCCGAGCCCCGAAAGCCCCTGACAGTGTAGTACGACTGAGCGCCGTTGTGGTAAACGAAGACACGGCCAAACCGACGATCACCAAAGATCGCGCCGTCGAGCTTTCCGACGTCTGCGGGTGTCAACAGCCAGCTCGAGGTCTTCGTGTCGAATTCTCCAACTGCCTGCAGGTCCCGGTTCTGTTCTTCCCGCCTCAGCAACCTCGTCTCTCTCCCAACTGCCGCGTGACTCAGACGGCCAGCCGATGTTTTGCGCGGGAATGGACAGCTACTTTACGAATGACTTCAGACATAAATATTCCTGACATAATTGTGCATCGATGGATTGTGAATCTATGCGAGTCGTTATTGCGCTTTGTTTTTCTTTAACTCCACCGCGGCATCCTTGAGCAGCTTGAGGGAAGATTCCACCAGCAGTTCGCCAGAGCCCGGTTGGGTTGCGGAGTTGGTGACTTCGTAGCTGCCGCCGGCGTAGGCGGCTCGGGTGGGGACGTAGATGGTTTCGACCTGATTGGAGAGTTCCAGCAGCAGCGTCGTTCGGAACGGTGAATTGCGTTTGATGGCCAGGCCAAGATCCACGAACACTTCACCGGGCAGGCAGACGATGGCAACGTCTTCGCCGAGTGCAAAAACCGTGATGTCCACAGGAATGTGATCGCCGATGCCGGAGAGCGAACGGCTGAGTCCCCATGTGATATGGTCGGCCGTCTTGACGAACGGCTCTTTGTGTCGCACGCCGTCCAGAAGAACCTTCTTGTGAGCCGTCACGTGATCAAGGAATTCGACCGGTTCTTTCTTGCGAGCCTTCTCAAGGATCGACACGGCCCAGACGACTTCGTCCTGATCGGCACTCTGCAAGGGAAGTTGCACGGTCGATGATTTAACCACTAGCTGCGGTGTCGCGTTCTCCTTCAGAGCAGGCAAGCCGGCGAGAATCGTCTTCCCCAACGACGAACCTATCACATCCGCTGTGTTGCGAACTTTGCTGCCTCGATCCACGTGATTGATGTCACCGCAGCAGCCGGTGCCAAAGATCGAAACAACCCCCGCGCCCAGTTGCTGGCGGACCACGCGGTCGATGAAGAACGGATAGTCGGCACTCCATTTGGAGCCACCGACCGTATCCAGATGCAGAGCAAAGTTGCTCAACACGCCTCGCGGAGATCCGTTCAGATCGCGAATCGTGACCAGACCAATCTCCGGATCGATTGGGCCGGCAACGCGAACGTGGTTCGGATCGTCGAGACTAATCCAGGTCTTCACGGAGCCGTCGCGCATCACGGACCGGCGATTGAACGAAACCGGATGATTCTGAACGACATATCCGCTTTCAATCAGCACCGGCGCCGCATTTTGATGTGCGGCGACGATGCCATCCACGGGGCCGTTGATCAGCTTCTCAATGTAGTTCTTTCGAAGAGCCTCCTGCGGCTCCTGCCCGAGATACAGATACAGTTCCTTCATGTAATCCGGAGCCGTGTGCGTATGCGTCGCGGAGATGCCGATGTGTTCGGCGGGAATGCCGGTCTTCTCGGAGGCTCGTCGGCGGATTGCGTTCTTCAGGTCGGTCGCTATGCCGATCAGATCACAGACAACCATCGCTCCGGACGTATCATCGCTGGCGAACACAATGGCCTTGGCATTCAGCGGGTCAATCTCGCCCTCGGCCAAGCGTTCGTGATAGTAGCCGGCCATTGGAAAGCCAACAGGCGGCGTGATATCCGCTTCTGCGATGCCCACACGAGTCACCGCCCGTGATGCACTGCTGAAGCACTCTTTCAGAATGGAGTTCTTCCAAAGCTCGGCTGCTCGCTTCTGACCGATCGCCGAAAAATGTCGCCGCGAGTTGATATCGCCGCGGTTCTCGCCCTGAAGCGCGTCCGTATCCGGGCCCGGCTTGAAGCCAGGCAGACTCGTGAGCGTATCGATCGATCCTCGAATTCGATTCTCGCCTTCCGAGTCATTGTAAACGGTCGGATGATGAGTCGACTTGGCCAGCAGCCACGGCGCGGAGTATGCCTCGCTGTGGCCGGTCTGTGACCGAGCCACCCAGGCATCTGCGGTCGCCGTCTGAATCGTGCGGAGGTTATCAACATACGTTGCGGCTGGGGTTTTGCTGATCACATCCGACTCGCCCTGTTGCCACAGGATCGCTCGGCAGCGTCCGATCTTCGGGCCGACTTCGGCAAGTCGAGGAAACAAGGTTCCTTCCGGTAACCACTGCTGCGACGATGTTCCACCAACGGCGACATTCGCGAATCCAACGGGGACTCCCAGTTCCGCAACCAGCATGTCGCCGATCGGAGGCCAGATGGAACCACCGTCGCTGCCATCCGGAGTCGGCTGCGGGTCATTGGCGAGTCGCCATGTGCCGGTGGCAAGATCAAACGCGGAGACTCGTTGAGCCGGATCCGTGACGTTAAGTCGTTCGTCATTCGTGTTTGTTGCATAAGACTGGCCCGCGACGACGAACACTTCGCCGACACCGATGTGAGTCAGACGACCCGACGCCAGTTCCGTTTGATCTTCTCGACATCGCACAACGAGCTGCCACCATCCGGCCGGGATTCGTATCTGCCCGGCAAACTTGCCCGATTCAGTCGCCGTGTTGGAAAACTCCTGCCAGGTGGTTTCAACTCTGCTGCTGTCGTCACGACCGCCGCCGTCAGACTTGAGCTGATACTCCCACGTGATCGACTTCGCGGACCCATCGCATGTTCCCGCTAGTTCGACCATTGCATACCCGACTCCCGGAGCGCTGCCGATTCGCTGATGGACTTGTCGCGATTTGGGCTGCGTGAGGGTTAGGTCACTCGCGTGAACCGTTGAGACATCCAGCATTGCCGCCGAGCAAATTGCCGACAGGAGGCACGGCAAAGTCAATCGATAAAGGCGCATGAATATTCTTTCTTTGGCCAATGGCGTAAAGATACTTGTCGGTACGAATCAGCAGTCGCGAACCGTCAACCGCGGGACTTCCGTTGAATAGAGATCGATCACTCAGATCATTGACCGCCTATTGTTCAAACTCCGGCTTTACAGCGATGACAAATGTCTTGCCATCGCGAGTGTGATGTTAGATCCGTCCGTCTGCCAGCAACGCCGAGGCATAATTCTGACCGGCTCGATTCAGCCGTTCTTCGTAGACGATGGCGCCGGTGTTGGCCTTCAGGCAGTAGGCGGTTTCACGATTGTCGTTCATGAAATACACTTGTCCGTTATGGAGGACGGGCGACGTCACATTTGAACCCTTGAAGCTGGTCCACAGACGATGCGACTTCGTCACGTCGCCAGAACGACCACCAAGGCTATAGACGAAGCCATCGTTCGCGACGACACTGGGCTCCATAACCACTTGATGTCAGTTGCACATGTCCAGAGTTGCTTGCCGGTTTCAGGATGATACGACTGAATACTGCCTTGAGTGGCGACGATCAGTTCGAGCTTTCCATCCACGTTGGTGACGACCAGCGGCGTGTTCCATGCTTGCTTGATGTTGCTGGCTCGCCAGACTTCTTTGCCCGTCTTTCTGTCGAGACACAACAGATGCCGCTTCATATCCTTCTGAGTCACGCCCGGCTGATCAGGCACAAAGAAGCCAGAGTAAGCCGTGATGTCAATGTGGTCGCCAAACACTACTGGACTGGAATGTCCCGGTCCTGGCAGCGGAGTCTTCCACGCGATGTTCTCGGATGAATTCCACTCAACAGGAAGTTTCAACGCGGCACTGGTTCCTTGTCCGGTAACTCCCCGAAACCCGGGCCCGTTCGTCTCTGTCGTCGCTTGTGCCTTTTGTCGCTGCGACTGCGCCGTCGCGTCACCGGACAACAGGAGCAGCAAACAAGTTGCTGTAGAGAGTGACCGTTGCGTAAATCGATTCTTAAGCGTCATTGGACGATCCCAGCGGAGTTGAGTGGGCTATGCGGAATCCAGTGCCGAATTCTGCTCGACTCATGCCCAGATGTCTATTCACGTCGGATTTCAGTTTCGATGGTTGTATGGCGTTGCATATCGAGCCTCCTGCGTGAAGCGGCTTCCTGTCGTCGCTGGATTCGTAGACGCCGGGGCCATCCATTACTGAATGACTTAGCGGAGCGTGATTAGTACCCTACATCCCATCAAACAACCTCAATTGAATTGGGAAAAAAATATGGCACGAGTCAATCGGCGTGAGATTCTGTCAGCGAGTGAGATTCAGGTTGTACTTTGCGTCAATCGGTACGTGAGACGTGGATTTCTGTGTGGAGTCGATGAGCTCACGAGTAAGAACTAAGAGCATCAGCGGCAATAGATGCGGAATCGGCTGGAGGTTCTCGCGGGGACCTTCTGTGTAGATGTGCTCGGTTTCTCGGTGATGTAGAATAGCATAATTCAGGATTTGGCTGCCTATGTGTCGTTTCGAGAATTCGAATCTTTTGGTGATCTCGATGAAGACTTGGAGAACTTCGATTTGCCGAGATGGGAAATGGTTGTTCAATCCGTCGCCCATGTGGACATTGATAAATCTGGATGGCGGCTCGCATGGGAATGCCGGACTTGTAGTCGACAGGAGTTCGCCGGTACCTGTAGCTCTCAGATTTGGATCGATGAGAGTACCTGGGATGGTTCCCAGCTGTTTACAACTGAAGAGTATCCTTTCATGCTCATCACGGAAAACGTGAGGCGGATTTTCGAATTAGCTGATTCTGACTTTTTCTGTCACTCTCAGCTTACCGGCAGAAGCTGGCGGAGATATGACATGGCGGAGCGGACGTCGTCGGAGCGTTGGTCGCCGCCGGTGCGTTCAATGCTGATCCAGCCGGGGAAGTTGGCTTCCACGAGAGTCGGCATCAATTCGGTCCAGTCGACGCTGCCGTCGCCCAGCGGGACTTCCAGACCGCCGCCGTCAACATCTCGCTGGCCGTCGCGAGCTCGCATGTAGCCAAAGTGTTGGTAAAGGTCCCGGTACAGTTTGACGGGCTGGCTGCCGGTCATGACGCACGTCGCCGGATCGAAGACCAGTTTGATGGGGCCGCCCTTGATTCGGTCCAACAGCCGCGCGATCCGATCCCGATCATACGACGCCAGTTGCAACTGCAGCACGGCACCGTATTTGGCTCCATACGAACTGAGATCGTTGACCACATCACATAATGTTTCGAAACGGCGAGCATCCGATGGTCCCGACGGTCGAAACGTCGACGCGGCTGTCGGAGCAAAGGAAAACGGGTTCTTCAGTGAATCGACGTCCTTGTCTGTTGGTCGACTCGGGTCAAGGACCGGTTCCTGACCGTCGGGATCAGGGATCCGGCCGATTCGCACCAGAATCTCTGACGTGTTGAGTTTGGGCGCCATCGTGATGGCTGCTCGCACGCCATCGATGCGCTGGTCCATCGATTTTTCCTCACACAGCGCATAGCGAGACGAAAACATCAGGCCGGCCACCTTGAGTTGGTGTTCTTCGACGTAGTGTTTCAACTGTCGAAGAGCCGTGTCCGAGAAGTCTTCGGCTCGGACTTCGGTACGGGCATTCAAACGCAGTCCCTGAACGGCATTCTGTGCGGCCTGATCAATTGCCTGCCGTAAAGGCTGGCCAAAATCTTCCGTGGCCACCGCCAAACGAAGCGCCATTCGTGTTCCCTGTTTGAGTGTTGCTGTTTCCTGATACGCCCGTTCATCTTACTGACGGCACGGGCTGCGCATGACAAAACCCGACCTTTGAGGGCCGGGTTTTGGCGTTTTTATTAGAGCTGCTGGACTCGTTTGCTGATCGCTTCAGCCATTTCCTGAGTCCCGACAGCCGTCGGATCGTTGCGATCGGCTTTCATGTCGTAGGTCACATCCTTGCCTTCGGCGATAATTTCAGCGACGGCTTGTTCCAGCTTGGCGGCTGCTTTCGCTTCGCCGAGGTGTTCGAGCATAAGCTTGGCTGAAAGGATGAGAGCCGTTGGATTGACCTTGTTCTGGCCCTTGTACTTCGGGGCACTGCCGTGAGTCGCTTCGAAGATGGCTCCGTCGACGCCGATGTTAGCTCCCGGTGCCACACCCAGTCCGCCGACCAGACCTGCACAGAGGTCGCTCAAAATGTCACCGTACAGATTGCCCATAACCAGAACGTCGTACTGTTCTGGCTTCTGCACAAGCTGCATGCACATGTTGTCAATCAGACGCTCCATGTAGGTGATCTTGCTGGCGTCCAGCCTGCCTGAGTTCGCGTCAGCTGAAGGAGCGACGCCCTTGGCCAAATCGGCCCATTCATGCTTGGCGTGGTAAGCGTTTGCGACAGCTCGTGTGACGTCATACCACAAGCCGTCGGTGAACTTCATGATGTTGGCTTTGGAAATCGATGTCACCGACTTCCGCTTGTTTTCGACGGCGTACTTGAACGCGTAGTCGGCGATACGAGTGGTGCCTTCGATAGACATTGGCTTAATACTGATGCCGGTTGTTTTGCTGCCTGTCGATATCTTTTTGCCTGTGGCCGCTTCATTGATCTGGCTGATCAACTTTTCCGTGACCGCTTCACCAGCCTTGAATTCCACGCCAGCGTACAGGTCTTCCGTGTTTTCTCGGACGATTACCAGGTCAACGTTGCACGATTCAAAGAACGTTCGGACACCCTTGTAGGTCTTGCATGGGCGAACGCAGGCATAAAGTCCCAGTTCCTGACGCAGATAAACGTTGACGCTGCGAAAACCCTTGCCTATTGGCGTGGTGATTGGGGCCTTGAGAGCCACACCGTTTGCTCGGATCGATTCCAAAACGCCGGCTGGCACGCCTCCCTTGGCTTCAATCACTTCGATGCCACATTCCTGCACATCCCACTGAATCTTCACTCCGGTGGCTTCGACGCATTTTCGCGTAGCTTCTGCGATTTCCGGACCGACACCATCACCTGGAAGTAGTGTTACCTTGTGCATTGCTTTTCTTCGTCTTTCTGAGGACCTTGTAGACTGCTCAACCGTTCGCTGGCTGCTGCGAGACGGTATCAGAACCGCCAAAAGGCTTCAACCGCCGTGGTTCTGACTGTTTTCTGTGAGACGACTTTCCCGCTCGGCTGCCAGAGTCTGTTTCGACCGTTATGATCGTCTGTCGCCTTTGATTCACTCAAACGATGGTTGGATTTTCTTTTCGCTGCCGACCACTCGCCGCGTACTCTCTTTTCACCGGAGTTTTTCCGTGCCCGCCTACCGATCCCTTTACTTAGCGGTTTTCTGTGTATGTGTGTGTTTCGCCGGTTGTTCTGAAGAGCAAGCGGTTCAAAATCCGCTCGTTAAGGTGACCGATCAGGAGTCCGCCGCGATCAAGCTGCTTCGCGACGCCGGAGCCACCTTGAAGTTGAACGATGCCGGATCCGCCACCGATGTGAGTTTTCTAAAGCTCGATGTTACGGCCGATACGTTGGCTCCTTTAGCTGATCTCAAGTCCCTGCTGGCATTGAATCTCGCTGATTCGACGTTCAGCGACGAGTCGTTACCGGCCCTCGAAAAGGTTTCGCCTCAACTGGTCAATTTGGATCTTCGCGGCTGTCAGATTTCGGATGCTGTCACTCCTGTGATTGCCCGATTCACTGCCCTGCGAGCCCTTCGGTTTTCTGGCAAGAATGGGAAAACGTCGATCGGCGACGATGGGTTGAAAGCTCTTGCCTCCTGCACTTCGCTGAAAGTGCTCGCTCTTGACGATCTTTGGATCAGTTCGGCCGGGTTGGAGGCCATCTCTGGCTTAAAGGATCTTGAGGAACTCTATCTGGCGGCCACAGTTGTCGATGACGACGCCAGCAAACTCATCGTAGGTTTCCCTAAGCTCAAAAAGCTGCGCCTCGCCAAAACTCATGTCACCGATGCTGGATTGCTGACTCTGTCGACAAGCCGGGCCCTGGAAGAACTGGACCTTAGCGAAAATTCTTTGATCACCAACACTGGCATGTTGCATCTAGGCAAATTGGTGTCTTTGAAAAAGCTAAACCTGTGGCGAGTTCAAATCTCCGACGAGGGCGCTTTAGCTCTCGCACCTCTGGTGAAGCTTGCCTGGTTGAATCTTGACAACAGCAAGCTTTCCGATGGCGGTTTGCCGACCCTGAAAGGTATGACTGCTCTTACCTTTTTACATCTTGGGTCCACTCAGATCACCGAAGCTGGTGCTCCTTCCCTGTTTCACCTCAAGACGCTGAAGGATCTTAAGATTACTCGCACTGCCATGGGTTCCAGCCATGTTGCTGTGGCTGAACTCCAAAAGAACCTTCCCGGCACAGCTATTCAAACCGAGTACGTTGAAGCCGAATGATTCGTCTTTGTTGACCGACTGTTGATAACTGTCTTCTTGTCCGTCTGCCGTTTGGTTATTCCTTCCACGGCCTTTGTGCTTTGCTTTGCTGATTTGTTGACTGAACCACTCTGTTACCAAGCTTTCGTCGCTGTTATCGCCTCTTTCTTTTCACTCTTTCAACTTCTTACCGTTTTCGTAAGTCGTTACTGATTCTCGTTTTACCGCTAAACTTCCTTAAGTTATCAACAGCTTTTCGCTGCTCTTCTAGTACTTCTACTCTTTTAAAATCCTTTTCTTAATCACAAACGCAAAACACGCTTTGAGTCGCCGTGATGTGACTTCATGTGAACTCGAAAGCCGTTCAGAGACGTTCGGTCTCAACCTTCACATGGCGTCGATGCTTTCGCCCAATCCGGGTTTGGTGATTCGAAGTACTGTTCCATCCCTTTGCCGTCCACAAAACGCAGCGACGCCGAGTGCAGGCACATCGGTGGCTCAGACGGCAACAGCGTGTGATTGGTACCGATCTGACCGTTAGGCAAATAGGCTGGATCGCCGACTATCGGGAAACCCATATGCCATAGATGGGCTCGAATCTGATTTGTGCGACCAGTGCGAGGTATAGCTCGAACAAGGGACGTGCCATCTTCGAACAGAGAGATGACATCGAAGACGGTACTAGCATCGTCGCCGGAGGGATCGATAAGACGAACACCGCCGGTATAAGGTTCGCGACTCAGCGGGGCATCACACTCAAAAGAAAGATCGGGAGGATGGCCGACAATTTTGGCGAGATAGGTTTTTTGCACAGTACGGTTTTCGAATTGCTTTTGAACGAGTGTGGCGACTCGTTTTCGTCGGCAAAGCACCATGACACCGGAAGTATTGGCGTCGAGTCTATGGACGATATGCGGGCGTTGAGGCATCCAGACGAGGTTAAGAATATGGCGTAGAGTGTTTCGATTGAAACGCCCAGACGCATGGACAGGCAGCGGAGCAGGTTTGATCAAAACGATTAAGTCATGATCCTCAAAGAGGATACGGATATCAGCGGAAACGTCGGGTTCCAGAGACATCGGCTCTAACTGGTCAAACTTCTCACCTTCGCGGACAATACGATCGGGAGACAGCGGCAGAGTTTCTTCTTTCCAGGCTGAACGGCGACGGCGACGAACAGGGATGGCAGGAACGATAGCACTCGAACAGATGCGATTAAGCCACTCTTCGCGAGGAACCTGAGGATGGATTTCGCTTAGGAAGTCGATCAGCGTCATCCCGGCATAACGTTGAGGAACATTGAGCGGGCGTCGGTTGAGGCAAGGTTCAGCACCCGGAAGCGGAGAGGTAACGGCCCGAATAGCAAGATGGCGAGATTCAATCAGATCGGCCATCGTCAGAGCGTCGTCGCTATAACAGGCCGGACAGGACTTCCCAGGAACGTACGAAGGAAGTTTTTGCTGTTCTGTTGTCACCACTTCCTGACAGATGTAGCACTGAGTGGTGGGAGTTTCCTTGAGAGAAGGATCAACAGCGACTCGCTGATCAAAGACAAAGCATTCGCCGTGATAATGATCACCGCCGACTTCTTCAAAGTACTTCAATATGCCGCCGTCGAGTTGATAGACGTTTTTGTAACCGGCCATTTCCAGGAAGGGTCCGGCCTTCTCGCAGCGAATACCGCCGGTACAGAACATGACTATAGGCTCGTTCTTGAGTTCATGAGGAAGCCGGGCAACAGCGTCAGGAAACTCGCGAAAGTGATCGAGGCCCATCTTGATGGCATTATCGAACGTACCAAGGTCGTATTCGTAGTCGTTGCGAGTATCCAGCAGATGAACTTTGCGACCTTCGTCCAGCCACTTCTTCAATTCGCGAGCAGGCAGTTTTGGTGAGGTACGCTGGCCCGGTGCGACACCGTCAATACCGAAGGCGATAATCTCCTTTTTAACTTTCACCAGCATGCGATTGAAAGGCTGGTAGTCGTTGGCACTTTCCTTGGGCTGAAGATCAGAAAAAGCCGGGTCCGAGCGGAGGAAATCGACAAACAGGTGGATGGCGTCTCTGGGACCGGCGACGAACAAGTTGATGCCTTCGTGGCTGATCAGCACCGTGCCCCTGAGGCCCAACTCGACAGCTCGGCGATGAATTGCGGAACGTCGATCAGCAAGGTTGTCGAGCGTGACAAACTTGTAACAGGAAATGTTGATGATAGGCGAAACGGAGAGAGTTTCGGGATCAGACGGCTTCACGGACATATCAGGACAACCACGTGTGACGGAGAAAAGCGAAGACAGTAGAAGAAAAGTCGGTTAACGATCAGAGGTAAACCAATATCGCTGACAAAGGTAAGAAGCTGAAAAGAAGGGGCAGAATATCACAAGCGATGATGTAAAAGCAGCGAGGATTCACAACCGGAGGGAAAAGGAAAACCGTGAAAAGCGTCAGCAGATGGCGCGAAGAAGCGAGAAAACACTCGTGATATGACACAGGACTTGTAGGGTAAGATCAGCGTCGCTACGGTGTTGTTTCAGGAAGCGAGAGTCGGCGAGATAAGAGAAACACAGCAAAACGGGTAAAGGACAGGCAAAACGGAACAAGCTGATGAGCCAGGACACAGTCATATTTGAATATGAGCAGGCAGGGAATGTGCTGATTTTGGTGGCACACGGACCCTTCATGGAGTTTCGAGACAACGACATACGAAACGCCTACAACGAAGCTTACCGCAGACTCAGCGAGCCGGGGATCAAGCATCTGCTGGTCGATTTCGGAAAGCTGGACTACTTTGGCTCAACTTTCGTAGGGATTCTGATCCGGTTGGCTAAGAAGGCTCGCAGCAATAAAGGTGAAGCCGCGTTGTGCCAACTATCAAACAACATGAAGGACATGCTCAAGACACTCATGATGCTGGAAAACCCGAAAACAGACTTTTATTGGGTGCCGTACCAGAACATGGAAGAAGCGAAGAAAGCGTTGGCAGCAAGAGACAGCGAAGGATGAAGAGAATAATCAACAGAAGTAGTGAACTGACACAGGCGGCGTTATCAGTAAAGTCCAACTGACCGAAGAGAGTAGGACACCACCACCAACAAACGCACCGAACGAGCAAGTTAGCAACACCACAAATCGCCGGGTATAGCAGACTGGAGCGTGGTTCTGCGGAGAAAATCCGTGGAGCTCAGATGCTCAGAAACCTCAGCGGCAAACAGATCATGCTGAAAATCGCCCTCGCCCGAATTCAGGAAACGCTTCGTTCGCGAAATAAGAAGGCCCGGCATCGACCAGGAAGAAGTCAGCAGCCGGAAGTGTTGGAAAGCCGTATGCTGCTGGCAGCAACCGCTATCCAGACGGTTCAGCGATCCGGCCAAACGTTTATCACATGGAACGAAGACACATCGGTCTCCGGAGAGCAGTACAACGTCTATCGATCGTCGTCTCCGATCACCACGGCGAACCTGTCGAATGCCACAAAGCTCACTTATAAATGGGGAGCTTTGGCTGACAACACATCGGAGAATGTGCGAGCCCAAACTTCAGAAGGTGTGCCAGCCAATTTCGTGATCACGGACTTGGGGACACCGCTGACAGATGATACAGGCTTGTTTGTCTATACCACGCCGATAGGTGGTGCGGGAAACTGGTACTACGCAGTGACTCAGGTGAATCAGGGCGTTGAAGACAGAACGCTGTCATCAGGAAACAATTCGCTGTCGTCAGCCGTAGCGGAAAGCGTGGCGACTCCTCAGCCAGTACTGACGATTTCCAACGTCAGCAGAAACGGTCGGATCTACACTCAGTACATGGATTACGCTAAATGGAATCCAACTTTTCAGGGCTACGCGTACAACTACTCGGTGGCTTTGCCGAGCAACTATGATCCGGGAATCGCCTGGCCTCTAAAGGTCATGCCGCATGCCTATGGTGAGCGCATGCGCATGGAACAGCAGGCCGAATTCGACTGGCAGTGTATCGAAGTCTTTCCGGATGATCCGGGCGGTGGAATCCCCGGCGACCACTTCCAAACGTGGTGGTACGGGTTCGCTGCCGATCACAACTATAAAACAGACGGAGCCTTTCCGACGTCCGGACATGTGGAAAACTTCACGGAACAGCGTCTTCTGAAGATGATCGAAGAAGTGTCCACGATCTTTAATGTCGATCAGCAGCGAATACAGTCCCAGGGACATTCCATGGGAGCTTCGGGATCGGTGTCGCTGGGGATGCGGTATGGAAACGTGTTCAGTGGTATCTTCGCCAGCGAGCCGATGACCAATTATCCGGCCAGCCCTCTCTTTCAGACCGACTATTCGGTGCTGTGGGGTTCTCAGGCATTAAACCTTCCGATCGTTAACAACGGCCCGTACGCGACACCGATGAAACAGTATGACGGCGTGGGCGTTTACAACTGGATGAATCATGTTGAGCAGCTGACCAATCGCCGTGGCGAGCCAATGGCCTTCATGATGGTCGGACACGGAAAGGCCGACGACGTGATCGACTGGGCCACTCAGGGCCGGCCGTTCATCGCAGCCTTGAATGCTGGTAGCGCAGGTTACACGGCGGAACAGCGATTGGGCTGGGATCATAACTGGATGAGCTTCGACTTCGCTCTCGATTCGATGTTCAGCCCGGAGATCGGCGGACTGGGAAAATGGACCTATCCGAAAAACATGAGCTATCCGTCGATAGCCAATGCGACAGGATCCGGACCGCAGGACCCAGGAACAACAGCGACGAACTTCTACAACATGACGATCGAATGGTCCGTGCCGTGGAACCACTTCACGACCGACATCGTGGACACGTCAAACCGGTACGAAATGGCACTCCGGTCCACAACAGTGGCTCAGTTAGCCGAAGTCACGCCTCAACGACTTCAGGCTTTTCGGATGCTGCCGGGGGCGGTCATCGCATGGCAGAACATCAACGTCTCAACCGGAGACACGGTGCAGTCCGGCACGCTGGTGGCGGATGCAGATGGTCTGGTAACAGTATCGCGAATGCAGATCGGAACCGGAACCGGCAATCGTCTGATTCTGACTCAGAACGAGCAGCGGCCAGTGATATCTGGTCCGGCAGCCACGACGACCAGCCAGACTCCGCAGGTAACCTGGTCGGCAACAACAGGTACGTCGTCCTACGATGTGTGGATAACCAACGTGTCCACAGGACAGAATCCCGTGCTGCAGGCCAACGTGACCACGAGCAGCTTTACGCCCGCTTCTCCGCTCGGTATCGGAAAATACCGAGTATGGGTGCGATCGAAGTTTGTCGGGGGAATAACGTCCGGGTGGTCGGCACCGCGAGATTTCCAGATCACCTCGGCGCCAACGATCAACACACTCGTTTCCCCGGTGACGGTGAATTCACCTCAACTGACATGGACTAATCTTCCGGGTGCCGCAAAGTACGATCTCTGGCTCGACAATTTGACCACCGGGCAGACTCAGGTCATACGAAACGCCAACATCACGAGCAATAGCTATCAGTTAACAACCAACTTGGGAGTCGGTCTCTACAAAGTCTGGGTTCGCGGAATCGACGTGGCAGGAAACGCGGCAACATGGTCGGCCCCAAGTGCTTTCACAGTAGCCGGAGTCGTCAGTGCGACCGGTCCAAACGGCCCGACATTCACGAACAGGCCCGTCTTCCAATGGACCGCTCTTCCTGGTGCGAACCGGTATGAGATCGTGATTCGAAATCGTGCCACGGGCGCCACGGTGACGAACCCGACAACCATCACCACCACAACCTGGACGCCCACGACAGCCCTGGTGAATAGCGACTATCGCTGGTGGATTCGCGGATTTACATCAACGGGGATCGCTGGCACGTGGAACGCTCCGGTAGACTTCAACGTCGGCGGCAAGCCAACGCTGTTGACACCGCAGGGAACCACCACCAACCGAACTCCGACTTTCACCTGGACCGCAGTTCAGGGAGCCGCACGGTACGAATTGCTGGTCTCAAAAGCTGACGGCAGTGGCAGCGTCATCAGCGTGACCAATCTCACAACAGCCAGTTTCACACCGACGACCAGTTTGTTGCCAAGGGTCTATCGTGTCTGGGTTCGAGCTGTGAGTACCACAAACGTGATTAGTGCATGGAGCACACCGGTGGATGTGACCATCACAAAGTTCGACGAGATGACAGAGGACCATCAGCTGGCTGAATTGCCACCGAAGGAAGTGTTCCCGCTGAAGAGCAAAGAAGCTTCCGCCAAAGCCACTAACCGCCAAACCGCAGCGACAACAAACGTTCTCGCAGCAGCAGAGGAGTTCACCCCAGCCGACCCACAGATCGAACAACCCAAAGAACCGGGCGTCATCCGTGATCAGCCCAACGCAATCGACCACGTGATGGCAAACTGGTCGACCATCTGACCATAGCCTATCTCACAAAAAGGTGTCAGGAACTCTCCGGCGGCACGTGATCCTCTTGAGAGTTTAGTCGCACAGCGAAAGATTATGGTGAGAAAGTTTCATCCGCTGAGAGTATCGGCATTCGGGAAGGATTCCGAACGGAATCAGCTTTTACCCCAACTATGAACACGAATGTCCGCTTCGCCGACAACCCCAGCCGCGTCGGACACAAACAAGAAGCTCGGAGCCCCGGTCAGCCATCCGGGATGGTCTCGCAAAACACCGACCGCACACGACTGGGCTATAGATGTCTCTGTTCCGGCCAGATGTCCGCAGTGCGAGGATCAGGAGACGACAATGAATTCAATAGCGCAAGCCGAGCGTCAGCAAGAGGACATCCTCGACGGTCGTTATCGAGTCGTGCTGTATCGCCATCCGGCGGCCGGGTGCGACGACCGCGGCAAGTTGGTGCTGAAGCGGGGCGATGGCGAGATTCTGCACAGTCGCATCGGCCCGCAACAGCGAAGCCTAGCGAGTTACCAGCGAAACGTGATCGGCATCATCTAACGCAAAATCCCGTTGGTCCTTGAGGAAATGTTCGGTATCACGTTCACAACGGCAGCAGTGATGACGCCGTCCATGCGGAGTAAACTCACAGGACTCAGAACGGCGAGCGAGCTTACTACAGGATCCATAGCGACGCGAGGTTCGCCCACTATCAGTTTGATACCTCACGCAGCGAAAGAATCATCGCACGTTTTGCAGTCGTCGCTCTGGGGCACGGTCGAAATTTCCACGACCGTGTGCGATCTCTGGTTGATGAACTCAGCTGTTACAACTGTTTGACACCCACCTTCTTGACACCAGACGTTTAAGGCAGCTTCAGGTCAGGAAAACGCAGATTTTTTTGGCGCAGCAGGCAGATCACACCACAACAAAACCGATCTTCGCTGCCAGGTATCCCCGAACGAGTCCGCTTGTTTCGAGCTGGTCATTTCGTTACCACAGTTGGAAGAAAATCCAGTGAGGTCAGAAACTCGATCGAGCGTATCATGGTCACGTCAAATTCAGCATCCCCGTTTGCCTTGCGGAAAAGTGAGCCGTTGAAGAAGCCGTGGTCTTTGCCTTCAAAGGGGACAAGAACACATTCGTTGCCCGCTTCTTTCATCAGTCCAGCGAAGCGTTCGGCGTTCTCGAACGGCACGGTCTTGTCTGCTGTACCGTGAAAGACAATCGTCGGCACGATACCGTTTCGGACGTGGTGACAAGGCGAGACCTCCGTCTGCTGGTCAGGTTTGAAGTTCTTCGCGCCGTATCCCTTATCCGTCGTATCGAGCACGGGATTGAAGAGGATCATCGCATTCGGAATAGAACTGACGCTCGTCTTTTCACCTACTTCTTCAACTCCCTCAATGAGTGCAGTGCAAGCTGCCACATGACCACCCGCCGAGCCACCGCTGGCAACAATCCGATTGGGATCGACACCCAGTTCAGCCGCGTGCTCACGAACCCAACGAATCGCCGATTTGCCATCCTTCACGCATTCGAAAGGAGTCGTTTTGTGACGACTCTTCACTCGATAATCCGCCGAGATGGCCAGCATACCCTGGTCATTCATTGCCTTGGCATGTTGATAAAACTGTTTTGTATCGCCGCCGCTCCATCCCCCGCCGAAAAAGAACACGATGGCTGGCCGACGATCGGTTAGCTTCAGGTCCTTTGGCTCAAAGATGTCCAGCTTCAAATCAACACCATCGATCGATTTGTAGGTCACTGAGCGACTGGGGGTGATGTCCGCATCGGCCGCATACACTCGGTCGCTGTTGCTGAGGGAAGTGACGCCGAAAAGGCAAAGCAACAATATGAGTTGCAAACGGGACAGGTTGCGCCATGCAGCAGATGCTGGAGTCTGATATAGGTTCATTTGATCGTCGTAGCTTTCTTCTTCTCCTTCGCTGGCGTAACTTTCTCATCGCCACTGATCGGTCTTTTGGCGCGCTTCGTTGGCCCGGAGCCCGGTGCAGGTGGACTCCACTCTCCGGACTTGGGATTAGCAACCGTGAGCGGGAAATCGTCAGCGTGGGCAGCCATTTCCTTTTTCAGTAACTCGGTCATCTCAGCGAGCTTCGCTTTCTGTTCCGGTTTGTCAGCTAGATTGTTCAGTTCGAGCGGGTCTGCACTGAGATCGAACAATTGTGTGCGATCGACGAGCGGATATCGGATGAGTTTCCAGCGGTTGTCGCGAATAGCGCGTTGGCGATCGCGGTAGGCTGTATAAAGCACGTCTCGGACTTTAGTTTGCTTGCCCTCTGCAATAGGACGGAGGCTAATACCCTCGACGCCTTCAGGTACGCCGGCCCCGGCGAAGTCGGCAAAGGTCGTGAACAAATCCATTAAGTAGACCAAAGCTTCGCTCTGTCCCTTCACGATACCAGGTCCGGCGACAACGAGCGGGACATGCATTCCACCGAATTCGTAAAGATTCTGCTTTCCAAACAGCCCATGTTCACCAAGCGAAAGGCCATTGTCAGCGCTGAAGATAATGATCGTGTTCTCCCACTGACCGCTGGCTTTCAGTTCGGCAAAGATGCGACCAATGTGATGATCAAGCCCAGTGACGCATGCGTAGTAATCAGCGTTCTGTTGTTTCGTGTCTTCGGGGGTTCGGGGCCAGGGTGCCAGTGCTTCATCGCGCACGGTCATCTCGCCGTTGTCAAAAGGGTGCTGTGGCATGAATGCCGGCGAGAGAGTTATCCTGGCGGGATCGTAGAGCCTATGAAACTGAGGCTCGGCCGAGCGTGGATCGTGGGGGACTGGCGGTGCAATGTAAATGTAGAAAGGCTTCGCATCACTTGTATTCCCGCGTGACTGAAGGAACAGGATAGTCCCATCAGCCAGCCGTTGGCTGGAATGAGTGCGGTCGGTCGTCGGATCATCGCCTTTGGCATCATCGTTGATGGTCGTTTGAAATTCTTTGAGAGCAGCCGGGAAACCGTTCCCGTACTTCCCCATATGCCAAGTCTGGTAGCCAGCCGACTCGAGAACACGCGGCATGAAAGTCATGGGCTCCCTTGCGTTGGGCTTCGCGTCAGGCGCTCCAGGAATTCGTAGCCAGGATCGTCCGGTGAGCATCATCGTGCGACTCGGCGTGCAAACTGCGCCGATCATGGAGCCCATGGTGTAGCAATGTTTGAATGTCATGCCACGTTCGACGAGCGAATCGAGGTTGGGTGTCTGTAACATGGGATTGCCGAGTGCTCGCGATCCATCCGCGCGATGGTCGTCTGCATGGATGTGGAGGATGTTCGGCCTGCCAGCTTGAAGCGTCGGCAAAGGCGAAAGCAATAGCGCAGCGAAGAGGATAAAGGCGCGTTTCATGAGAGCGTTTTGTTGTACCGTCATTTCAAGAGACTCCTATTGTCGTACAGGTTCTTGCTTGCCTGCGACGCCAAAGACCTTGCAAGAGCGGATCTTTTGAACTTGCATGTGTGACATCGCCCGATGCCCTCCGCCTGCTCATGGAAAAAATGTCCATGCCTTAGAAGGCTGTCGAAAAAAGTGTCTGGAACTTTGGAGGCGGCAGCCGTTTGTCGAGAATCACGTACCGCCGGGGAGTTCCAGACACCTTCCTCAACTCGCTCTAAGGCGTCCGTCAATTCGATCATCCGTTTAATGGTCTGGCTGTAGCTTCGTGTGGTGGCTGTCCATGGCGCGAAAAATGCTGATGACAGGGACTCATGCGCTCATTTGGCGTATGTGGAAGGAACTGAATGCATAACACAATCTGAACCATGATGACCTTGTGAGACAGATTCTGCAAATGCAGAAGCGACTCGCAGCGAACCCGAAGCGGAATGCAGAGCAGGAGACGGAATTGAAAGTGCTTCAAAAGAAGCCGATGCTGCGTCTGGATGATGCGTATTCGGTGAAGGCGGGGGAGATACGAGCGAAGACGCCCAGCAGGAAAGAAGGTCTAAAACGAAGAGATAGAAGTCCAAACGACGTGGACGAATCAAGACCGCTGATCAAATGGCGAAGGCGGCTCAGGGAGGAAACGTCTGGCCGGCCAAGTACTCGTCGAAGGAATGTGCCATTCGATACTCGCGCTTCGGTTGGCAGATAAGTTGAAGCTTCCTGCTTTGAGCCTGCCAGAGCAGATCCTGTCCCGCTGGCACTTCAGGTGCTGCTGACCAACACCGTCCAGGAGCCAGCCCCTCGCCGCAGGCAGACTCTTCATCTACAAATTCATGCTGCCAGCAAGCCGTAGACGTGTCTATCATCTACCCCTTCCCGATGCGCAGAATGGACAGCTACGGTTCCGGCTGATAACGTGGACCTTGATTTCTGGCCGTCACACAGTACCGGTCGTCGTCCGCAGCTTTCAGGAGCGATTTTGATGAGTTTGCCATTTCAGTCTTCAAGCCATAGTCTCGCCGAGATGATTCGGGCCAGCCTCGTGATGCTGTTGGCAGCGGTGTTTGTATCGTCATTGGCAATTCAAGCGACGAAGGCCGACGAAAAGAAGCACGACGGAGCAAAGCCAGCGGCGAAGGAGGTAGCGAAGTCGGAGGAAGAAGACGGATGGAAGCCGTTGTTCAACGGCAAGGATCTGGAAGGCTGGAAAGTCACCAATTTCGGCGGTGAAGGAGAAGTCTTCGTCGAAAATGGGGAGGTCGTGATTTCTCAGGGAGCCGATCTGTCCGGCATCCACACGGAACAGGAAATTCCAAAATCAAACTACGAAATTCAATACGAGGCGCAACGATCGGCTGGCAGTGACTTTTTTGCCGGCCTGACGTTTCCCGTCAAGGACAGTCATTGCTCGCTGATCCTCGGTGGCTGGGGCGGCGGCGTCTGCGGAATCTCCAGCCTTAACGGCATGGACGCGTCCGAAAACGAAACGACCAGCTACCAAAAGTTCGAAAAAGGCCAGTGGTACAAGATACGAATTGTTGTGCGTGACAATCATCTTCATGCGTGGATCGATGATGCAAAAATCGTGGATGTGGATATCACGGACAAGAAAGTGGGCACGCGATTCCAAGTGGATCGCTCAAAGCCGTTCGGGTTTTCAACATATGCCACCACCGGACGTCTGAAGAACGTCCGCATCCGCTCGCTGCCTCCGGAAGAGAAGAAATAGGCGGGCAGAAGCGGGCAGCGAGCGTTTAATCCGCCCACGCGATGATCTAACATGTAGCGTCGAGCTGGTGCCGCCGTACCGTCTACCTTTTGAACAGTGAACTCATCGTGCCAACCGCCCCTTTTGTTTATGAACCGTTGTTTGATCTTGGAACCGACGACACTCAGTACCGGCTGCTCACAAAAGAGCATGTGACGGTCAAGCCGTTCGACGGTCGCGAGATGTTGTGCATCGATCCTCAGGCGTTGACGCTGCTGAGTTCTCAGGCGTTTCACGACATCAATTTCTTCCTGCGCCCCTCGCACCTGAAGCAGGTCGCCGCGATTTTGGACGACCCGGAAGCATCAGACAACGACCGCATGGTCGCGTTGACGATGTTGAAGAACGCCGACGTTTCCAGCGCCGGAGTGCTGCCGTTTTGCCAGGACACGGGCACCGCCATCATTCAGGGAAAAAAGGGCCACGCTGTTTGGTCGAGCGGCGATGAAGCCGCGTTGTCGCGAGGAGTTTACGACGCGTACACCGAGAACAATCTGCGGTACTCGCAAAACGCGGCTCTCACGATGTGGGATGAGAAGAACACGAACACCAATCTGCCGGCTCAGCTCGAACTGACAACCTGCGACGGCAGTGACTACAAGTTTCTGTTCATCGCCAAAGGCGGCGGGTCGGCGAACAAGTCGTTCTTCTATCAGGAGACTCGGGCCGTCCTGAATCCGAAGTCGCTGGTCGAATATCTGACGTCGAAAATGTTGACTCTGGGCACCGCCGCGTGTCCGCCGTATCACCTGGTTTTCGTGATCGGAGGAACTTCCGCCGAATCCACGATGAAGACGGTCAAGCTGGCCTCAACGAAATATCTGGACCATTTGCCGACCACCGGCAACGCTCAAGGCCGTGCGTTTCGAGACCTCGAGATGGAATCGCAGATGCTGGAATCCGCTCGCAAGTGCGGCATCGGGGCGCAGTTTGGTGGAAAGTATTTCGCTCTCGACGTACGAGTCATCCGTCTGCCGCGGCATGGAGCGTCCCTGCCGATCGGTATCGGAGTTTCCTGCAGCGCCGATCGACAGGCGAAGGGCAAAATCACAAAGGACGGCGTGTTTATCGAACAGCTGGAATTCGAACCGCTCAAGTACATCCCGGAGAGCTTGCGGCATCGCAAGGATGAATCGGCCGTTCGCATCGACCTGAACCGGCCAATGAAGGACATTCTTGCGGAACTTTCGCAGTATCCGGTGACGACTCGGCTGCTGCTTTCGGGGCCGATGGTCGTGGCTCGGGATATAGCTCACGCGAAGCTAAAGGAACGACTGGATGCTGGTCAGCCGCTGCCTGAGTATTTCAAGGACCATCCGGTTTACTACGCCGGTCCAGCCAAGAAGCCAGAAGGCTACGCAAGCGGTTCGTTTGGACCGACAACAGCCGGTCGCATGGATTCGTACGTCGACCTGTTTCAGTCCGCAGGCGGCAGCATGATCATGATCGCCAAAGGCAATCGAGGAAAGCAGGTCACGGAATCCTGTCACAAGCATGGCGGCTTCTACCTCGGCAGCATCGGAGGCCCAGCCGCGATTCTAGCGAAGGAAAATATCCGCAACGTGGAAGTGGTTGAGTTCCCCGAGCTCGGAATGGAAGCCATCTGGAAAATCGACGTCGTGGACTTCCCCGCGTTCATCCTCGTCGACAACAAAGGCCACGACTTCTTCGAATCCGTCGGCGGCGGATGTTCGCATTAGAGCGTCTTTTGAAAAACGTTTCCGCGTGGCCAAGGCGACTCTGTTTGGAGCTCGCCATCGAAGGCAGCGACAACGACTCGCATAGCCGTATTCGGGAGTCGGCCGACAGCCAATCGGAATTCTAAGGGTTGATCGCTGAAGGCTCAGACTTGAGAGGGACCAAGTCCGCTTTGGTTTTGCTTTCCTCGGTTTTGGTCGCTACCACGTCACCCCACGCCGGGTGGTTTCCAAGGTTGAACACTGTGTGCAGGCTGTCGAATCTCGATCCACCAACCTCAAAAACGGCGTCGAGGACTTCCAGCTCGAGTGTCGCAAGTTGCCCTTCGGCGAGCCGTTTCAACAGGATGTCGACAACGATCGCCTGATCCGCTGATAAAGAATACTTCCTGCCGTTCCACAGAAAGCGATAGAACTGACCAGCAACAAATCTTTTCTTCGCGTCTTGATTGAAGTAAGCACTGCCCGCGGCAATTTTTCGTAAGTCGCGGCGTGCAGTTACCGTGGTGAATTCGCCCGCCTCAACATCAAAGTGCGACGGATCAGCCGTGTAGAGCGATACGGACCATGTACCGGATTCGGCGTCGTACAATCTCATCCCGATATCCAGGCCTGACATTGTCATATCGATTGTTCGGTAGATTCCTTTGTAGTCTCCTTGCGGATTTGATTTGACGTCACCAAGCCAGCCCGCCCAACTGTCGAAAATCAGAGGAGAGTAGGAACCGGCGGGAACCTGATGTCGACCCTGCGCGATCATCTGTGGGGCAAATCCCAAAATGCGCGGGCCGTTTCCAATCAACGCCAGATGCAATCCAGGGTCGAGCTCCGGGACAATCAACCCGCCCCATTCGTCATTGATCGGCCCCAGCGAATCGCCTTTGTTGACTTCGATCACTGTGGCATGATGCGCCGGATCGAGTTCCCAGAGTCCGGTGACAGATTTCTTCAAGTGAATTCGCTGTTCGCTGCCGTTTTCCGCCTTCAGCACAACACTCGCATTGCTGTTCCCTGCGGTTACAACAGACAAAACAGGCCTGCGGAATCGCTGCGCAACAAACTCAGTAGCCCCATGAATTTCTTCAGGCGTCAAACCAACATGACCCGGCGAAGATAGAGGCCCGTTGAACCATCGAGAAAGGAGCATGCAGCCAAATATGAACGGCAGGAGCCAAACCAGAGTTCTTGCGGACGTTGTTGGTGTCGCAGACTGCTTCCGGAATTCCTCTGAGCGACTCATCACACGCAGCACATAGCCGCACAGGACAAACACACAGATTGTCGGGAGAACCGCCATACCGATGACAGTTTGCAGCATCGCTCCGCCATTAGCTGCCGGAATCCGCAGGATCGTTGCCCAAAAATAGCCAGCGAGAATGCACGCGGAAGAGGAAGAAGACAAGAACCCAAACATTGGGGAACTCATCTGGCGTTGTCGTGAAACCACGGCCGTAGTCACGGCCCAGCCAATCAGAACGATCGTCGCCTGTTCCCCGAGCCGCTGGATGATCTTTTCGAATGGTGTTTGCATCAACATGGGCTGCGGCATCGAAAGGAAGGAGAACACAGCGGCGCCAAGTGCCATAAGAATCCATGTCATACCCAAGCGGCGGATGGCAGCGTAGTGCAGGTAGTTTTCAATGGGAACGTTTTGAACAACTGCTGCACCAAACTGCATGGAAACGGTTTGCGGTGACGCAACTTCATCGGCCGCACTTGCTGGTGTAGCCGGATTGGCAGGCGTGGACGAAGTTCTGCGAATGGTGTCTCGACGTTCTCGATCCATGAGCCAGAGCACGATTCCAAGCGGACCGAGCAGCAGATAAAATGCAAGAACAGAAGTGCTCGGAGAATCGCCAGACGTCGACCCGGAAAGAATCACCCCGGCAAGAGCCAGAAGAACGCTGAGTCCCAACACAGCGACGACGACCGGGATATAGAACTGTGCGGTGATAGGCAGCCACTGCAAATAGGCAGCATGGGAGGCATACACAAATAGCACGATGATCGCCACGGCGGCTATGATGGCGCTCATCCAAAGCAGTCTGCGTCCCCAGATGGCTCGCGAAGTCCGCCGATCAGTTTTCGAATTCACAGAAAGAAGAGATTCGGATGAGTCACCAATCGGCGCCACAGCAGTCTTCGTTGCCGGAATCTGCTGATTGATCACCGAATGCGATCCAGATTCCGTCGGGTGTTGAATGCGAGCCAGATGCTCATCCAGGATCGCCACGACACCCGCAGCCGTCTGAAACCGATGCTTGGGATTCTTCAGCAGCAGGCAAGTGATGATCTCAATCAGCCACCGAGGGATCTCGGGGTTCTGTTCGGCGATTGAACGAGGTGTGTCCTGGGTCACTCGCTTGATGACGTGAACAATACTGTCACCTCGAAACGGACTATGCCCGGTACACATGGCATACATCACGCAACCTAGACTGAACAAGTCGCTGCGATGGTCGACTCGTTCACCGCTGGCCTGTTCCGGCGACATGTATTGAGGCGTGCCGCTGACTTCGCCGGTGCGAGTCACCGTGATGTCGTCAGTCGCACGAGCTAGTCCGAAGTCGGTAATCTTGACTCGTTCAACACCATTCTCGAGGAGAATATTGGCCGGCTTGATGTCGCGGTGAATCACGCCCTGCTTGTGAGCGGCAGCAAGACCGTCGCCGATCTGACGACCGATACGCAGGATCTCGGCGATTCGCAACGTTCCAACTCGATCCAGCTTCTGCTGCAGTGACTGGCCAACGACGCACTCCATGACAAGATACGGCGGAACCGGTTTTCCATTGGCGTCTTCGTGCGAGTCATCGACTGCGTGAATCGTCACCACATGAGGATGACTGATCGCCGCCGCCGCCTGAGCTTCGCGCAGAAAGCGTCGTCGCGCATTCGGATTGGCGGCAAGTTCTGGCAGCAAAACCTTCACGGCCACCACGCGATTCAATTTAGGATCGACAGCACGCAGAACAACGCCCATGCCGCCTCGGCCAATGACCTCGAGAACTTCGTACGGGCCAATGGTTCCCAGCACGCCATCCTTGTTCGCGGGTTTGAGGAAACTGAGCGATACTTCTCGCTCCGGGCGCTGGCCGACGGCCGGAGCTTCCAGAAAACTGCCAGCATCGTCGAAAGCTCGCAACAACGCGGTCACTCGCCGATGTCGTTCCGGATCCGTACCGCATGCGTCATCGACAAACGCCATGCGTTCAGCCGGAGCCTTCTGCAGGGCCAGCAGAAACAGACCTTCGATCGTGTCGGGATTGATCGAAGACGCACTGGTGGCTTCATCGGCATGGACCATCGTCTGGCGACAGGATTCTTCTCCGTCGTTGATTTGGCTGGAATTTTGTGATGCTCGATCAGATGGCTCGGTCATGGTCGTTCTCCGGGGATCAGATTAACCCTTTCAAGATGCCATGCGTCACGGTCCATCTCAGCGCCTCACGAAAAACCCGGAATAGTGCAAAAAGGACCCGAGCGGTACGGAGTCAGCCCTTATGTCGAAATTTTGGTTTGCGCCATGAGCCACAGACGTGAACCAAATTGTGCCGGCCAGCTGATGTATGCCGCTCGATGGCATGCGGGTTGTTGATTTCATCACAATTCTGAGCCGCAAGCCGCTAACCGCGGGTGTTTTCACGTCCTTTCAAGACATTCACACGCCAGAACCAGCCGCAGGATTTTTCCAGGATTTTTCCGACGCTCACCCGCAGCTAGCGCTTTGCGGCGCACTAATTCAGCAGACCGCGCTGGGGAACCTATTCCCCCCGCATCTTTTCAAACAGCCATGCCTTGGAATACGTCCACCACCGTGAGGCCGTGGCTCGGGAGATATCGAGAGCCAGCGCGGCCTCTTCTTCGGTGAGACCCGCGAAATACCGCAATCGAACAAGCTCAGCCTTTTCCTGATCCTCGCTTTGAAACAGCGTCAGGGCTTCATCCAGTGCCATCAGTTCATCGTCGGATTTTGCTTCGTCGACGGACACATCAATTTGCGAAAGGTCCACTCCTTGAAGGTCGCCGCCGCGTTTCAGTCGAGATTTTCGGCGAGCCTGTTCAACCAGAATCCGCTGCATCGCGATCGCAGCAGCGCCGAAGAAATGCCGACGATTCTGCCACGTCGCTTTGTCGTCACCAACGAGTCTCAGAAATGCTTCATGGACAAGCGCCGTGGCCTGGAGAGTCTGTCCGGCTCGTTCATGCTTCATCTGCCCAGCCGCTAGCTTGCGCAGTTCGTCATACACTAGCGGAAGCAGATCCTCAGTCCGAGCCTCGCCCGATTCGATGGCGTTCAAAACGATGGTGACGCTGGTCATGAATGGGTCACTTGGGAAGGCGGGATCGAAAGACCGGAACTATGGCACGAGATCGTGAACTCAACAATCGACAGACGTCAAGAGCCTGTTTGAAGCGGTTAAGAGTGATTTTCGCGGATCGCCGCGAAACCACATCTTTATTCCTGCTGTACACTGTTCCCAGCGTCCGGGACGTCAATAATCCCGTTGGGGACCGACTCGGCCCAAACAACTACGCATGACGGGATCAGTGAAACATGTCAACAGGCACCGCACGACCTTCTACGCTCTCCGAACTCCGAGCCAGCGGCTGGCGATCGAAGACCGTGAAAGAAGAGATTCGCGAGAACTTTCAAAGAATGCTGGCGTCCGGCGAGGAGTTGTTTCCGGGCATCGTGGGCTATGAGAACACGGTCGTTCCTGAGATCAGTCTCGCGCTGTTGGCCGGACATGACATGCTGTTTCTGGGCGAAAAAGGCCAGGGCAAAAGTCGTATGATGAGAGCCCTGCCCCGCTTTCTTGATGAGTTCATCCCATACCTCGATCTGCCCGGTTGTCCGGTTCACGAAGATCCTTACAAGCCGATTACGTCTCAGGGCAAGCGGTGTCTTGCGGAACTGCCCGCCGAACAAATCCCCATCCGCTGGTGGCCTCGCGAGGAACGCTATGCGGAAAGGCTCGCTCCCGGGACGAAGTTTGCAGACATCGTCGGAGAAATTGACCCGGCAAAGCTCGCAGGCGGAACAAGCATGTCGGCCGAAGACGCTTTGCACTTTGGGTTGATCCCAAGAATGCATCGAGGCCTGTTCGCGATGAACGAACTGCCGGAACTCGATGAACTGGTGCAGGTCGGCTTGTTTAATATCCTCGAAGAACGCGATGTGCAGATTCGAGGCTACCCCGTGCAGTTCGATCTGGACGTGATGATTCTGTTTTCGGCGAATCCATCAACCTACAACCGCAGCGGGAAAGTGATTCCGCAGTTGAAGGATCGAATCGGCAGCCTGATTCACACTCACTATCCGGCCGAGCGAGACGCCGGGATACAGATCATGGAACAGGAATGCGAAGTTCCGCTGGACGGCGAGTTCCCGGTGCTCGTGCCGTTTTTTATGAAGCAGATCATCGAACAAATCAGCCGAGCGGCTCGCAAGAGTCGCTACATCGACCAAAGCTCAGGAGTCAGCGCACGGTTCAGCATCGCGAATTATCAAACGATGATCGCCAGCGCGCGGCGGCGAGGCGCGGTGCTGGGTGAAAAGCCAGCGGTGCCTCGTATCAGCGATCTGGGCCATTTGTATTCATCGTCGCTCGGCAAGCTGGAAGTGGATCTGATGAGCAGTCATCAGATGAACGAACGCCAGGTTCTGGACGCCGTGATCGCCGAATCGATCAAGACCATCTTCGAAGAGTACGTCGAGCAGCACGGTCTGGAGGCGATCTCGCAGATCTTTTCGAAGGGCGTCAAAATCGAAGTCGGCGACATGATGCCCAGCGCACATTACGAAACGCTGCTAAAGCGAGTTCCGCCTGTGTGGGACAAAGCGTTCGAGGTCAATGCCGCTGACAACGCGGCCGTTCGAGCCTCGTGCGTGGAGTTCGTTCTGGCTGGCCTTTACGCCACCGAGCGTATCAGCCGGGCTCAGCGTCATGGCGTGGTGACGTACGACGTTGGCTAGCAGGCAGTTGATTTGGTGAGCCGCAAAGCGCTAGCGGCGGTTAAATATCAGAAAAACAAGTGGAAAACACCCGCGGCTAGCGCCTCGCGGCTCAGTTTTGTGACTAATCCAATAGCCTTCAGTGGTTGATCACCGCGATTCAAATCGCATCCGGGTCGAAGAAGTTGATGGTGAACGGATATCGCCAGAGCTGTCCTGAACTGGCTTGGAGAGCGCCGATGATGGGAAAGACGATATTCACAACGACGAGCACGGCAAACATCGGCGCTCCGATCACGAAACCAACAATAGTGAAGCAGGCCAGCCCGGCCACCACGAAGTAAACCAGACTGCTCAGCATCCAGTTGAGAATCATCAATCCATGTCTGTTGGCTTCACGAGACTGATCTCGACTGAGCAGCCACATCACAAACGGTGCAACAACACCAACCGCTGTCCACGTCAGCAGTTGAGACGCGTGCATCAGTGTGAGCCAAATCTTGGGTTCCACTCCGCAGATGCGTCCCGAGACGTCAGTCATTCCGGAAGTCTGCTGAAAGAACGCAGGCCGTTCGGCCGTCTGTCCGTTCAGGACTCGCTGTTTGGCCTGAAGAAACTCGTCTTCCGAAAGCGATCCCGAATTGCGGAGTTGAACCAGTCGCTCAATTTCGTCGGAGATCATGGGAAAGGCTCGAAGAAGACCGGGGCACCTGTTGAAACAGGGTGGCTGTTCGCTGAGTGGCTTCGATTCCTGGAACGATTCTTCACATTTGGAGATCAACCAAACGAACAACCCTCCCCGTGTGATCCACCGGAAGGGTAAGGACTTTCAAGAGTCTCACGACTTGAGATCGAAGTTGAACTTGTTCTCACCGACCTTCACGTCTGCTTCAAGCTCAGAACGAACGTTATAGCGAGCGGGAATCTCGTTAGCCCTTTTTTTGGGGTCCTGGCGGACGTTATCCCCTTCCTGCTCACCCTCTTGCTCATTTACTTCCCCGGACTCTTCACTATTACCAATCTCAACACGATTGTGGCCAATTTTGCAGCCGAGAGTGTCGCGTATATACGTCAGTTGATAGTTGCCCTCCGAGTCGGTCTTTCCCACCGCCGGACGCCCGTCGTCAGGACGAAACGTCACGGCCACACCAGAGAGAGGAGATCCGTTGAGTGTGACGGTTCCAGACACGAGACCTAGTTCCGGCTGATCAGAGCTGCCACTGCATCCGACAGACGTAGCCAGGACGAAAGACAAAGTCGCTAAAAAAAATCTGCGGCTCGCCGATGTCCGAGAACACGCTGTTCCATTTACCATTAAACATACTCTTTCTGACTTCCCGGGACCATGCTGAGGTTCCGCCGCCGCAGAAGTCAATGGCGGTGGAACCTAGTGTAGCGTCTCCTACTTGCGTTCAATTATCCCACGTTGATTCATCAATGATTCTATGCGGGATTGCTTCGAATCCCGGGGTTCACCAGTGATTCAACTCCATCCCATAATTCAACAACAGCGTGAGACACTACACTAGTGACAGAAACGCCGTTTTTTTGCGGTCCCAAATCAGAACTCGCCTACGACTTCGCCGGTCCCTCGAGTGCTGATTCCCTGATAAATAGTCATACTCATATTCTCTGAGAGAAATCGCACGCTGCCGTCGCCCATCACGAACTGCGCACCGCCCACGTGATAACTACCAGCGGCTTCTTCTGCATATGTGTTGATCGGATCGTTACTTTCGGCAGCGATCAGATACTCACTCATCTCTGTAGGTGGATTGCTGTCTGAACCGCCAGAGAAACAGTGCTTGCGATCGCTTCCTGCGCCACCCAGCTTATTTGCATCTCCGCCGGAATCGATCACTTCACTCACAAAGATGGTGTTGCTCAGACCGTCCGTCACATCGCGAAAACGAATACTACTGCTGATAAAGAAGATTCCGTCTGCGTTCATGCAGCCGCCCGGTGCTCGCATTCCCGCTGCATTCGTGACAACTCCACCATAACAATCGTCGCCATTGTATCCGATGAGTGTCCCCATGTTGCCGTTATAGTTTGACGGCGAATAGCCACCTTTCTGTGCGCCTGAAGTGACGTCCGGCTGAGATGGACACCAAAAAATGGACATGACGGTTTTTCCGGCCAGAGTCTGCTTCGGGTCGGTGGTACCACCCAACTCCGCGCCGAGTCCGCCATCATTTGGGCCCTGTATCGCTGCATACATGTTCGCGTACTCGATATACGGAAGTATGCTGGCGTGCCATGTCCATCCATGTCCATTGTAAGTTGTTCCTGCCGCATTCAGGAGCACAATGCTTCCAGATGGTAAGGCGGAGTTGGCGTCGTGATAGTTATGCAGAGCCAGACCAATTTGCTTCAGATTATTCTTGCACTGAGTCCTGCGTGCGGCTTCGCGGGCTTGCTGCACAGCTGGCAGGAGCAATGCGATCAGGATCGCAATGATGGCGATCACGACGAGCAATTCAATCAGGGTAAAACCACGTTTTCGGACCGGCATTCTTAACATCCTTTGGATTTCGGAGACTTGCGGATCATGATTCGCACAGAAAAAAAACCTGGGAAATCACATTCGAATTAGAACCGCCGAAGGATGCCGCCGTAATGTTAAGAGCGGATTAATAGTGGTGTCACCATTATGAAGGTGGAGACCTTTTCAAAATCTGGAACAGTCGCACAGGGGACAAATCTTCACAATGTGGACGGGTGAGTTTGAGTGAGGGAAACAAAAAACGGTACCGGCAATCGCCGGAACCGTCGAGTGAATGTTAAAACGGGCCGTTGAACTCTATAGGCCCTTTGGGAGTTCAATTTTCGAATTGATCTTTCGTGCTTCAACTGCGGCAGCCTTGGCTCCCGCAGCGTCGCCCTTTTTCTGAAGCATTTCGGCCTTCAGTGCCAGCACCAAATCCATCGCGCTGGCACCCTGCTCAAGGATTGCAAGATCTTCCGCGGCACCGTCCAGCTTCTCTCCCCGAACACGGGCCTTAGCGCGGGCAATCAAAGCTTCCTCATAACGGTCACCACTCAGCGTTTTTGAGTCCAGGGCGATTGTTAACTCGCGATCAGCACCCTGCCAGTCGCTTGATTCCAGAAGAAGATAACCACTGGCGAGCGATGCCGCTATGCCGACATCTTTATTGGAGGGGCCACTCTGGGAGTCGCAACCCAGAAGTCCCGCTACAAAAATGCCGAGGCAAACAGTCTTGAAAACGTGGGTGTTAGAACTCACCGAGAACCTCCCCGCCGTCACGTGATCCAACGCCTCGCCAAACGTCGGTGTCAATGTTCTCGCTGAAGAACTTCACGCTGCCATCCGCCATAACAGCCTGAGCACCACCAATGTGAAGACTACGAGCCGAAATAATCGCGTGCTCGCCGGGAGTATCGTTGATGGCACTCAACATACCACAGTCCTGTCCCTTCCAGTTTGGCGGTGCCATATGGTTGTACATGGTTCCCGACAACGCGGCGAAAGGCCAGCCGTTCGAAAAGTCGGAATTGCTCAGCCACCTGCCGTAGGAAGAGAAGTTGAAACTGCTGACAGCAGGAACGTAGTTAACGCAAGAATTGAACAGAGCCTGAGGGTCACCCACAACAGTTGGTGAGATGCGATTCGGTGAAGTAATAACATCCGATCTTCCAGGCTTGACCGTGGCCATGTCGGCGCCGGTGCCCTTTGTTCGTTCTGCAAATATGGCGGTGTTCGACATGCCGTCAGTGAAGTCCCGGTCTGAGAGTGATCCAATCGAAAAGGCACCATTGCCCTGACAGGTTCGGGTTTTTCCGCTCCAAAACCCGGTGCCGTTCGAAAGGGTACCAGTGGTTATGCTTTGATTTCCGCTTGAGGACGCTCCAGCATAAGGAGTGTCACCACCAAAATTGTAGACATAGTTGTTTTCCGTTGTCACACGGCCCAGAAACGGATCGGAAGGACAGAGGAATAGCGTCGCAGCATTAGCGTAAGCCACGTAGTTCGCGTTTAGAGGAGTTGTCAGTCCAGTAGTCATCTGCTGGGAATGGATACTTTGGTTGATTAGGTTGTAAATGTTTCCTTGTTCCATAAATGGAAGGATGTGTTGATGGACGGAACGGGCACCAACGAAGCACGCGGCTGGCGGCGTTGCAGAGCTGTAGCTCGTGTAGGTGGTTTGTACTACGCCATTCCTTTTGAAGTCAGGCATCATGCGGCCCGGTGGGAACTTGCTGTGGGTAGAAAGGTAATTGTGAAGACCAAGCCCGATTTGTTTCAGGTTGTTCTTGCATTGTGTTCGGCGAGCAGCCTCGCGGGCTTGCTGAACTGCTGGCAAAAGAAGGGCGATCAGGATTGCGATGATCGCGATGACGACCAGCAACTCAATCAGGGTAAAACCACGTTTGCGAACTGACATAGAAACATCCTCAAAAAACCTGACGATAAGAATAAAGATTTCACTTTGTGAAATCTCGTAGGCCTCGCAAGAGAGCATGGCGACGAATTGTTAAGATTCTGCTGCGATCCAGATCGCTATTCCACGCAAAAAACTGCTGCATTACAAGTGACCGCCCGTACTCGTTGCGAATTTGCCTGGCCGGTCTGGCATCGGGAAAAGGCCTCATGCGCCGCAAACATCCAGATTGGCCGCAAAGCGTGAGGCCATCGTTTTCTTGCCGGCAATTGGCCGCAAACTGTGTACCACTGAAACGAATGGAGCCGGTCCTGAGTTGTTTGGCTGCCCGTCTTTGACCGTGTCCGGAACTCAGAATGCGACCAGGAAAACCAACCAAAATGAGTCGCAGGAGAGTTGCCTTCCACGTTTTTTGCACGCGTCTGGCGTTCGCCCGCGGAAGCAACGGGTGCTGTTTCTGATTTACAAGAAGTCCTCGATCACGCTCTTTCGCGTCACTCAAAATCGCGATGATGATACAAAAGGCAACAGTGCCTATTCAGACGACAAGCAGCACAGGCGTCGCGGCATCGCTAAGCACGTTCTCACCGGGAGTCCATGTTTTGGAAATTGTGGGTGAAACTGTCTACACTGCAGTCGCCTGAAACTGTTCGAGTCCGTCTCCGTAGTACCGTTTGCTCCTGCAATCCGTTGAGAAAGGTTAGTCCTCCATGGTGTCTCCGATTCGTGTTGCCGTCACTGGCGCAGCTGGTCAGATCGGCTACTCATTGATCTATCGCATCGCCTCAGGCGAGGTGTTTGGTCCAGACCAGCCGGTAATCCTTCATCTGGTCGAAGTACCTCCAGTGCTGAAAGCGCTGGATGGCGTTCACATGGAACTCGATGACTGTGCATTTCCGACTTTGGCGGGAGTCGTGAAGGCCGACAGCGATCATATGGAAGACGGCTTCCGAGACTGCAACTGGATCCTTTGCGTCGGCAGTGTGCCTCGTAAGGCCGGCATGGAACGAGGCGATCTGATTCGTATCAATGGGCCAATCTTCACCAGCACCGGGCGAGCCATCGCAGCAGCGGCCGCTCCCGATGTGAGAGTTCTAGTCGTCGGAAATCCCTGTAATACCAACTGTCTGATCGCGATGAACAACGCGAAGGGCGTTCCGGCTGATCGTTGGTTTGCAATGACGATGCTGGATCAGAATCGAGCAGTGTCACAGCTGGCTCAGAAGGCAGGCGTCCCAATTGCTGCTGTCAGCAACGTCGGAATCTGGGGCAACCATTCGGCGACTCAGTATCCGGATTTCTTTCATGCGAAAATCAATGGCAAGCCAGCAACCGAAGTGATCACGGATCACGAATGGCTGAAAGGCGACTTCATCTCCACCGTTCAAAAGCGTGGCGCTGCCGTGATTGCGGCTCGCGGCGCGTCGAGCGCAGCCTCTGCTGCGAACGCTGTTCTTGACACCGTCAAGGGAGTCATTCGCCCGACGCCAGCGGGTAGTTGCTTCAGCGCTGCCGTTTGCAGCGACGGTAGCTACGGTGTGGAAGCCGGCTTGATCAGCGGGTTTCCGCTCGTCAGCGACGGAAAGAAAGTTTCCATCGTCAAGGGCCAGACTCACAGCGAATTCGCCCAGTCCAAAATCGACATCACGGTCAACGAATTGCGTGAAGAACGCGAATGCGTGAAGGATCTTCTGACATAAGAGCAGTCGGAAAAAAAAAAGAAGAAGCCCGGCTTTTTGATAAGCCGGGCTTCTTTCGCGTTCGGGTCTATGGCGCGGCAGCGGCTGGGGCCTTCACGGAGCCGCTTTGATGGGCAAGGTGACGAGAAACTCGGTGCCCTGAGGCGTGGACTTGACCAGTCGAATCTCGCCTCCCAAAGCGTGGCTTGTTAGTTGCCGACAGACGAACAGCCCCAGCCCCGTTCCATGGTCCTTTGTTGTGAAGTACGGCTGAAAGATATTGGACTGAGCGGCCGTACTGATGCCGGTGCCCTCGTCGATGACTCGAATGCCAACGCGATCTGGATGGCCGTTTTCGGCGGGAATCAGCACCGTGCTGATTTCCACGCTGGCGCCTTCGTTCATCGCGTCGAGAGCGTTCAGAATCAGATTCAACATCACCTGCACAAGCTGATCATAGACAGTGCGAATGTGGGGAACATCCGGCGAGAAATTCGTGGTGGCCGTCTTCCCCTTCCATCGTTTGTAGTACTTCGCAATGTTCAGCGCGTCGTTGATGGCTGCATGAATGTCGACGGTAGATTCCTGTTGGTTCGTTGGTCGGCTGAAACTGGTGAGCTCTCTGAGTGTCTTCTGGATTCGAGTCAACTGGCCGTCGACGAGGTCCAGCCGCTCCTTAACGTACGGATCCGCATTCTTTCGACTCAGCATCTGGACGATGGAACTGATTGACGCGAGGGGATTTCCAACTTCGTGAGCAATGCCAGCAGCCAGAAGACCGAACGCGGCCTGTTTCTCCTGCTGAACCAGCATGGCCTGAGATTCCTGCAGCTCCTTTGTGCGCGTGGCGATTCGACGCTCCAGCATTTGCTGATTCGACTGCAGTTCCTCGTTCAGGATCGCCAGTCGTTGCCCGGCGGATTTCAAAAGGCCGGTCAATGAGATGATCGCCCACGCTGCCCAGCCGAGAAACACCAGCGTCAGGATCACCGTGACGACGTCAGATTCGTCGCGTGGCTTAGCAGCGTAAAGGCCCAGGACAATGTAGCTGATCGAATGCAGTCCAAACGTCGCAAACGTCAGCGATGGTGAGTGGCGAATGGCGCAAACCAGTAGAGACAGAAAGTAATAGAAGCGAAACGGACTGCCCACTCCGTGGTCGAAATTGCAGAGCAGCCCGATGAACAAAGCCTCCATCAGCGAAATGCCGATTCGATAATTCGAAAGCAGCAGCTTGCCTCGGCGACTCGCCAGTGTGTCAGCCAGCGCGTAGACCGCTCCCAATGTGAGCATAGCGTTCAGCGGGAATCGGCCATCGGATCGCTGCACCAGATTCACATACAGGTAACCGATGCAAAGGCCAAACCAGCGAATCCGCACGGTGATCGATTCGGCTTCGGATTCGCGCCCAACCGGGTCGAATAGTCGTCCGGCGGCTGCGGCAGTGAACGCAGCAGGTAAGCGCATGATTCCTGAAGGAGTGTCAGGAGGCCTCTTTGGACCAGGGCCTTCGACCTTACCGCTACTCATGACTTTCCTTCATTGTTTTTTCACAAACTGTCGCACCAGGCTACTGTGGCTCAGGCCTGACCGAAAATCGGCACTAAATGCCTTGGACCATTCGGTTTGTGCTGGCCGTAACGCGCCGAAGCGGTGTCTCTGATCAGACTTTTACACGGTCTTCGTTTGTTTAGAAACCCCCGGCCGCATCGTCCGATAATTTCGATCATACTGATTCCCCTTGGAAACGGCCTGGATGGAGCGACGCTGATGAGCAGAGCGGTCAATGTGCTGGCACTGGTCCGTGACGGGCAGAGATACGTTTTTCTTTACGACGACAACAGCGTCGACACCGTTCTTGCCAAACTGGCGGAGTTCGCAAACGACTGCGAGCTGGATTTTACCTGGTACGACGCGGCCATGCTTTCGCAGCGAGTGCGCCAGTTGCAGGCTGACGAAAACAGAGTGGAAGCCGAGGCAGAAGACTTTCCGTCGTTCTTTTGAGCCGGTTCGATGAATCCCCGGAGGCCACTGGCAGCGTCAAAGTGATCCTGGTTGAATCCCATGCAAACCGCGACTCAGGCGTTCCTCAACTATCTTCGAATTGAACGCAACGCGTCCGATCTGACCGTGAAGTCGTACGCGGACGACATGGCGCATATCGCCGAGTTCTTTCAGGAGCAAACGGGGTCCGTGCCAGAGCCTCGGCATGTGGAAATCGGCATTTTGCGATCGTACGTGTCGTATCTTCACGAATGTGGCTACGCTCGAGCCACAGTGGCTCGCCGATTGGCGTGTCTTCGCAGCTTCTTTAGATACTGCAATCGCGAAGGCATCTGCGAAGTCAATCCCGCGAAGCCGTTGCGAACGCCTCGAGCCGGTCGAAAGCTGCCCCACTTTCTGACGACGGACCAGGTCGGTTCGCTGCTAATCGCCCCGCCAGCCAACACTTCGGCTGGTCTGCGTGATCGAGCGATTTTGGAGACCGTCTATTCCGCGGGGCTGCGAGTTTCGGAACTCGTCGGCCTCAATCTGGCGGATTGGGATCGCTCGGCTGGAATTCTGCGAGTTCTGGGCAAAGGACGCAAAGAGCGATTGTCGCCCGTCGGCAGTTTCGCCACCAAGGCACTCGATAAGTGGATGGAGGTTCGGCAGTCTGATCCGAAGGCCCCGGAGAAGCAGCGTTCGGCGATCTTTTTGAATCGCTTTGGGCGACGTCTGACGACTCGCAGCATAGGACGTTTGCTGGAAACGCACATCCAGACGGCCGGTCTGACGCAACAAACGACGCCGCACACGTTGCGTCACAGCTTTGCCACACATCTGCTGGACGGCGGCGCCGACTTGCGTAGTGTGCAGGAACTGCTGGGCCACAAAAGTCTCACAACAACCCAGATTTACACACACGTGAGCACTCGCCGTCTGCGAGAAACCTACGAACTCGCACATCCGCACGCGGCTCGAAACAGGGCTTCCTGATTTCACCAGTTTGTTCGAACGAATTGCTGTTGGCAGTAGATTTTCATTCGCCATGCCGAATAAATCTGGTAGAAGACGTGCCAGCAGCAGGACCATGGCGCAGACAATCGCGTCCGTGAGTGGTGTCCGCTTCGCCGCAGTCAGGAAGGCTTTGCGGTCCACGTTCGTCAGGGAAGATGCTAATGTCCGAGCCATCGATTTTATCGATCAATGATGCCAGCGTGCCGGTGACTCAAGGCTCGCTTCTGCAGTTTTCGGACGATCCCATCGCCTGCATGAAGCGGCTGCACAGCGAACACGGTGACCTGGCAGTTCTGGCCGACGGCGATCAGCGACTGGTCTTTGTATTTTCACCCGAGCTCAATCGCCACGTCCTTTCAGACACTCAAACATTTGAGTCTCGGTTCTTCGCTGTTAGAGGCAACCGCAAATCGTCACAGCGACGAGTCACATCCGGACTGCTCAGTCAGAATGGCACGGAGCATCGCGATGGTCGGCGGATGATGAAGGAAGTCTTTGCAAAGAAGATCCTGCCAGCCTACCACGAAACCATTTGCCAATTGTCGAGCGAACTCACTGAGAACTGGACGATCGGCAACGACTGCGATCTGAACTCCGAAATGGTTCAGTTCATGCTGCGAATGACCAGCGCACTGTTGTTTGGTCTGGATGATGCGGAGTTCGCTCTGAAGCTGGGTCAGTTGATCGATCGCTGGGCTCATCGAAATCACGAGATCGGCATGGGAGCACTTGTCTCATCGCCTCAGTTCGCAGAAGGCTACGACGATCTGCTCAAACAGGCGGAGGATCTGGAAGCGTCCGTGCGAGAAATGTTCTCGCGTCATCGAAGCACTCAGCACGACAAAGTGAATATTCTCAGTCTGATGTTTCAAGCTCAGCAAACGGAACAGCATCTTTCCGATGACCAACTGACGGGCCACGCAACGCTGCTGTTCGCGGCCGCACATTTGACGACCGCGCATACGTTTAGCTGGACTCTGTTTCTACTCTCGCAGCATCCAGCGATTCTTCAGAAGCTGCAGGCGGAACTCACGCAGCACGTCGCCGGTGACATACCGACTCTGGATGAACTCGAACGACTGCCGTATCTCGACAGCGTGATTCGCGAAAGCATGCGAGTCCTTCCGGCGTCATCGTATTCGCAGCGAATCGCGGTTCAGCAGACATCGATTGGACCCGTTCGATTGAATCCGGGGACGCCCGTCATTTTCAGTCAGTACATCACTCATCATCGTCCGGATCTCTACGAAAACCCGGATCGCTTCATGCCCGAACGCTGGGCCACGATCACGCCGTCGGCGTATGCCTATCTGCCGTTCGGTGCTGGTCCAAGAATGTGCATCGGTGCTGCGCTGGCGATGGTCGAAATCCGCACGGCGCTGACCATCATGCTGAAGCGTTTCAAGTTCCAGATTCAGCCAATGAGCACCGTCAACGGACATGTCATCTCGACCATGCTCGGGCCGACGAGCTCCATTCGAGCGACCTTGCTGCATCCATCGGCAGTGCCTTCCACCGCGCCGGTGCTTGGGTCGATCCACAACCTGGTTGAACTTCCCGCCGCGGCCCGCGCCGCACCGATTGCCCGGGCGGCGTGAACGAGCGTTGCCGAATTGCAGACCTCACGCGGCCATCAAAGAGACCTTGTCCGTTGAACGGGATTTGGGTTTAACAGAACGTGGCATCACTTCACGCCGCGCGTGAGTATCGAATGAATGTCCCAATTGGGCATCGCCATGGGCTGAAGACCGCAGCATTTTCCGACGATGTGCTGACAACTGAGTGAGCCGCTAAGCGCTTAGCTGCGGGTGAGCGTCAGAAAAGCACAGGGAAGACACCCGCGGCTATCACCTTGCGGCTCAGGTGAGCCGTGAAATTAACATTCGAAGAACGTTCTGCGACCTATCGAAAAACGGCGCTGTACGGCTCATCAAGCAGTTGAGACCACCGCACGACAAAGGCCTGGTTCAGCCGATCGACGATCGACCGCCATCACCGAAAGGTGGGAGTAAGGTTTCGATTTCAAATGCGCTGCCCATTGCCACTCGGGTGCATGGCATTATTGTGATTGTTCATTGAGCAAATAACGCCTTATTCGGCGAACTTCCGGCTGCTGAGTTTTTCAGCTGTCGGGAAATCGGCGGGAATCGACTGAGTCACCTTTCCGGTGGCCGCCCACTCGGTGCCTCGCTGAAGAGTGGTGATGAAGCCGACGCACTCCTGAGAATATTCGGCGTGGCCCATCGGCGTGTGGAAGACGCGGCCTTTGCCATAGTTGATCGTCATGATCATCGGCTCGTTGCGACCTGTGACCTGTGACTCGGCCGTTGCCAGAATTTGCATGTGTTTCGCGGGGCCCCGCAATTTGTCGTACAGCTCGTCCTTCGAATGCAACCATTCCGTTGGCATGTCTTTGACGATCGGATGTTCCTTGTCGCGGATGATGATAGGAAACTCCCACTGAGCCCCGTGGTTACCACCGTTGCCGGGAGTTTCGTCGCGGACGACTTCGCCTGTTTTGCTCACGTAGACATAAGGGCCGTCTTTCTCTGTTCGACCGCCCCAACCACCAAGCCCGATCATCTCGTTGTAAGCAGGCCATTCAGGAAACGAATTGTCCGCGGCATGGACGACGACGAAGCCTCCGCCGTTGTTGACAAAAGCTTCGAACGCCTTCCGAGTTTCTTCCGGCCACGGAGCGGCACCGTGACCGAAGTTGCTGATCACGACCGAGTACTTGAAGAAGTCAGGCTTGAAATTCGGGTCCGTCCCCTGTGGAGCGGCTGTCGCGACGTCAACCGTAAACAGCTTCGTCTGTTCCAGATACGCCTTCATCATCTTTGTCGTTGTTGGCCAAACGCCATGGTTGTTTTGACCGTCAACAATCAACGCCTTCATCGGCTCAGCACCAATGGAGTACGATGACGTGAGAACAACAGTGGCAACGCTGGCAAGCAGAGCGACAAGAACGGTCAGGGACTTCATAGGAGAATACTCTCTGAAAAAAATGAGTGCGACGCAGCGTGAGGCAATCGCGCAGCCGAGGGTTAGTAGTCGGAATCCGGAGTCGAAACCAGAGACGTCATCGCCATTCAACGTTAAAGCGTTACGCCACTTCCCAGCCTTTGCGATACTCCTTGTTGATCAGCTTGGCTGCTTCAGGAGCGTTCTTCGCCACCAGATTTTCGGCATCCCATTCGATCGGCTTACCGATGCGGTAGGCCACATTGCCCAGCAGAACGGCCTCGGTGAGAGCTCCGGAGTAATCAAAGTTGCAGGTAGTCGGCGAACCGTCCTTGCAGGCTTTGATCCATTCGGCGTGATGTCCGATTGAAGCGGGAATTGTCGGTTTTGGAATGGTGAATTCGGCCTTCTTGTTGGTCGGAAAGATTTTGTATTTGCTGTAGTCGGAATACAGCATGCCGTCCTTGCCAATAAACATGACACCGTTGGCGGGCACTGCCTGGCCAGCGATTTTCTTTGGAATCAGGTCGCCGTCATACCATGTTAACTTCAGTGCCGGCATGGTGCCGCGGGCTGGGAAGTCATATTTCACAATCAGACCCAGCGGACAGGTTTCCGCGTGGACCGGTGGGCCTTCGGCTTCGCAGCGAGTTGGATGACGAAGATCGAGAGCCCAGAACGGCAGATCCATAAAGTGGCAGGCCATATCGCCAAGAGTGCCCTGACCGAAGTCCCACCATCGACGCCAGTTTGCCGGATGATACACGCCGTTTGCGTATGGACGTTCAGGAGCGGCACCGAGCCACAGGTCCCAGCTCATGTTTGCAGGAACCGGATCGGCCGTCGTCGGCCGTTCGCCGCCGCCCCAGCTCTTGCCGACCCAAACGTGCACGTCGGTCACATCGCCGATCACACCGGCCTTGATGATTTCGACAACTCGACGGTAGTTGTCTTCTGCGTGAATCTGCGTACCGAGCTGAGTCACCACACCTTTTTCCGCCGCGGCTTTAGCGATGTAACGGGCTTCGAAAACGGTGTGCGACAGCGGCTTTTCGCAGTACACATGCTTGCCGGCTCGGATCGCTCGAATGGATGCCGGTGCGTGATGATGGTCAGCCGTGCCAACCACGACTGCGTCAATCCTGTCGCCCTCGGCAATAATCATCTCACGATAGTCGGCGTAGCAGCGAGGCTCCAGCTTATTCTTTTCGGTCAGCATGGCTTTGGCTTTGTCGAGGTAATTCGAGTCGACGTCGACAATGGCCACGATGTTCTCGCTCATAACGCCAGCGACGTCGTCTGCGGCTCGGTTTGCAGTACCAATGCAGGCAATGTTGAGCTTCTCCAGCACGCTGCGAGACGGTTTTGCAGCACTCTCGGAGACGAACAGGGAGGACGACAAAGCAGCGGCTGAGCCCGCAGCAGTGGTCTGAAGGAAAGATCGGCGGCTTGGAATTTGCGGTACAGACATCGGCGGGAACCTTCGAAAAAGGTCAAAAAGTGAGTTCGTCCGGTGGGCTACGATCGTCTCAGGATAGTCACAGTCACCCCGGAAAAACAACGACACAGCACGGGGCGAATTGAAGAACGACGAACCTCGCTCACGAAAGCCCCGGGAAATCGTGGCAAAAAGTAGGTCCGCGGAGCGCAGAAAAGCAAGAGTGAAGTTGACCGGACGGCATGGCGGGGATAACGTGGATCCATCAACCCAGGGCTCGGCAAGAATTAGCGTGATCGGACAAGGCATATGCGAATCACCCTCATCGCTTTTTTGATATTGGCATCTTTCTGCAGCAGCGTCGAAGCACGAACCTGGAGGCCCACGGGACGACCAGCCGTATCCGGAGATTTCGCGGGCATCTTGGGAGATAACGTTCAGATCAAAACATCGATGGGAATTGAAACTATACCCTACCTGAAACTGTCAACGACCGATCGGGCTGTTGTCAAAAGCTCACTGCAATCGAGCGGAAACACGATCGAGGCAATTCGGCTCAATGACCTGGAGACGGGCCGGTCGTCAGGCAGCGGTTCCGAGCCTTCGATGGCCGACTTGATGCCAGGGGAAGACAATCCTAATGAACGTGTTTGGACTGACATCAACGGAAATCAAATCACCGGCGAGTTTGTCGCCGTCGTAGGGCCGACAGTTCAAATCAGGGTGAAAGGCAGGGTTCAGGCGTTTCCTGTCGCAGGATTTAGCCCGGTCGATCAGCAGTGGCTGGCCCAACAAGCCCCCAATGGAGCCGCAGGATCCACGGGCGGCAATCCAGAGGGGATGCCGGGAATGCCGATGCCCGGGAAACCAACACAGCCAACACAGCCAACAATGCCAATGCAACCTGGTCAGATGCCGCCCGGCTATCCCGGTTCAATGCCTGGCTCTACGATGCCGCCCAGTTCCATGCCTCCGAGCGATCCGGGATTTTCGCCCGGCATGGGTCGGCCAGGCTCGATGATGCCACCGGGGTCAACCATGCCACCGGGAGGAACAGGCTTCCCCGGCATGGACAATTCCAGCGGCTCGTCCTCATCACTACCGGGGTACAACCCGGGAAGTGGCGGACCGGAAGCTTTTCAAGGAGCGGGTGCGCCCCCGAATATGTTGCCTCCGCCATCGGCCAGCTATACGCCCCCGGAAATGCCGAGAATGCCGGGATTTAGCCGGTTCGAGGATGTCCTGAAGTGCGACGACTGTGGGGCCGAGTTTACAGAGGCGGATGGGCTCAAAGAGGGTGACGCCTGTCCAAAGTGTTCGGGCGGAAGCTCGTCAGGAGGCACACATTTTCGTTCGACTCGAGGCGTTTTCCGAGGCATCGCGGCGATCATTGCTCTGGCAGTTGGAGCGATTGGCTGGATCGCGAAGAAGGTCATGGGATCCAACTGAGCGGTCGCCGCACGGCGATCTTTGATGGCGTAGGGAATCGCGGGCTCCGGGCTCATGGAAACAAATATCGTCCTTGGACAGGGGCTCTCAGGCTCAGCACTGGCTTGGCAGCTTCATTGGCAGGGAGTGCGCGTCGAAATCGTGGATCGCGGCTCGCCTGTCACGGCGTCACGAATTGCGGCCGGACTGATTACTCCCGTGACCGGACGCAGGCTGACCAGGTTCCACGACTTTGATCAGGATCTTTCGTTCGCACAGGAGTTCTATCAGCGAGTCGAAACCGAAGTCGGCGAGACACTCTTCGAACGCCAGCCTGCGGCAAGGTTCTTCGTCGATGATGCAGAGAGAGAATTCTTCCTGACCGAGCGACTCGCTTCACTTCGCGACGATGTTGAGCCAATTGGCGAAGCGGGTGATGCCGGTGATGCCAGCGAAGCAGGCACAACCATCGGATTCTGGATGCAGCACGCGGCTCGACTGAGAGTGCTCAGGTACCTTGATCTAACTCGCGACTACTTTGCGGCTCGCGGACAGTATCATCAGGCGGACATCGATCTTAGCGCGATTCATCTTCAAGCCGGTGAAGTCAGCGTGGACTGCCCTGCCCTGTCGGCCACACATCTCTACTTTTGTCAGGGGTATCAGGCTCAGCAGAATCCGTGGTTCCCGGACATCCCCAACGCACCGGCTCGAGGCGAAATTCTCACCGTCCGAATACCCTCTCGAACCGCGCAGCATGTGGTTCATCAAGGCCACTGGATTGTGCCGTTGGATTTGGGGGTCGGAACAGAATCGTCGGGCGACTTCATCGTTGGTGCAACGTACGATCGCGAGAACCTGACGGCGTTGAAAACAGAAGCAGGCAAGACCGAGCTGCTCAAAGCGGCTCGGCAATTCGCTTCGTCCAGCGATGAAGAAGTACCTGAGATCCTTGGTCATACTTCAGCAGTGCGAGCTGGCACCAGGCAACGCCGTCCGGTGATGATGAAACATCCCGAGCATCCACAACTCGCTATCCTGAATGGCATGGGATCGAAAGCATCTCTTTGGGCACCGGTGTCAGCAAAGCGACTGTTGGAAATGATGGCGCAGAGCGAAGCGTCGCCCGTCTCGAAGCCTCGGGCAAAATCCAAATCGCTGACAACGCTGGCTCACAGCATCGTCCGGCGAGCCATCACAGCAGGCGACTTGGCGATCGATGCAACCTCCGGCAACGGGTATGACACTCTGTTCCTGGCTCAGTGTGTTGGTGAAAGCGGCCGCGTGACCTCCATCGACGTTCAACTCCCTGCGATCGAGTCGACCCGAGCTCGTTTGGAAGCCAACGGAATTATCAACGTGCACCTGCTGCATGGCGATCACGGACAGCACCTTCACCGCATAGCCGACGAACATCAGCAGGCGAAAGCCATCATGTTCAATCTTGGATACCTGCCAGGCAGTGACAAACAGCAAACCACGACTCCCGATTCCACAATCATGGCGATTCGAGCGGGCCTGCAGATCCTGAGCAACGGCGGAGTCATGACGGTGACCGCCTATCGAGGCCATCCCGGCGGCCAGCAGGAAGCCGCGGCGGTTGCGGAGCTGGCAAAGAGCTTACCAGCTGCTTCGATCACCGTGGACGTGATCCCCGGGTCGGACGACAACAACGAATCGCCGGTGTTGTTCGTGTTTCGAACGTAGGCGACAGAAAAATCGTTGATAGTAAAATTTCGAGTCAAGGCGATCGCTAATTTCGCTCGGCCGAGTTCATCCCGAACCAACGGTGAAGCATCAAGCCGCCCAGCCAGGTCACCGTCGCAAAAGCCGCGGTCCCCAGCGCGGTCGACGTGAGGACTGTGGCATACAGCTCAGACAGATCGAACGACGCCGACTTCCGTTGAATCATGGCACCCAGCCCGGGCTGTCCCGACCCGACAAAGAATTCACCCACGATCGCGCCAACAATCGCAGAACCGCTGGCGATGCGAATGCCGGCCAGAAGAAAAGGCAACGATGAGGGAACTCGCAGCTTCAAAAGAGTCTGCAAACGCGTCGCGCCGTTTAGCCGAAACAGATCGAGCAGATTCGAATCGATCTGGAGCAAACCGGTCGTCGTGTTGGTGATGATCGGAAACAGGCTGATCACTGATGAAACCAGAGCAATGCTTAGGAAGCCTCGCCCGAATGAGATGATCACGATGGGAGCAATCGCGATGATCGGAATGGTCTGCAGTAGAACCGCGTACGGATACAACGCTCGTCGAACCAACGACGATTGCGAAAAGACAAACGCCAGCAAAGTGCCCAGCACTACGCTCAGTCCCAGACCCACTGAAGCCGCCAGCGCTGTTCGCGCGGTGGCGGCCAGCAGGTCGCTTCGAAGTTTCCAAACGGCCGCAGCCACCGCTTGAGGACTGGGCAGCAGCACCGGAGGAATTCGCCCGAACCGCACAACCAGTTCCCACGCGATCACAACGGCGGCAAACACAAGCACCGGCGCAGCCAGGTCACCGATCGCCAATGCTGGCTGAGCAGATCGTGCCGAGAGTTCTCTTTGTCGGATGGATTTCATGACGCCGCAGTCTCCCGCACCGGCACATTGAACAACGCCTTGCTGACGAGCCGCAGCGAATCGAAGAACTCGGGCGAATCACGGAAGGCCGAATTTCGGTCCGCGTTCGTTTCAACAGAAATCGACTCGACCAGTTTCGCTGGCGTGCCATTCAGTACGATGACTCGGTCGCTCAGAAAGACAGCTTCATGCAGATTGTGAGTCACCAGAACCGACGTGAGTTTTCGCTCATCATGCAGCCGACGAACATCTTCCTGAAGCTTCAGTCTCAGCAGATCATCGACCGCCGCAAAGGGTTCATCCAGCAGCAGAACATCCGGCTTCGTCGCCAGGGCTCGCGCGAGCGACAGTCGCATCTGCATGCCTCCGGAAAGCTCAGCGGGCCTCTTTCCAGCATCGGCCGGCGACAAACCGACCTGACGCAGCAGATCCGCGCACTCATCAGCAGACAACGGAGCGACCGCGCGAGGTCGGCCAAGTTCCAGCGGCAGTTGCAGGTTGGCCTCGGCCGTTCGCCAGGGCAGAAGAGTTGGATGCTGAAAGACAAAGCCGATGCGGTTGCCTGAGTCGCCAGCGAACATTGATCGTTCCACGGTCCCTGCCGACGGCTTCAACAGTCCCGCCAGCATTTTCAACAACGTCGACTTTCCGCATCCCGAAGGACCAACAATCGAAAGGAATTCGCCCCGTCGAATCCGGAGTGAAAAGTTGTCGATCACAGAACGCTCGGCATTGGGGAAACGAATCCCCACGTCGCGCAGTTCAAACGCGATCGAGGCTCTTTCGAGCGAAGTCTCGGGAGGCAGATTCAGTGTGGACATTCTTGTCCGGCTCCATCCCGGCGAAAAAGACAGTATTAGATTCAATGAAGACGGCGGTTCGTTCGTCCCATTGCCGTACGTCAAACCCCATCGTAGTCCACAGATCACGGGAAACAACAGCCACCGCCGTGTGGCAACCAGGAATTCGCCGTCGTGCCCCGCTCAAACACCGTCCGCGACGGCAGCAACGGCCGTTTGTCGCGACGGCAGACAAGGAATACTCCAAAGAATCGCAGCGAGGTCGTCACGCCGATTCATCTGCGAAGGTACGCCGGGGTGTCGCGGCCTCTTGCAATTCGCTACTCCTTCCACCACGATGCCGGTCTGCTTCCATCAATGCTCGCCCGGAGTTGCTCGTCATGAATCGCGCGTTGGGTTTGTTCTCGGTTGTCTTTGGTTTGTCTGCTGGCGTTCTGAACTTAGGAGTCTCTGCGTCAGACTGGCCTCAGTTTCGCGGACCGGGCGGACAGGGACATTCGGAAGCGAAAAATCTGCCGCTCACCTGGAGCGAAACCGAAAATGTCACGTGGAAGGTGCCCATCGCGGGACTTGGCTGGTCATCGCCGTCGATTCAGGAGAATCAGATCTGGCTGACAACCGCCATCGACGAGGGCAAGTCGCTCCATGCCATCGCTCTTGATCGCGCGACCGGAAAGACGTTGCACGACGTCGAAGTGTTCACTTTGGAAAACCCGGGCCCCGTTCATTCCAAGAACAGCCACGCGTCACCGACGCCGCTCATTGAAGGTGATCGAATCTACGTCCACTTTGGCGCACACGGCACGGCTTGTCTGAAGACAGACGGCAGCGTTCTGTGGAAGACTCAGGAATTGAAGCACGATCATCGCCACGGTCCGGGCGGTTCGCCGGTTATCTTTGAAGATCTGTTGATTCTGAACTGCGATGGATCTGACATCCAGTTTGTTGTGGCCCTCGATAAGAACACAGGCGAAGTCCGCTGGAATAAAAAGCGAGACCACATCAGCGAAGAGCGCCTTGCCGGAAAGTCCAACGTACCGATGGCCTACACAACACCGCTACTCGTTGACATTAATGGAACGACTCAGCTTCTTAGCAGCGGAGCCGACAGCATCGTGGCCTACAATCCTCGCAATGGCGACGAATACTGGTGGTTCCGGTACGACGGTTATTCTAACGTCCCGCGGCCTGTTGTTGGCAAGGGCCTGGTGTTTATCAGTTCGGGCTACGATCGTCCGGAGTTCTACGCAGTGAAAGTCGATGGCACCGGCGACGTCACCGAATCGCATCTTGGCTGGAACATGAAGAAGGCCGCGCCGCTGAATCCTTCGCCTCTATTGATTGGCGACGAGCTGTACCTCATCAGCGACAATGGGATCGCCACGTGTCTGGATGCCGTCAGTGGCGAACAGCATTGGCAGGAACGCATCGGCGGCAATTATTCGGCGTCGCCAACGCTTGCAGACGGTCGAATTTATCTGCTGGACGAAAAGGGAACCACAACCGTCATCGCTCCCGGGAAGAAGTTCGAGAGTCTCGCCAGCAACGTTCTGGAAGGCCGAACTCTGGCGACTCCCGCGATCGTCGATGACACGATTTTCCTTCGAACCGATACGCACCTGTATCGCATCGAAAAGCCGTAGCCCCGGCCATCAGAGGGACCGTGACAGCGTCCGCCATGCCGCAAAGGTGCCCCAACGAGCGTCTTCGATGGCCTGTACCCGTACAATTGCCGACGAACTCGGGTATTATCCTCCCACGTCAAAGGGAACGTCTGTAAGCTGATGTTTTCAAAGGTTGTCGTGCCTGACCGCGCCTCAGCCGACTTTCTATGTCCCACTTCCCGGTTATTTTCCTGAGAGGAATTTGTCGATGTCCGTGTCCCGCAAATCTACTCGTCGTGGTTTTCTTCAGGGAGTCGCCGCTGCTGGCTCAGCCGCGATTCTCACGCCGTCCATGAACCGAGCCTTCGGCTACATGTCTCCGAATGACCGACCAGTTTTCGCGACCATCGGGCTGCGGAACCAGGGCTGGACCATCACCAGCAAGTCATTCAAGTTTGCTGACTTCGCCGCACTCGCCGACGTTGACGCCAACGTCCTCGGCGATAACGTGCAAAAGACGGAAAAGGGCCAGGGCAAGAAACCAGATTCCTACAAAGACTATCGCAAGATTCTGGATCGCAAAGATATCGACGCTGTCATGATCGCGACGCCCGATCACTGGCACACCAAGATCGCCGTCGAAGCGATGCTGGCGGGCAAAGACGTCTACTGTGAGAAGCCACTGACTCTGACGATCGCCGAAGGCAAGCTGATTGAAAAGATCGTCAAGCAAACGGGCAAAGTCTTCCAGGTGGGCACGATGCAGCGCACTGAATTGGATAACCGTTTTCTGCAGGCTGTCGCACTGGTCAAAGCCGGACGCATTGGCAAGGTTCAGCGAGTCACCTGCGGCATCGACAGCATGGAAGCATCGCCGGTGATTCCCGTCGTTGGTGTTCCCGAAGGACTCGATTGGGACATGTGGCTCGGCCCAGCTCCGAAGGTTGATTACCGAGCACTTCCGCAGCTTCGCGAAGGTTACGGTGGAGGCGTGCCGTTGTTCAGCAACTGTCACTACTCGTTCCGCAACTGGCATGAATACTCAGGCGGCAAGCTGACCGACTGGGGTGCTCATCACGTGGACATCGCCTGCTGGGCTTTGGGTGCGACAGACACTGGCCCAAGCAAAGTCACTCCGGTCGAGTTCAAGCTACCGGTTGAATACAAGGACGGCCAGCCGACCGTTCAGGATCAGTACAACGCCGCAACGACGTTCAAGATCAAAGTCGATATGCCAAACGATGTCGAAATGATCATCACCAGCTCCGGCGACAACGGCATCCTGTTTGAAGGCACCGAAGGTCGCTTCTTCGTCAACCGAGGCAAGATCACGGGCAAGCCGGTTGAAGATCTGAAGGACAAACCTCTGCCAGAAGACGCGATTGAAAAAGTCTACGGCGGCCCTGTCAGCGAAAATCACACCGCCAACTTTACCGAAGCGATGAAGTCTCGCAAGCAGCCGATTTCCGACGTGTGGTCTCACAACCGCATGCTCGAAATCTGCCACCTGTCCAACATCGCCATGCGGTTGAACCGCCCCATCAACTGGGACGCCGCCAAACGAGAAATCACCGGCGACGATCAGGCCAATTCATTCCTCTCGCGAGAGATTCGCAAGGGGTA
>JANMEV010000042.1:0-2136 GCA_031377305.1 Planctomycetota bacterium | reverse complement strand
GAAATCGCGACGGCCCAGTCGCCACCGATGCATAGTTTTTCAAGCTCAGACGTGCCTCGAATACCGCCGACAAAATCAATGCGAGGATCCGTTCGCACGTCTTCGATGCCGAAGATCGGATGCAGCACGAGTCGCTCAAGTATCGAAACATCCAGAGAACGAATTGGATCTTTCACATAGAGCGGATCGGCCGGAATCGTCAGCTTCCACCAATCGTGATCGATTAAGAAGCAGAAGGAAGCAGGACCTTCGGGAACCGGATTGTCCGTTCGTTCGAGGTCGCCCAGTGCATCGAGCTTTTCGAGCAAACTGGGAACGGTCAAGCCGTTCATATCCTTCAGAACGCGATTGTAAGCCAGAATGCGAAGCTGGTCGGATGGAAACAGCACAGACAGAAACCAGTTGCATTCTTCGTCACGGGTGCCACCGTTTGGCAGGCGGCTGCGAAGCTCCTTACCCGATCGCCAAGCGCTGGCGGCTCGGTGATGACCATCGGCGATGTAGAAGACGGGCACAGCCGAAAGACTATCCACGAATGGCTCCGCGTTCTCGATCCGCCAAACAGTGTGCTGCACTCCATCGGCAGCAACAAAGTCATACAGGGGAGCCTGCGTGACAACATCGGCGATCTTCTGGTTGATGTCCTCAACGCCGCGATACGTCAGGAACACCGGGCCTGCATTTGCGTTCAACGCCAGAACGTGATGAGTTCGATCGTCTTCCTTGCTCTTTCGAGTCTTCTCGTGCTTCAGGATCAGATTGTTTTCGTAGTCGTCGATGTGGCAGCAGCAAACCACTCCGACCTGCGAGTGGCCGTTCATGATTTGACGATACGCAAAGACGCAGTCCGCGGGATCCCGATTCAGGACTCCATCCTTGATCAACGTTTGAAAGTTGGCGGAGGCTTTCTCGTAGATATCAGGATCATACGGATTTTTTTCTGGCGGAAAGTCGATGTCCGGCCGAACGACATGCAGAAAGCTCAGCGGGTTGCCTTCAGCAAGAGCCGCCGCCTCATTGCGGTTGACAACATCATACGGGACGGACGCCACTTTGGCGGCCAGCTCAGACACGGGCCGCAAAGCCTGAAACGCTTTAATACGGGGCATGACTTACAACTTTCAAAGCTCAGGCGTTTGCCTGCAAATGTTTTCCGCAGGACGGGCCTCCAGACCCATCTTGATCGCGCCGACAATCATCGCGAGTGACAGATGCAGTCTAACGTACTTTGGAAAGTAACGTAAGCGTGCTGACGCGCTCCGAGGGCGGAACGCAAACGTGCAACGGTTATTTGTCTTCAAATTGCGGCGGAGCAGTTGCGTGAAGCAGACTGAGGAAATACCGCAAGCATCGACTGTCAAGAACGCAATCTCCCACACAGTACATGCCGTGGCTGAAGAAAGCAGGACGAGCCCCAAGTCTTGTCCTGCGTCACATCGGCTCTACTTCTTCTCTGGCGTCGGTCGGAACGGCCATTGGGGGCTGCCCGGAGGATCTTCACGGAATGGCGATTTGCCAAGTGCAAAGTCGGCGGGCTTCCAGTTGAGAGTCTTGTAGTAGTCTTTGGCATTGATGAAGCCGTAGAACGTTGGATAGAACGGATCAACGTAATCCACGTTCGCCTTTTCCGGCACTTTGCCTCCGGTCAAATGAATGGCCGCGTTGACGACAAGGCGTCGCAGGTCTTCGTCGACGAAATCAACCGCCGCTCCGGCTGTTGTGCAGAAGGAATGTCCTTCTTTACCATTGGGAGCCTTATATTGATGCAGCCACGCTAGAGCCTGCATCGGCTTGTTGCGAGCATCATCAACCAGCGTCTTTGATTCCGGATCGAGCGTTTCCGTAATCGCGCCTCGCAGAAGAATCGTGTCCGCGTCAGTCAGATGAGTCACCCCGTAGACATCGCTCGGCGCGAAGATCTCGGACACGCCCTGGAGAACCACATGCTTCTCGGCACCTGGCTCGACAACGCTGCGAGCCCCTTCGACCTTATGATTGCCGTGGTGAGAAACCCACTGCTCGCCCAGAACCTTCAAGCCCCATTCGCCAAAGGACATGGAATCTCCAAACTTCTCGCCGCCATTGAACGCATGAGTCGCCGTCCGCAGGCCGATGACTGGCTTGCCGGCGTTCATG
>JANMEV010000183.1:0-2039 GCA_031377305.1 Planctomycetota bacterium | reverse complement strand
TCGCAGTCCTCGCCGTCGGCTCGCGTGTCCGCGCGGATGAACTTCCGGCCATCACGGAAGCCAGCACCATCAGTCCGCTTGATGGCGAAACTCAGCCGTTGCTTCACTGGGCTCCGGAGGAAGCAGCGACGCAGGCGACTCCGCTGTTTGTCTTTTTGCATTCATGGAGCAGCGATTACAAGCAGGACAACAGCAAGTGGTTCGTCGAGTGCGTTCGTCACCGATGGATCTGGCTGCATCCAGACTTTCGAGGCATCAATCAAACTCCGAAAGCCTGCGGCTCAAAGTTTGCTCGCCAGGATGTTCTGGATGCCGTCAAATTCGCCCGCGAAAAGTGGCACGTCGATTCCAGCAGGATCTACATGGCAGGAGTATCCGGCGGCGGCCACATGTCACTCCTGATGGCCGGACATCACCCAGATCAGTTCAGTGCTGTGTCCTCATGGGTCGGCCCAACAGACCTAGCCGACTGGTATCGATTCCACCTGAAGGACGGCAAGCCCCAAAAGTACGCCACCATGATTTCGAAATCGCTCAGCGGTCCGCCTGGGATTGCTCAGGATATTGATTCAGACTATCACGATCGCTCGCCCGTGTTTCACCTTCATCAGGTTGGAGACCTGCCGATCAGTATCTGGACCGGAGTGCAGGATGGACATGCGGGATCAGTCCCGATTCGGCATTCGCTGCGAGCCTTCAATGCAATCGCGAAGAGTCATGGATCGCCATTGATCTCCGACAAAGAGATTGAAGAGCTTAGCTTGCCAATGCACGTGTCTTCACCAACGGAGACGGATCGAAACGAAGATGAGACACTTGGAAGAACTCTCTATCTTCGAAGAAATTCACGAGACAGCATGGTGACGGTGTTCGACGGCGGCCACGAAAGTATCCCTGAAGCGGCGTTCAAATGGCTGAAAGTTCGTCAGCGAAAAGTTGCTGAATGATGCCGCAGTTCGCTTTCGCCGACGGAGCGGCGAAACTACGTAGTCGAGCGACTCCGTCGGCTCGCAGTCACGTTGCCGGCGTTGAGGCGCAGAACTGGAAATAGATCTCCGCCGCCAGTTGGAGCTGATCCACGGCGATCCATTCGTCCTTTGTATGAGCCTGAGCGATATCACCGGGTCCGAAGACAACCGACGGAATTCCAATCGCGGCGATTCGGGAAGCGTGAGTTCCAAAGGGTACGCCAATGATCTCAGGCGACTTAGTCACGCTGCTGATCGAACGTCTAAGCTCTTGTGCGAGCGGTCCGTTCAGTTGATCACTCAAGGCTGAACTGAGGCAGTACGGTTCACCGTGGATTAGCTCAAAATCGAGTCTTTGCCGGAGGTAGTCAATGACTTCGGTTCTCGCCATCCAACTGTCTTCACCCGGCAGGATTCGGCGATCGATGTCAATCACGCAACCGTCTGGTACCACGTTGACGCTGCTGCCGCCGGAAATCAGCCCGACACTCAGCGTCGCTGGCCCGCATAGCGGATGCGCCGGTCGCGAACCGGGCAACCAGGCGGCGTATTCTTCCAGACATTGAATGACTTTGGCCATTCGATAGATCGCGTTGATCCCTTCGGATGGCTTCGAACTATGGCAGGCTCGTCCGGTGGTCCGAATCTGCCAACGCGACGCGCCGCGATGAGCGACGACGATATCAAGCAGCGTCGGCTCGGCAACAATCGCGACGTCGGGACGCTGAGGACACAAGTGATACTGCGAATGCTGGCCTGTCCAGCTTCCGACCAGATGATTGATCCCAAGGCTGGTGGCTTCTTCGTCGCACGTCAGCGAAAGCACCACGTTTGACATCTCGGGCGGCCGCTCCTGCGAAAGACGCACGAACGCGGTCAGCATAGAAGCCATGCCGCCTTTGACGTCACACGAACCACGACCGAAGATCATCCCGTCACGCTCGGTCGGTGCAAACGGAGGACTCGTCATGCCGTCGACGGGAACCGTATCCTGATGCACGTCCATCAGAACGGTACGAGTCGCACCGGGCGAATCAATTCTGCTGAGCACGTTGCAGCGGCCATCCTGAG
>JANMEV010000695.1:0-22955 GCA_031377305.1 Planctomycetota bacterium | reverse complement strand
TCAACGATCAGGTTCCCCGGCTTGATGTCTCGGTGAACCATCTTCTGTTCATGAGCATGCTGCAGACCAACTGCCGCCTGTCGAATTATGTCACAGGCGATCCCCACAGGAATCGACGACACTCGTACCACGACGGAATCGAGCTGATCGCCGTTAACGTACTCCATCACCATGAAGTCAACTTTGCCGACTCGTCCTCCATCCAGCGTTCGAACAATGTGAGGACTGTTCAGCAGTGAGGAGGCTCGGATCTCGCGTCGAAATCGATAGACCAGCGTTTGGTTGCCGGTCAGTTTGCGAGACATCACTTTGATCGCCACGATCGCGCCGTTGCGTTCGTCACGCGCTTTGAAGACATGCCCCATGCCGCCTTTGCCAACCGGTGCGAGCAGGCGATACCGCTGCAAAATGAACCCTGTCTGACCTTTCAGAAGCTGATTTCCCTGCCACTGAGTCATCCATTCTCGCCGAACAAGCTCCGCGCTGAGTATCTCTGCAAAGGCTTTGGATTCAATCGGAGGACTGGTCGGTGTTCGAAGCGATTTTGCCAACTCAAGTACGGATCCCTGCTGAGGCGGAGTGAGCAGTCCGCTTTTCTTCAGGAGCGTGATGAACTCGGTAACATGAAGTTCTTGCATGCCGGATTTGTAACCGCTGTCCGAAGGAAATTGAATGGAGGTCGGGCCAAGCAAGACGGCGGCGCACCATTTCAAGATGCGAAAGGCCGTAGGCAAGCAACGCAAGCACACCAAATCTCTGCAAAATGTTTTGCCTGCACTCCGTTTGTCTACAAAACACTCAGAAGCGGCCGCGCGATGGTTTAACGGCAAGCCGCAATTACCTCAACAACGCCATTTCTACATTTAGCCCAGGGCCGAAACCAAGCATCACGCAGGGAAGACTCGCGTTTCGTGATCGCAGTTCGTTGAGAATGAAGAGCACTGTCGGTGAGGACATGTTGCCGCATCGCTGCAGAATACTGATCGAAGGATTCATTATTTCCTCGGTGAGTTTCGCCGCTTCCGCTGTTGCGGCCAGAATCCTCGGGCCGCCCGGATGAATCGCCCAACTCTGAACGTCCTCAAGTGCCAACCCGTTGCGTCCCAAAAACTCGGCCAGCGCGCCGGGTAGCGTGCGAGTGATCACTCCAGGAACTTCCGGCGAGAGCGACATTTCGAAACCGTTGTCGCCGACTCGCCATGTCATCATGTTCGATGTTTCCGGAATGACAAACGAGAAACTGTCAACCAGGCATCCCGGCAGGCCGCGGGGCGTTGCGTTCGTCGCTGCGCGGCCGACGATTGCGGCGGAGCCATCCGCGAAGAGCGAATTCGCCACGATCTTCTGAGGATCCCAACCGTACTGATGATGCAGCGTGCACAATTCGACAGCGACCATCAGGACTACCGCTTTGGGATCCGCGGCTGCAAAAGCATGGCAGACTCGCAACCCGTTCAACGCTCCGTGACAGCCCATAAAGCCCACATGAGTTCGCGCGACCGAACGAGCCAGACCGAGACTTTCAATCAGCGCCAGGTCGACTCCGGGAGCACTAAAGCCGCTGCAGGAGACGGTGACCAGATGAGTGATCTCGCTGGCCGCGACACCGGCTTCTGCAAGCGCGGCCGTCGCCGACTTGATCGCCAGCTTCGGCGCTTCCAGTTCGAAGCGGTTCATTCGCTCGGCAGTCCCGGGACCGCGATCATCGCCGTCTTTGACGAACTTGAAGAATCGCTGAGCCGTCGCTTCGTCGTCTGATGATTCGGCCAGCAACACACTGTGACGAGTTTGCACGCCAGCTCGACGATACATGATTTCCATCAACCCGCTGGGGTTGCTGGAGCCTGTCAGTTCCGGCACAACGCAAGTCGCGGCGAACGTCGCCATTCCTTTTTGGGAAATCGAATGCTCGGGCAACGCGGTGCCCAGTCCAAGAATCTCAAAGCTGTTCATCAAAGAATATCCAATGCCTCAGGAACACGATTAATCTGACCGACAAGTCGGCGAGTCAACGACGGAAACAAACGACAGGTTGTCAGAATCGGCGGCAGCAACCACGGTCGCTTCAACGCCGCAGACAGAAGTCGACAAATCTTCTGCTCTCGCCCCACGATACCACGAAACGTTTTTTGCCAACTCGCCGTTCGATCATCCGACCAGCCGTCGCGCACAACATCCACGACCACCGGCGCGACGGCGGTGGCTGCCGTTAGAGCCCACGCCATGCCTTCGCCCGTGAATGGTTCGACGTAACCAGTGGAATCACCCAACAGAAAAAGTCGATGCCCGGTGATTTTTTCCGCGGTACGTGTCAACGGAACAGTCCCCTTGATTGTCGCACCGGCAAGCTGCCGAGGCTCAGGAATTCCAGCGGACTGAAAGATGGCTTGAAGCGACGCTAGTGGCGATTTTGATTTTTGAAGATGTTCAGGGTCAATCGCGGAAGCCAGATTGAGCTGCCGATTTTCGATCTCCACGATTCCCGCGTAGCCATGTGCGGCGACGGCCATCAGGATTTCACCCGATCGAATCCAATCGTCGTCGGACGTTCGCGGGAATACGGCTCCAAGTCCAATTCGTGATCCATTCTTTGCCACAGCCTTGAAGTCGTGAAGCCGATGCAGACTCGGATGCCCAAGCCCATCGCATACAATCACAACCTTCGCAAAAACCCGGGATACTGCGGTCGAGGCTGAGGCCGTGCTCACAATGTTCGGATGCGTCTCAGACTTGTCATTTGCATCGATCGCTGGCGCGGAGGAGGAGCGAAGTTCGACGATACGTTCGTTGGCGAGATTTGATCCTGCGCCGACTTTGGACCGCGAGTCATCACTGGGAAGTGGCTCCACCGAGGCTGTCACGTCGTCAATGAATCGACAGCCGGCCGCGACGGCTTCGTCAATCAACCACTGATCGAATACTCGTCGTGAGACGGCCACACTCTGGGGCATCGAAAGATCCAGACGTCGTCCTCGATATCGAATCGCCAGCGATGATGTCGTCACCGGATGAAGCTGTCGAAGACTGGCCTCCAAGCCCGCTCGGCGAAGCATCCGAACGGCTCGATCATTGACACAACATCCGCAGACCTTGTGGCGAGGAAACCGCTGGCGATCGACCAGCAAACATCTAAGCCCGGCCTTCGAGCACAGGACCCCGACCATCGCTCCCGCGACTCCCGCTCCGACAATGACGACGTCGAAATGCTGTTCGTCGACAGACTCAGCTCGTGGCATCAGGATCTCCAGAGGCGGGCTTCCACGTCAGCACGAATCGCTGCGGCCAGTGACGTTGAATTGTCGAGTTTTCAAGTTCCGCCTTCTCCGCAATCGATCGAGCCTCGTCGATCGTGAATGCGCCTTCCACGGACATGGGGCCATCAATATGCACGACTCGACAACGAGTAAGAACTCGACAACCAATCCACGCCATCCAATAGCCAAGTTTTGTGCGTCGCAGGTCGTCGACTAGAACTAACTGTGTTGCCGCGTCCTTCATGCGACGTAGTAGTCGAACAGAATCGTCCGACGTCAGATGGTGCATAAACAGACTGCACATTACCACATCGTAATGTGGCTTCGGAAAAGGCTGATCCAGTGCGTTGCAGAGGTAGAAGCGCACGCCACTGACATGCGCGACAGCCGCTTGTTCCGTCGCGAAGCTGATGGCAGTTGGGCTGATATCGCAGCCATCAATCGTCACAGACAACTTTGCGAGTCGAGCAGTTTTCGCGAGTCGAATTGCAAGGTCACCACCACCGGATGCAATATCCAGAATCGTCAAGGGACGATCGGGCGTTCGCTGCCTGGCCAGTTGCTGAATGATGTTCCAAACGGCAGCGTCCGTTCGGCTCCACCGATTAATTCGTCGCAGACCGCTCAAAGCCTGGCGATGTGATGAGTCGTCAATCGACGGATCGTCCATCAATTCGGACTGTTGATTTCGATCGCTCAAATTGAGGGGCATGTAGGACCGTTAAAAAGCCGCTTATCGGTTTCTCAAAGAACTAACTGTTCGGCTCTGAAAACCGGTCCTTCGACACAGGTTCTTCGGTAATCCCAGGAACCATCCGGTTCGATAACTTTCGTCACGCAACTGAAACACGCTCCAAAGCCACAGGCCATGGGCGTTTCCAGCGAAAGCCAGCAGGGGACGTTGGCTTCTTTACAAATCTCGGTGACAGCCTTCATCATTGGCTCAGGGCCGCAACAGTAAATGTGGACTCCATCGCGATTCTGAGTCATTTTGTTTTGAAGCAGTTGCGTCACGTAACCATGATGGCCAAACGATCCGTCGTCGGTAGCGATTTGCAGGTCGAGTCCGTTCATAGTGAACTCTTCGAGTCCTGCAAGGTAGTTCTTTGAACGCACTCCATAGCAAAGCGAAACGGTTTCCGGTCGCTGAACAACTTGCCTTGCGGGGCTGCCGTACGTTGCCAGTCCAAGAGCTTCGCGAGCAACCCCAAGAAACGGCGTCTGACCGATGCCGCCGGCAACACAAATCAAGTGCTTGCATTCGGGAACTGGAAAGCCATTGCCGAGCGGTCCCCAAATGCTGACTTCATCGCCGTTGGTCCACTGGCTCATCAGCGAAGTCATCTTGCCAACTTTGACGAATCCAAACTCAACGCCCGCCGGATCACCATTGGCGTCTCGATAGATATCAAACAGCGCAAACGGTCGGCCCAGTAATGGATCACTGCCCTTTGCTGGGCGGATCATAAAAAACTGCCCTGGCGTGACTGTTTTTGCCAACTCCGGAGCGTGCACTCTAATGGCCCATGTGTCCTGAGCCAGCTGTCGGACACCTTCGATCGTGGCAAGATGCTGTTTTGCACAGAACATCATTCCGGGCAGAGCGAGGGATAATTGGTCGGTCATAAGGCAACTTCAGTTTAAGATATCTTCCGAAACACAGTTCACTCGTCAGTTCTAGCCGCTCACGCCCAATCTCGTCTGAAGCTGCTCGATTCGAATCGACAGATCGTCCGCTGACATCGTCGCCACTTCAGCATCGGTGAGCGCTGTTTCTTTTGCCAGGCTCTGCAACACTTTCAGCAATCGAACCAACCCGATACGAACTCCTTCTTCAACGCCAATTTCATGGCCTTCTTCGCGACCCTCGGCTAGACCCTCCGCCAGACCCTCCTGACGAGCGATCGTGCGGTTGTATTCGAGTTCCGAGAAGCGGTCACGCATTGCCTTCAATCGCAGGTCGTGCCGCAGCCGCTCTTCGGGGGTTCGTGAAATCATATCCAGCACTCCAGTAGCTTTTCTAAAGGCGGGTTCGGGCAACAATCGCGACAAGTCAGCAATTTCCAGGTCAGCCGCGCGTCGAAGGAAGAAGACCCATTTCTGAAGTGAGTCTGCTCTGCCGAGCTCACTTCCCGACAGATTGTACTTCGGCAATTCTATGGTGTGAATCTGAAACCGATCGGTCAACTCCAAATTCTGGGCCGAGTCCGTCAGCGTAAACCGAAGATGCGCGGCCGAACTGTCGGCAAACAGGGTCCTCGATAGAAAGCAGATACTGATTGCCGGCAACAGCTCCGAATACGACTGGCCTTCACTGAGCTGCGCCGTGAAAAGGCAGCTTGTGTAGTAAACCATCCGTTCTTTGAGCCCGCCGAATATCGACGTCTGCATCTCGACATTGAACCAGTGTTGATCGCGATCGCAGGCTCGAATATCAAGGATTGACAGCTTGTCGTCGTCGAATTCCTTTTCCAGAAAGGGATTGAGAATCTCGACTTTGCTGATCGGCACACGTGGATTCAGAACAGCCGTAAGGAGATCAATCAGCAGGTCTGAATTCTGCGGATCTCCAAAGAGCCGCTTGAATACATAATCCACCGTTGGATCGATTCCCAATGGCACCGTTCAAACTCCTGATCGGTTTGTTAATCCGCCTTCACCCAATCCTGAATCGCCTTCACGCTCGGATTTGGCTGATCGCGAAGAGCTTCCAACGCATCCACAACGGCCGAACAGCCAGGCATCGTCGTGACGCAGGGAACTCCATACGTCACTGAGGCTGCTCGGATCTTGCCCTCGTCTGTTCGGGCGCCTTTGCCGCTTGGCGTATTGAAGATCAGATGAATCTCGCCGTTTGCCATCAGGTCGAGCAGATTCGGACGGCCTTCCTGAACTTTGCGGACGATCTCCACCTGAATTCCGGCTTCCTGAAACACTCGAGCCGTGCCGCTGGTACAGACGACCTGAAAGCCAAGCTTTTTCAAACGACGTGCGGGCTCGATCATGCGCTTCTTGTGAGCTTCCGCCATGCTGATGAAGACTTTGCCGGTCTTCGGCAAGCGAGATCCTGCGGCGATCTGAGCCTTCGCAAACGCCAAAGCGAAGTCGGCATCAATGCCCATCACTTCGCCCGTCGAACGCATCTCCGGGCCGAGCACAATGTCTACACCCATGAAGCGATTGAACGGGAAGACGCTTTCTTTCACCGACGTATACTTCGGCACAATCTCTTCGGTGAAGCCCTGTTCCGTCAGAGTCACTCCAACCATGACCTTGGCCGCGATCTTCGCCAGCGAATGACCAATCGCCTTTGAAACAAACGGCGACGTGCGGCTGGCTCGTGGATTCACTTCCAGCACGTAAACCGTCGCACTGGTGTTGTCGCCGTCAACTTTCACAGCGAACTGAATATTCATCAAACCGCGAACCTGCAACGCTCCTGCGAGGGCTCGCGTTGCCACGCGAATCTCGTCAACGACACTGGCTGGCAGCGAATATGGCGGCAGCACACAAGCCGAATCACCCGAGTGAACACCGGCTTCTTCGATGTGTTCCATCACGCCGCCAATGACAGTGATCTCGCCATCAGACAACGCATCCACGTCGACTTCGATCGCATCTTCGAGGAACTTGTCGATCAGTACAGGCTTGTCGGGTGCAACGTCGACCGCTTCAGCCATGTAGGATTCCAGGGTCTGCTGGTCGTAGCAGATCACCATCGCTCGACCGCCGAGCACATAGCTTGGTCGAACAAGAATCGGATAGCCGATCCTCGATGCAGCTGCTCGCGCGCCTTCGATGTTAGTGGCGATCCCGTTTGGCGGCTGATGCAGACCAAGCTTCTCCAGAATTACCTGGAAGCGGCCACGATCTTCCGCCGCATCAATCATGTCAGGACTGGTTCCGATGATATTGATACCGGCGGCTTCCAAACCTCGAGCCAGATTTAGCGGCGTCTGTCCACCGAATTGCACAATCACGCCATCCGGCTGCATGCGATCGCAGATGTTCAGAACGTCTTCGATCGTCAGCGGTTCGAAGAACAGATAGTCCGACGTATCGTAGTCCGTCGAAACCGTCTCCGGGTTCGAATTGACCATGATGCTTTCGATGCCCAGTTCTTCCATTGCAAATGCTGCCTGGCAGCAGCAGTAGTCGAATTCAATTCCCTGGCCGATGCGGTTGGGTCCGCCGCCGAGAATCATGATGCGTTTCTTACCGGGAACCTTCGTCGGAGTTTCGTCTTCCTGCTCGTAGGTCGAATAGTAGTAGGGTGTATGCGCTTCGAATTCTGCGGCACACGTATCGACCTGCTTGAACGTCGCGACGATGCCCATGCCCTTGCGGCGGTGGCGGACTTCCATCTGTGAGCAGTCCCACCAGAACGCAAGCTGCGCGTCTGAGAACCCGTCTTTTTTGGCTCGCTGCATAAGATCAAACGAGGCGTCCTCCAGGCGGCCAACGCTGCGAATTTCATCTTCCAGCTTCACGAGCTGTTCCAGGTTTCGCAGGAACCACGGATCAATGTCCGTCGTCTCATGAATCTGCTCAACCGTCATTCCGAATTTCAGTGCATACCGCAGATAGAACATGCGGTCCGCGTTCGGGATCGCGAGCTTGCTTTGAATGTCGTCCTTGGTCGGCTGCTTATCAGTGCCCCACAGATCCTTTTTGCCGCCGCCGAGTCCGAAATGTCCAATCTCAAGGCCTCGCAGAGCCTTTTGTAGTGATTCGCGAAACGTGCGGCCAATGGCCATCGTTTCGCCAACCGACTTCATCTGTACGGTCAGCGTAGGATCAGCTTCCGGAAATTTTTCGAACGTCCAGCGAGGAATCTTCGTGACAACATAGTCTATCGTCGGTTCGAAGCAGGCCAAAGTCTCCCGAGTGATGTCATTCGGAATCTCATCCAGCCGATATCCAACGGCGAGCTTGGCTGCGATCTTGGCAATCGGGAATCCAGTCGCCTTCGACGCCAGCGCGGAGGAACGGCTGACTCGCGGATTCATTTCGATAACCGTCATGCGGCCTGTGTCTGGCTGAATCGCAAATTGCACGTTCGATCCGCCCGTTTCGACGCCAATTGCTCGCATCACCAAGATCGTGGCATCTCGCATTCGCTGGTATTCTTTGTCGGTCAGCGTCTGAGCCGGAGCGACGGTGATGGAATCGCCGGTGTGAACTCCCATCGGATCGAAGTTCTCAATGGCGCAGATGATGACAACGTTGTCCGCGTTGTCTCGCATCACTTCCATCTCGTACTCTTTCCAGCCGAGAATGGATTCTTCCAGCAGCACTTCGCCGATCGGAGACAGCGCGATGCCGCGGCGGACCATGTCTTCGAATTCTTCGATGTTGTAAGCAATGCCGCCCCCTGTTCCGCCCAGCGTAAAACTGGCGCGGATGATGATTGGCAGCCCGATATCCTTCACCGCCGCGCGAGCTTCCTCCATGTTGTGAACAGTAAAGCTGCGAGGCACATCAAGCCCGATCTGAAGCATGATCTGCTTGAACGTATCGCGTTCTTCAGCTCGCTTGATGACTTCTTCCTTGGCGCCGATCATTTCGACGCCGTACTTTTCCAGCACGCCGTTGCGGACCAGATCCATCGCTGTGTTCAGACCGGTCTGACCGCCCAGAGTCGGAAGCAGCGCATCGGGGCGTTCCTTGCGGATGATTTCTTCAACGTACTGCCACGTGATCGGTTCGATGTAAGTTCGGTCGGCGGTACCGGGATCCGTCATGATCGTCGCGGGGTTGGAATTCACAAGAACGACTTCGTAGCCGTCTTCCCGCAGGGCTTTGCAGGCTTGAGTTCCCGAGTAATCGAACTCGCAGGCCTGACCAATGACAATCGGGCCGGAACCAATGATCAGAATCTTTTTGATGTCGTTACGACGTGGCACTTTGCAGTGATCCTTCCAGTAGCAAAGCCCCGTTTTTGCGGGACTTCGCGAGTAAACTCGCCAGAGCGATGCCCGCGCGTACCGTTTTCGCAGACGGGTTCGGAATGTTCCGAAGGGCAGCGAAGCGGATGGCGGACGGCCGTTGGCGTCAAAACGCGCAAAATTTGGAGCAGGTTACCAGCATTTCCCTGTGGTTCAAGAAAGCAGGAACGCAATGTCGCAAACGAAGCCCGGGTTTGCGGCTAAACGCCGTTTTTTCCCGCGACAATTTCCTCCGGCCGATCGTCAAAACTGAGACAACGCCGGAGCTTGTGGGCAACTCTCATGAATCGAGTTCCGTCGAAATGCTGGTGCCTCGGGACAACAACTCGCTTGCACCTCCCTTTGGCACCTCCCTGAAGCACAGTGATGCCAGCACCTGTCCGACAATTCCTCACGTGGTCGAGATTGAGTCGTGCCTTCGGCGAGCGGCAGACCGCAATCCGCTGTTCGGGCCGCGCGAAAAAGCAGAGGGCCAACGGTCACCGCCTGTCTCAGCCAACGCTGGTCTTAGGCAACGCTTGCCTCAGGCAACCCGCGAAGGTTAACAACTACCAATACCTTGATGCAGGATCCGTTTGTCACTTCATCGCTGAGTGTTTTCACTCATTGGTGATGTCTTCCACTCTGGTAAGGGGTATCACTACTGATGGAGCTTATGGGAACCTTCGGTTAACGTTGGCTCGATGCCGTTAGAGTTTACCTGATCGGCAAATCCATTATCCGTTTCCACAACTCATGTCGATTGATGAGACACGGGCAGATGTCAGCCGTCACGTCGTTCATGCGCTGCTTTGTTTGACGCAGTGTGAAAATGTTTGAATCGTGAAGGTAGCGAGAACCCTCATTCGTCCATTTGTGAGTTCGTGTCATGTCAGACCATGCGAAACCAGAAGCCGCTCCCGCAGAAGGCCATCCCAAGCCTGCAGGTGGAAACAGCATCATTCCATGGATTGCCGTTGGTATGATCAGTGCGGGGCTTGGAAGCGCTGTGCCATTCTTGATGGCCGGCCAAAGTCATGCGCCTGCAGCTGAGAGCGAAGACGAAGAGCATGCGACGGAGGAAACTGGCCACGGTGAAGCACCTGCGGACTCAAAGGGACACACAAAAAAGAAGTCCGAAAAAAAGGCAAAAACCTTCACGCTGCCAAAGGAAGAGGAGACTGTCTTTCTGCCGTTTGGCGAACCCGACAAGGATCAGGGAATTGTCGTCACGCTCGACGAGGGGCGAATGTCGCGTTACCTGCGAGTTGCCATCACTTTGCAAATCCCAAAGTCAATCGAAGAAGACTTCAAGAAAACCGTGGACTCCAAAAAGATTCTGCTCCGCAACTGGCTGCTGAGCAAGATGTCTGATTTGAATCTTGATGCCATTCGTGGAGCAGCCGGACAAAACCGACTGCGTCGTGAGATTCGCGATCACTTCAACAGCGTTTTATGCCCCGATGGTTACGACCAGATCTATGACGTGCTCTTTGAGGAATTCAACGTCCAATGACAACCGGCGATTCCGTCACCAGCCTTGATTTTTCTGCACCTCGCCGACTGGCGGGTACGGCAAATCGCGCGCTGTCGTCTTGGAATTCGACGGCGACTTCGATGCTGCAGGAATACTGGCAGGGATTAGCTGGGAATCGAATCACGCTGCAATCAGCGAGGATTGATTCTTCTGTCGCTCAGAAAGCTCAGCAGGCACTGCCCGATCCAGGCTACGCGGCCCTGTTGAAGATTGGCCCTGAGAAGTTTGATGGAATGGTCGCGTTTTCAAACCGAATCGTTTTGACGCTGGTCAGCGAGATGCTGGGGACGCTGGGAGAAACATGGCCGGAGCCGCGTGCACTGACCGCCGCGGAACTTTCTCTGGTGGAGTTGCTATTCGGAGAAATCGCCCGAGCGTTGAGTCAGGGCTGGCCGGAAGTTGAGCCTCTTCCCGTCGAAATGGATCAGGTGATTGTTCGACCTTTGCGAAGTCGCATCTTTCAGCCACGTGAAAACCTGGTTCGCATCGTCGTTGTTGTTCAGACGCCGGTGGGTGATGAAACATTCGTGATGTTGATGCCACAGGCCGGACTGGCTTCGATCGGCATCAACGAGTCGGCGATTCCTGCTGCGAACTCGCAGACCGTATCGCCTCAGATGAGAACATTGGCTGAAGGCCTTCCCGTGACAATGTCAGTCGGCCTTGGCAAAGCAACTCTGACACTGGGCGAAATGAATCGTCTGGCTGTCGGAGACATTGTGTTACTCGATCAGTCAGCCGGCAGCCCTTTGGAAGCAAAGATCTCCGGTCGACTGCAGTGGCTTGGTTTCCCCTGTCGTTTGGGGCAGCGACAGGGGTTCCGAATTTTGGTGTCCAGGAAAGATTGAGGAGACAGGCGTGAACGAATCGTCTGCCGAAACCCTCGAAGCGACCGAATCGGCGCTCGACCAGATCACATCGGCCGGAGAATCCTCCGTGCCCGAGGCGCATCCGGTTGAGTTTCCGCAGGTGTCGCGTACTCGAGCCAGCACGGCGATGCCGCTGGAACGATTTGCAGAAGTGAGTATCGAGATCTCAGTCGAGATCGGACGAGTCACTATGCCGATCGGTGAGCTGCTAAAGCTCGGCGAAGGTGCTGTTGTGGAACTGAATCGAGCTGTCTCTGAACCCGTCGATGTGATGGCTCAGGGCGTAAGAATCGCGAGCGGAGAGGTTGTCGTGATTGATGACCGATTTGCCGTTCGAATCACTGAAATTGTCAACGCGGACGAAGGACGTGACTCGTCACGGTCGTCGTCCAATCGAATTCGATAGCTGAGTAGTTTGGAACACAAGGTCTCAGGACGAGACCTCTTGCGGGCTTTGGAAATGCCAACTCAAACAACGAACCACGTCAAACTGTCAATGTTGCACCGGACCCTGGTCCGAGTGACGTCGGCATTTTTCGTCGTTGTGATGATCGCTGTCGCTGCGATGCAGGCCGACGGTCAGGAATCGTCCCGGTCAAGAGTTTCGACCGTGGATCCAGAAGTGCTGCGACAGCAGTTCGAAGAGAAAATGAAGCTGATCCGCGCTTCCAAGGCGAACTCCGTTCCATCAACGGATGACGAAGCCGACAGCGTGATACCTGCCGAATCAAGTCCCGTTCGATCGGCCAGCAATTCTCGAAGATCTACTTCTTTCGATATCGACACAAGAATCCAGCAGGCTGCCTTTCAGCAAGTTGCCGATTCGCCGGCGGCTTCGCAAACTGCTCAATTCCAGGCGTCACCGCTTCGCTCGACGCCAAATCAGACTCGCAATGAGCCATCGTTAAATACTGCGATGGATTCCGAAAAAAACAAGCCGGCAGAGCTGTTTCTTGACCTGTCAAAGGAACAAAAAACGACGGCAACTGCTGAGCCAGGGAAACCGTTGGCAGACAAGGTCGCTACGGAGGCTGTCTCTGCGAATCCATTGCACATACTCACTCGAGCTGTCGCGTGGATCGTTGTCGCATTGTGTCTTCTGAGCCTGACCGTTCTGGGCGTGCGACGATGGCAGCGGCAGCGAGGACTGTTGCCAACAACCAACGCTCGATCACGAGTTTTGGAAACCCTTTCGCTTGGCCCAGGACGAACAGTCTCACTGATTGAATTGGCTGGATTCAGGGCTCTGGTGGCATCGGACGCCGGAGGAATTCGCTCTTTAGTACTCACACCAACTTCGTTCCAGGACGAGTTCGCGATTGCGGACAAGGAACTGACCTATGACTCAATCACCATGACAGAAGTTTAATAACGGCTCACTCGCGACGCTTTTACATCCTCAGGTTGCCGGAATGGATTCCGCACAGACCGTACAACAAATTATTGAGTCCGATGGATTCCAGGGACTCTCGCCACAGATCAAGGTTGCCTTGTTTCTGGGCGGGATGGCGCTGGTCTCCGGGGCTCTGGTCACGATGACGGCGTTCACGCGCATTGTCATCGTGCTGTCGTTTGTACGACGAGCACTGTCGACTCAGGAAATTCCGCCAACTCAGGTCATTCTCGGTCTTTCGCTGTTCCTCACCCTGTTCGTGATGGGGCCAACGATGACCACGATCGAACGCGATGCCGTCCGGCCCTACCTTGAGGACACGATCGACGGTGAAACCGCGTGGAAGCTTGGCTCAGAGGCCCTGCACGATTTCATGATACGACAGACTCGCAAAGCCGACATCGCGCTGTTTGCCCGAATGGCCGACATTACCACGATCGCAACGCCACAGGACACGCCGATGAACGTACTTGTTCCGGCCTACGTCATCAGTGAGCTGAAGACGGCATTCATCATGGGCTTCTGCCTGTACATCCCGTTTATTCTGATTGACCTCGTAGTCTCCATCATCCTGATGTCGCTCGGCATGATGATGATGCCTCCGATGGTGATTTCGACACCGTTCAAAATTCTCCTCTTCGTTCTTGTGGACGGATGGCAGCTTATTGCAAGGGTACTCAGTATGAGTTTTCACTGACGTCCTGTGAATTCCCCAACAGGCCGGCCACGAGTTGGCTGACCGCTAAATTGCAGTGGCCTTTTCTTTGCTGCTAAACGACTTCATCCCAGTCACATTCTGAATCCAACTTTTCAAGTTCCCATGTCAACACCAGCAATTACCGCAAAACCACTGAATGGCAACTGGATGCAGCAGAGCGAAACTCTGCTTTCATTCGGCATGATCACTGGTCTGGTGGTGATGCTTGTTCCGCTGCCTCAATGGCTACTGGACGTCTTGCTGGCCGCGAACCTGGCGGCGACTGTGTTGTTGCTCCTCGTCACACTCAGCGCAAAACGGGCTCTTGAGCTGACAGTGTTTCCATCGTTGCTTTTGCTGTTGACGCTGTACCGGCTGTCACTCAACGTCGCGACAACTCGCCTTATCCTTCTGGAAGGCGATGCCGGGCATATTGTTACGGCGTTCGGCAACTATGTCGTCGGTGGACAATTGGTGGTTGGTCTGACGATCTTCCTGATTCTTGTCACGATTCAGTTCATGGTCATCACCAAAGGTGCCGGACGAATTGCGGAAGTGTCGGCTCGATTTACGCTGGATGCGATGCCGGGCAAGCAGATGGCAATCGACGCTGAATTGAACGCTGGCAGCATCACTGACAAAGAAGCTCGCCGGCGACGCGATGAGCTGTCTCGCGAGACAGAATTCTATGGAGCGATGGACGGTGCCAGCAAATTCGTTCGCGGAGATGCGATCGCCGGCCTGATCATTACCGGCGTGAATCTCGTTGGTGGTGTCATCATGGGCGTCGTCAACGGGATGTCGTTCTCTCAGTCGGTCCGAACCTATTCAATTCTGAGCGTTGGCGACGGTTTGGTGACTCAGATCCCAGCTCTCGTCATTGCGACAACGGCCGGTATCCTGGTCACCAAGACAACATCCGATGATAGCCTTGGCGATGAAATCGGCGGACAGCTTTTTCATTCTAAACGATCCATCTGGGTTGGTGCGGGCATCCTGGCGTTGATCGCATTGATGCCGGGGTTGCCAAAGATACCGTTTCTGGGGATTTCCCTGGGAATGGTGATGCTGGCGACTCGCAAGAAGCCGGTGCCCCAGGTCGCAGAGACTCCCGAAGGCACCGATCCTGATAAACCCACACAGCCCGACGACGAAAAGCACCTTGATGAATTCCTGCTGACGGATCGCGCTGTTGTGGAAGTTGGGGCTCGCCTTGTTCCGTTCATTCAGAGCAAGCGAGTGAAGGGTCTGTCCGATCGCATCACAGCACTGCGACGTGAGTTTTCGCGTTCACAGGGATTGTGGATTCCCCCAATCCGAGTGAACAGCAACCTGACAGGGTTACAGCCTGAAGAATATCGCATCCTTGTCGCAGGCCGCCGTGTGGCAGGTGGTGAACTGCGAACGGAGCAATCCCTGGCGATCCTGCCGGAAGGTCGCCAGATCAGTGTTGCCGGTGAAGCCACAACAGAGCCTGCGTTTGGTTTGAACGCTCGCTGGATTCCAACGGAAAGTCGCCGACTGGCGGAACTGCAGGGCTGCACAGTCGTCGATCCACTCAGCGTGATGATCACACATCTTGGCGAAGTCCTGAAACGCTTCGCTCACGAACTCCTTACTCGCGAAGCGCTCAAGCAGATGCTCGACCGTGCTCGCGAATTTGCCCCGACAATCGTTGACGAAATCAAGCCGGAGATTATTCGTATGGGTACACTTCATCAGGTGCTGATCCAGCTGGCTGAAGATCGAATTCCGCTGGCCGACATCACGCTCATTCTGGAATCAATCGTTAACCACGCACCACAGACCAAGACGAGCGAGGAACTAACGGATCATGTGCGCGTTGATCTTGGGCGGCTTGTCTGCGAAAGGTTCCGCGGGACCGATGGACGGCTGCGAGTGATCGCGATGGAGCCGAAGCTGGACACTCGAATGCGTCAGTCACTGCATCAGGATCAACTTGCATTGGGAGCAGGTCCGCTGACGCGATTGATCGAATCCGTGACCAAAGCGTGGAAGGATTCTGAGCGACGACAACAGCCACTGGCGTTGCTGGTGGATCAGAAGATTCGTCGACCTCTAAAGCGACTGCTTGCCAGAACAACTCCTGACGTGGGTGTCATTGCGTATCAGGAAGTGCCAAACGACCTGATCATTGATTCGGCAGTAATGCTTCAGTTTGAAGACATTATCGGAGCCGAGGCAACAAATGACATGCAGCTTCGGGGAGCTGCTTAGTTGCAAAGTCGAACGTCGAAACAATCAGCAGATGATTGAATTGAGAACAACCGGATTCATGAGTCGCCGAGGGGCAGCCGAGGCTGTCATCACAACCAAACGAATAACCACAGAATCAAATGCACATCAACGAAATCATTCTTGATCGACGCCCGTGGGGCCGAGCCTGCGGGTTGCTGGTGAGCTGCGCCGTGATGCTGATTGGCATCGCTCGCAGCGTGGGGCCAGCGGAAATTGTACTGCGAGCGTTTACAGCAGCGGTGATCTCGGCAATTTGTGTTCGAGGCTTCGTTCGAGTGTTGCAGACGATGGCCGATCACGGAGCGGACAACGGACCAGGCTAATCTGGTTCAGTCATTGTGAAATGGATTCAGGGTTGTGCAACACAACTAAGACTGCGAAATCATCCAAATGAGTACTCGCATGCATTCTGCTGTCAGAGCATACAATAAAGTCTGTACGATGGACCTCCGGGATCGACTGATCCTTGAGCATCTATCGTACGTGCGCCATATTCTCGGCAAGATGCTGGGGGCATTGCCGGACTACGTCGACAATGAAAATCTTGAGTCCGCTGGTATTCTTGGACTGGTCGAAGCGGCTGGTCAGTTTGATCCGATGCGAGGGACCGCCTTTACGACCTTCGCCTTTCAGCGAATTCGAGGGGCCATTCTTGATGAGCTGCGGCGAAACTGTCCGGTGCCTCAGACCATTCTGCAAAACTGGTCGCTGATTCGAGACGCCTCAGTTCATATGCGGCCGCCGCTCACACCGGAAAAACTGTCGACAGCGACGGGCCTTTCAGTGCGTGAAGTGGAAGATTGTCTGGCCGCCATGAAACTCACGCGTCCTGAAAACTGGGATGAGGAGCTTGGTGAGCTGCCCGTTCCGGATGGTCGTCAGGCAGACGTTGATTCCGGCTCACATCGGCTCGAAGAGAAACGTGTTCTCGCCGACGCGATCGAGCAGCTTCCTGATAAAATGCGACTTGCCGTCACGATGTACTACATGGATGACATGCGAATGAAGGAAATCGGCGAAGTGCTGGGGCTGTCGGAGTCTCGTGTCTCGCGATTGCTGGCATCCGCCGAGCTTCAGTTGAAGTCCATTGTGAAACGACGAGGCCAGGAATAGCGATGTTGCTCTTGTCAGTTCACCTCGAATTCGAAAGTTAGCACGAATACTTGTCCCTAAAGATCCTGAGCCCACATATGAACGCCGTCGCCAATTCTCGTGGTCGAGTTTTATCCAGCCAGCAGGTTCGGTTCAGCGATGCTCCAGTTAGGCTGGGACAGAAACTGGGATGTCGAACAGAGGAGGCAAACGTGTCTGTGCGAACAGATCCCGACACCGGCGACGTGATTGCAATCGTTGTGCAGTGCGGATGCGGTGAAGTAACAGTCGTTGAATGCGACTACGGCGGACTGACCGTTGACGCGACCCTGGAATAGTCGGTGCGGGGTCACGTGGCGGGTAGTTTGACCTGGCTTATCTCAGGGCAGTGGTTGAGGTTGTTTCGGAGTTTTGGCGATGAGATGCTGGCAACAACAAGTTCATAACGGGTCAGGTTCGACCGGGATTCATCGTCGAGGAAAACTGGCAGCCATGATCATTGGAACGCTCAGCCTGTTGATGTGCGTCTCCGGATGTGCAGTCGATCCTGCGATCATGTTTCCGTCATATCAGCCACCAACACCCATGGTAAACGGCTGCGTCCAGAGCGGTGGGTTGGCTGCTCCGATGCAGACGAACTGTGCGGTTCCAAATGGGCCCGTTGTTCAACAGGCGGCAGCATTTCCACAACAACAACAACAGCCTCAGCAACAGCCTCAGCAACAGTATCAACAGCAGCAGCAACAACCTCAGTTTCAGCAGCAACAGCAACAGTATCAACAGCCACCTTCAGGTCCGGTGATGGTGCCACCAGAAAGCGCTGGGCAGTCTGCGAGCGCCGGTGAGGCTCCCATGAGCCAGTTGCCCGTCCTTCCGCAGCAGCCTCATGCGGCCTATGGACCAGCGTATGGGCAAACGATGCCTCCGGGACAGCCGGCCACGGCCATGCCAGCATTGCCGCAACAGTCGATGCAGATGAACGTCCCGCCGTCACAACCGCAATGGTGCCCTCAACCGCCGATGCCAGGCGCTGCCGCAGCACTACCAATGTTTGCTTTGGAACTCAACCAGTGCCAGAAACAGATTTCTGAGATGTCAGATGAGCTTAGCGGTGTCCGGAAGCGAAACGATAGCACGACGATGGCATTGGAAGCGATGGCCGCAAGTCAGAGTCGCATGTACGCAGAGAACCAGCGACTTCGCGAAGAGCTTGAAGCGACGGACCGAAACATCGAAGAGATGACCCAGATCGTTGATGACGTTCTTTCTACGGCGACAGCAACCCCGCGTCGGGTTCCTCCAACGGCGGCTCCCGAGAAAAAAGCGACTCCACTGTTACCGTCAATCCCTTTGCCATCCGTGGATAGCCAATTGTGATGAGCCGCGGTGATTCAATCCTCGAGAACCGTTCGCCCGCTGTTACAACGTTCGTGTTGTTGACGATGTTGCTATCGGGCTGTCGGCTGCAAGATGCCAAAAATCAACGGCTCGTTGCTGTTGAATCGCGATTCACGGAAAACCCATTGTTCGAAGCGTCAGACGGGACAGTTGTCAGCACGGCTCATAAATCAGCAAGCGTAAAAGTTGGACTGACCATGCAAAGCGGGGCTGATCCTGTGCATGTCAGTTTCGCCAGTCAACTTGGAACTGTACTGGTTCGTGAACTGCAATTGTCTCCGGGTTCGTTTGAAGTTCAGCCCCTTACGACCCTGACGACGAAGACGCCAACGCTTCCGATCGAAATGTCGACGCCGTCAGATGTCAGGTCCGTGAGCTTTCACGACTCGCAGAATGCTCTGCCACCGGACCTTCCTCCAAACCCCGCGTTTCTGACGCCCGCTCCGCCGATCGTCGATCAGATTCTGGTCGTCAGAGTAATCGAGTACCGAGCGTACTTTCCCATGCTCGCGACCCTCGAGATCAAAGTCCTTAACGGAGAGACGCAGGATGCGATCTTCACGACGACAGCTACCTGGTCTGGCGTCGATTATCAACTCGCAACCGATCAGTCAAAGAGGAAGAACTGGTGCCGCAATCTCTTTCGCAAAGACAATTCGTGCGACCCATCACCAGGACACAACAGTCCTCAGGTGCTGATGCATGAAATCGCGGGGGATATCACGTCGTGGTATGATGCCGCGCTCAATGAGCCAAATTGCACCAAAACCGTTGTGATCAGAAAGAAGATGACCAGGCAGCGGCTCTTGAACGATGTGTACGGGTTCTAGATCCGACGCTGCCGCAGTCATTCATTTCCGTTTGATTGTCAGGTCAGCTACGGGTTTCCCGGTGGCATTCCCTGCTAATCCAGCGTCAGCAGTGTCGGACGACTAAACAAGAATCCCTGCACGAGATCGAAACCAATGTCTCGGCAAATCTGAGCCATCGTTTCAGTTTCGACGCCTTCGGCAACCGTGATTGCACCCTCGTTCTTGATTCCCTGAATGATAGAGCGGAAGAATCGAAACTGTTCCGGCGAGACACTTTCAAGATCGTAAATCAGCGAAGAGTCAAACTTGATGTAATCTGAAGGAACACAAATGAGTTCACGAATTCGTGCCTGGCCACGACCAAAGTCGTCAAACGCCAGCCGCACGTCAGACTCAGCCAGGTCTCGACGGAGTTGTTTGACCAATGCTGGCTCAGTGATTGAGGCTTCGTGAATCTCGAGAACAATTTTGCGATTCGGATGTAGTCGGCGAAGCTCCCTCATCTGCGGAACGACAGTCTCGAGCAATGGCTCAGCTGGATGCGTATTGAGGAACACGGGCGTATTTTCGTCAAAGTTGGAACTGAATTCCATCGCTCGATGCCGACACAGCAGACTCAATTCAATCTCGCGTCCAGCACGTCGAGCCTGCTCGAAGAGTTGTCCGGCTGTTTCAATGCCCGGATAGTTGCAGCGAGCAAGGTACTCGTAGCCGCGAATTAGTCCGGAGTTGAGGCAATGAATTGCCTGAAAGCAGGGCAGCAGGTTCCCATCCTGCAGCAGCGTTTGCATGCTGCGAGGACCTCGCATATCGTGGCTGTCCTGGAAGAAGTGAGTCTTCCCAAGAACCGGGTTTGTCTTGTGATCAGCCTGTTGAGTGGTGTCTGTAAGCACTCGAAAAAATGTGTCACCAATTTCGATGAGATCCCCTTCTGTCAACAGCGTGTCATTCGTAATCCGCTTGCCGTTGACAAAGGTCCCATTAGTACTGGCCGTGTCGCGGATGAAAAGTATCCCCGCGGACTCCAGGATCTCGGCATGCCGACTGCTCACGACAGGAGACACGATGCTTAGATCATTCTGATTCGTGCGTCCGATTCGAAAGGGACATGAAGAAATAGTAATCGATGCCGGATCGCCGTTCGGAACAGTCGCACCTCGAAGCAGCCACCGCGTGGTCCTGACCGGTGCAACGTACTTTTGAACGCGATCGCTTTGCAAAATCATCGGATTTCTTTCTCATGGTGCGTTTCTGGTTGCTCAAGTGGGTGAGACGAAAAACGCTATCACATGAAAAGTACGTAAAAACCCACATGATGCGAATTGGCAACCGAATATGGGCCAACGTTAAATGACCGTACCACTTTCAGCGATTCTAATGACTCCCAGGGTGACTCGCCGGTGTTGTCGCTACGACCGTTCCAAACCAATCTCGGCAACCATGCGTTTATCGCACAATCAATCTGGACCGTACACAACCGTTGCACACTCGGGAAACTTGTTCACCAAAGCGGGAAAACTAAGCCAATGTCGCGAGTCATTCATGCGGATGCTGCGAAAACTGAGCGATGCCAAGGTTCTTCTGTGCAATCGGCTACTGAAACATCTCATCGGCAAACGGATGGAGAGCTGCAATGCCACCTGATTTTGGCAACGCGTTGAGATATAGTTCCGCAAGGCGAAAGTCGTCGTTCGTCGTGATCTTGATGTTCATAGTCCATCCATCGACGACATGCACCCGATGGCCAAGTTGCTCCACAATCGAAGCTTCGTCAGTCGCCGCCGCCAAATTTCGACATGACGCAAACGCCCTTTGCAGCAACTGACGCTCAAAGACCTGAGGTGTCTGCGCTTGAACGAGATTTGATCGATCTACTGTTTCAGAAATTGTCCCGTCGTCTCGGACCTTCTTAACGGTGCTGCTAATCTTTAGTCCGGGGATGGCCGCCTGAGAGTTGACTGCCGCGGCGAAGATTTGATCAATCCACTTTGGAGTTAGCAATGGCCGGGCGGCATCGTGGACGGCAACGAATTCGGCCGGTTCGGTAATGGCCGACAGTCCGTTGCGAACGCTTTCCGCTCTTGATGCTCCACCGGCGACCACTTTGACATCCATAAACGCCAGGTTCGGCTTGAACGTCTCACGAAACCAGTCCATGTCGTCCGGAGCAACCACCAGAATTGTCTGGCAGACATCGTTTCTACCGATGAAATGTTCGGCGGTCCGCACCCAGACAGGTCGGCCTTTGAGCTCGACGAAGGGCTTCTTCCTCTGGAAACCCGTCATTCGGGTGCTTTTTCCCGCAGCGGGCAGAATGACAGCAAATCGAGCCATGACTTGAGAAACTCCATGCTTGAGATCAGACAAGCCTGAGTTTAACAAATCGTCTCTCGGATGAAACCTGTTTCCGCGGATGGAATCAAAGGCACATGCGGACGAAGTTGGCGTTTCCAACCAACCGCTTCTCCGCAGAACTATGCAAGTCAAAGCCGAAGGTTGACGACGACCCAACGCGCGTGAGCTTCTTGTCAGGGCACGAGCCAAACGAAGACTGCCACCATCAGGACTGTGCCGACGACTGCAGTCACGAGCCCTGAGAAGCGGATTCGTCGAAGATAGAGCAGCAGAAAAATTCCTGTGAGCGAACTCACTGTCATCAGCACGGCAGAAATATCAATCAACGCCGACCACGCAGCCCCTGAATCTCGCCCCTTGTGGAGGTCATCGATCACCGCAACCACGCCGTGCCGCAACACCGTGACCGTGCATTCGCCCGATTCACGCTGAATAAACGCAACGGCGGAAAATCCGGGGCCTTTAAACGCCACAAAGCATTCGGTCTCGTCGATTAGGAATTCAGCAACCGCGCCGCTGAGCCTGTGCTTCTGTCGAAGGTGTTCAGCAACAGAGAATCGATCCGCGATGCGTGGCGAAGGTTCACTATCGGTGGAATCCTGTGGCGATGTTTCAGATCCCGCTTCCAGCCACTTCGAGTCCATCGTACCAGTGAAATCCTGTGGGTTTTCCGTTTCCATTCCAAACCAGGCGGCATGGTTCAGCGTAATTCCGGTCACGGCAAAAAACACCAGTGTTGCAAACACCAAACATGGAAATGTAAATGTAGAAGTGCAGCCAACGGATCGCGGCCATCAACGTCAACGAAAATGGACGATGTCCGGAAGCACGGGGAACGGCAGGCAACGACAGGGTTCAACACCTGAAAGAAGACGATTCAACAATCGGCTTGAAGTAGACGGAAAACCAGGTGACAGAAAAACCAGGGACAGACGTTATGCTTTGCAGCATTGAACATTCACCTGCCACTGCCAGTCGAAAACAGAAAACCGATCGCCCCGAATTCCTGCCAATCCGGAGGCGCTATCAAGAAACCATCGAGGCCTTGCCCTCTAATTCTCGGCCCGTAATTTTTCTGCCGCCTCTTTTGCTCTCACCTTCCGATAGCTCAACATCGCCGATTTGATTTCAACATTACCTTTGAGCTGTTTTTTAAAGTTCTTGTCGGCCACCGTGATCTCTTCCTTGATCAACTGGTGAGTCCCGTGTTCGCGAGCGGCTTCAATGTACAGCGTATAGCTGCCCGGTTTGACGAGCGATTCATTGTCGTCCAGACCATCCCAAGTCGCCGAGTCCTTTCCTGACTTGCGAGTCGCTTCGGAAATCGTTGCCACCAAATCCGTCTCTTCGGCCAACTTGGCC
>JANMEV010000694.1:0-2534 GCA_031377305.1 Planctomycetota bacterium | reverse complement strand
AGAGTCAGCCAGGGCGACTCGGTTGAATAAAACAGCAATGTGCATGGAAGCGAACAGACTCAAGTAGCACGGAAAAGTTCGGAATCGGAGCGATATGGACCAAAACGACAATCGGCACATAAAGCATTGTCGGCCATCCAGTCCCTTTGCAGGGACCGTCCGGCTAATACAAGCCATTCGCCGAGGAGCACTATTCTCTTAGCCGGATTGCGATAGCGTTCGCAGAACGATTTATGCTTCTCGCGGTCAGAATTGAGGCAAGCAAGGGACGTTAGTCGCCTGATTCTTCTCGAGGGCAACAATCAGGGGATTGACATCGCCCGCCTGCCGAAGACACACCTCGACGAAGACAGACCAACTTTTCGACCGCGAGCAGATTTGTGGAAAGATTCCACGAGATCGTCCAGCCTCGAGCCACCAGGTAACCTTCTCGGGTCGCCTTCGACGGTGGCTCGAGGTCAAACTCATTGATTTCTGGACCGCGATAGCTTCCTCATGAAGAATCGCCGTCCGGTTTGCCTATTGCGGCAGTCGAGCACTGGAAACGTAAGGGAACGTTCCGGTGCAGGCTCGCATGAACTCCACCAGATCCAGCGCTTCCTGAGGAGTCAGCTTAAGCGGCACGATTTTGTCGCTCAGCCAGGGATTCTTGTCCCCGCCCTTGTTGTAGTGCTCAACAACTTCTTCGAGCGTTGCCAGGCTGCCATCATGCATGTACGGAGCAGACAACGCAACGTTGCGAATTGTTGGAGTCTTGAAGGCGCCTTTGTCTTTTTCGACTTTTGTGACAACGAAGCGTCCCAGATCAGGTTCCTTGGCCGACATCCCGACACCAAGATTGTGGTACTGCTCATCCGCAAGATTGGCACCGACATGGCAATTGCTGCAGCCGACTCGCTTGCTGAAGAACAGCTCGAATCCTCGCACGGCACTGTCTGACATGGGATTGACTTCAACCTGCACCTTCAGTTGTTCATACTTTTCGTATGTTTCAGGCGAATCGGTTTTCAGGTCTTCCAGATCTTCGGCCTCAAGCTTGGCGAATTTGCTGTAAGCTTCGTGATAATCATAAGGCGTTGGGCCGGTAACCAGGACTCGCTCAAAGGACGCGATGGCGAGACCAATCATGTCGATCGTCACTGCTTTGCCCGGGAAGATCTTTTCAAATTGCATTTTGTATCCGGGGATTGCCTGTACCGTCTTCACCGCCGCTTCGTGAGTATTCCCCATCTCGATGGGATTCTGAATCGGCCCGACCGCCTGTGCTTCCAACGATCCCGCACGCCCATCCCAAAACTGCGCGTCGCTCAGGATGCGGTTGTAGCTTGCTGGTGAGTTGCGGCCGCCTTTCTGCTTTGCGATGCCAACGCCGAATTGTGTGTGGCGAGCAAACCCTTCCTGAGGATGATGGCAGCTCGCGCAGCTCACTGTGTTGTCGGCGGACAAACGAGTGTCGAAATACAACTGCCGCCCAAGTTCAATCGTGGCTCGGGTCAGCGGGTTCTTTTCGAGCCCCTTCATCTGGCTCTCACCCAAACTCATGCCCAGCGGCAAGGACACTTTCAGTACGGCGTGATTCGCATCATTGTCCAACCACGCCTGAATGTGTTCGTTCGTCAGCGGGCCTTCGCCTGAGATTCCAAGCGTTAAGGACTCATCCTCACCAAGCACCACCGAGTTCTCGCCGGCAGTGACCTGACCGCAGGACAGCGAGAAAACACTCAAAGCCAACAACACTCGACGCAATGACCTCATAAGTAACACCTCCCTTGAGAGAATTGGATTTCCGTACACAACGGCTCAATCGCCGGACGAATTCGAACCGGTAACATCGTCGTCGACGCCCCCAGAACAGATTCGTTCGCCGCACGATTGTAGACGGTCTCCAATTCTGTTCCAGGCACTTCCACTTCTGAACGTTATTCTGGGCTCGGATCTAATCGATTGAAGGAATTCTGGTCAATGGAAAATCGGCGACTGGCTACGGAACTGAAGAAAGCAGGGTCGATGTAACTGGACGCTCCTCAACGTTGCCGGTAGCAGTTTTGCAGGGTTTTGATCGGGCAAAGTTGCCTTGCAGACACCGAAGGTTTCCCCACCAGGCACGTGGCATTGTTGCCTCTAAAGACAGTTCCGCTGTCCGCCAAATGAAGCATCATGGCACGTATTCGAAACGCTCATCTCTGAAACCGAATTCATCGCGGCTGCAATTGAACCACGGCTGGCGTTGTGAAAGCCGGGCGATATGATCCACCCGGGGAGTACCCTACGGCTACACAATGATTCCGATTTTTCGCACCCCGGACTCTTCGAACGTATGTTCGGGGAAATCACCGGTTCAAAACTCCACTCAAATCGATCTCCCCACGATACCTCGTCACAGAGGACCTATTTTGACAATCCACCGGAACCAGGCACAGGCTACGTGTGAGAGTCATTCATGTACGAATTCCCGCCGCCAATTTGGACTAATCAGAACTGGTCGATTTGGCGGCTTGCATTGATCATCGTGTTTGGGATTGTACTGCCGCTGC
>JANMEV010000692.1:0-7999 GCA_031377305.1 Planctomycetota bacterium | reverse complement strand
ACAGCGGCATCCGCTGTGTCAGCTCAGGAAGCCTCCTCGGCGTTGAGCGGCACGATTGCGGAAGAACCGATCGTCGTGGGTTACGCTCGCAACATTTCACCGGTTCGGGTGATTGAATATGTAAAGAGCCTGACCGAACGGCTCAACATCGGCAAGTCGTTTCAGGAGGAGATGTCGTCGGAGCGACAGCAGAAGCAAATCGAGGAGATGGGTCCAAAGGTCAAGGAGCCTTTGTACGGCGTTGCCATGTACATGGTGACTGGACTGATACCGTCCTTTGAATCCGTTTCGTTTCAACAGGTTGTTGACGAAGAGGATGCCATTCGTCTGGTTAAAGGACGCAAGAATCAATGGGGCGACAACGGGCATCTGGCAGAACTTGGGAATGGCTGTTTCAAGGTCGAGTATCGGAATGTGAGCTCCTTCCCGCTTCCCGAGGGGGTAGACGAGAAGCAATATGAAAACAACAACCCAAGCATCAACAGAGGATACCAATTTACTCAGAAGGTTGTTGAAAAGGACGGCAAGAAGTTTGTTGAACACAAACAGGTCATCACGAGTTTATTTCGCTACCACGATTCGATGCTCTACGAAGCCAATTTCGAAGATCTGTTCAAAATGTCTTTGCCAATGGCCGACGCCATTTCGAGCAGCGTGAATGGTTCAACAGACCTTGGATTCCACGCGTATCTCGATCGAGTTCCGCCCGGCATTCGTCAACTGGGCTGGAGCATGTTGTCGGCAGCAGCCGGAAGTCAGATGCAGCAGGGCGACGAGGAATCCGATTCATCGTACGAGATGCGACGATCGGGCGGTGAGCTTGGCTTGTCGCTGATTCAATCTGTGCTGTTCGATGTCGACAGCTCCGATGGATGGGCGAAGTTTGCAACCTCGGACGAGGGTTCTCTACGAGGCGAATTGCGAGTGCGGACTCGCAACAACAGCAAGTTGACGAAGCAACTTCAGGACGCCGCCGGCGTTAGTCGATTTGCAGCGATCCTTAGCGACAACGCGGCCGGGACATTTCACCTGTGTGTTCGACTTCCCGAAGAGGGCCCTGTTGCTCTTCAGGCGACCGGAAAATGGCTCACTGAAACCATGGGCCGCGATTTCAGCAATGATTCCGCGATGGTCTCAGCGGCCGAATCGTTTGCTGGCGTGCTCGGGGGACTTGCCGAACATCGCAACCTGGAAATGCTGCTGAAGGTTGGCTGGACGGAAGCTTCCGGCGGAGTCGTCTACGGCGGCCTTCAGGTCATCGATGATCCTGAGCTGTTGAAGAACCTGCATCATTTGCTGACGCATCTGCCAAACAGTCCTCCGGGAATTGAACAGTTTTTGACTTTGGAAGAAAGCAACGGCATGCAGGTGATTGTCGTGAGGCCTCCGGAAGATGGAATCGAAGAACTCCGGTCGGCAACAGGGGCGAACATCACGCACGTCTATCTGGCTCATCAGAATTCTTGTCTGTGGTTCGCAGCCGGTACTGAGAAGGCCGTCGAAATCATTCGTGAGTCCGCCGCCCGCTGCAGCGAAGGGGCCGGTGCAACGAGAACTCCATTGCTAAGCGGACGCATCGACATGGAACGCTGGTTGTCGTATCCGCAGGATGATCCGGCGCAGATTGCTTCGATGCCGCACTGGCTGGACGAAAACGCGTGGTGGTTTCCGCCGAGCCCTTTCACGATGGCGGTGAACCTTGCGAACTCGCCCGAAAAGCCCGAGCCGATCATGCAGCGAGTGTTTGATTTGGGCGGATCTCAGCAAGCTCAAGTGACTCTTGAAGCAGACGAAAGCGGGATCCTGCTTCAAGCATCACTCGGCGAAGCACTCGGAAACCACATAATCGCCCGCATGATCGCATCTCAGGAGCAGATGATGGCCCAATCGCGAAAGATGATGGAGGAACAGCAGAAGGCCGCCGAGGAGGCCGCAAAGAAACAACTCCCGCCAGAGCCAGTCCCGAAATAGCCATTAGTTCCAAAATTGAGCCGCATGGCGTTAGCCGCGGGTGTTTCCCTTCTGTTTTTCTGACATTCACCCGCAGCTAGCGCTTTGCGGCTCAATAGATCAACGGACCGAGAGCCGATCACTCGTTTTCGCATCAGCAATTCACCGAATCAGTTCCCAAACCAGATCCGCCATTCGCTGGTGACCGGCTTGGCTGAGATGAATCGAATCCAGCGTTGAATCGCCCTCGGCAATAATGCTGAGGAAAACTCGTTTAGGGATGAGCTTCACCAGATGTCGTTCGGCGAGCATTCGCTGGATGCGACCGTACTCGTGATACAGCGGCGGAAGTGGTAGCTCAAACATCAGCACTTCGCGATCGGGAGTTTTCAGGAACGCCAGCAACGCATCAAGATCTCGCTCAAACTCTGCGGTCGTTGTCGTACCGAGAATGTCGTTGCCGCCAATTTCCAGAAGGATACGCTTCGACTGGAGTTCGCAGCTCTGAGCTCGCTTTAATGCCGAGCCCGCTGTTTCACCAACATGCGATAAATCCTGAACACCGACCTGGTGCTGTTGAGCAAGCAGCGCCGGCCAGGTATCTTCCTTTTGATCGCCAAGCCCCGCACTAACGGAATCGCCAACCACGGTCAGGGATGAAGCGTTGCTTCCGTGGGAATGTGGAAGAAAGTGCCACGGCAGCTCCATCGCCGCCGCACCGAGCCAGACAATAACCATCGCGACGTTGGTTCGACGACGCAGATTCGGACGTCTGAGTGCGACCAGCCACCAGATTGTGAGCGCTGCGGCAATAGCATAGTACCAATAGGGTATTGGCGTCGACGTCAACACGATCGCCAGCACAGCGACGATAAACGTGACGGGTGCAAATCGCTTCGGGGATTTATCCTGCCTGGTTGACAGGAAGACGGCCGACAGAATCAGAGCGATTCCCGTGAAGAACGCATGTCCGCTGACGATGTGTTGGACGAGAGGATTCATAGAGTCGGCCTACCTGATTTCTGTCACGCGGTGATTCAGTCTCTCTTCGTGTGGCATGGTCCATTGTTTTGAATCGCAGTTTGAACCACGGAGGACACAGAGAGCACTGAGCGGGAACGCAGGGAAGTGATTCGTCGAGTGGAACTGCAATCAGATCGCTTCCACAGCCTGCGATGCACTCCGCGTTCTCTGAGACCTTTGCGTTAAACCCAACAGCGCATCAACGATGCGATTCACCTCTGTGATCTCCGTGAACTCTGTGGTTAAAAATTGCGATCTCGAACGCCGCGGCGATCCTATTCGAAGGTCTGACGCCCAGCCGCTTGCCTTTGGAATCCGAATGCCGTGATAAATTCAGCGCTTCGCTTTCTTCGGGCTTCGGCGACTTGTTCCCCAGAGGCCCAGCTTCTGGATTCGCGCTTCGCTTTCGGCTGTTCGCAGCGCTGGTTCAAGGTCTAATGGAAGACCGAAGTCAGCCAGCAGTTTTGCCTGGCCTTCTGCCAGCATTTGCTGATTGATCAAAATTTGTTTGTCGTCGAACACCCAGGCCAGCAGGCGATCGTAGCGATCTTTCTGATTTCCGTCGATGCGAAGCTGCACCTGTCGTCCTTCGATACGGTCTCGCAGCCATGCGGTAGATTCGGCCGAATACGGCTCCGTAGGTTTTCCGTGGAAGCCTGATTCCGGAGCGTCAATGCCCAGCATGCGGACTCGCCGACCGTCGGTCAGGTCGAACGTGTCACCGTCAATCACGTAGCGAACAGTGACGGTCTTTCGAGCGGCCGGGCTGGAGGGCGATTCCGGCCGAAACACCATCATTCGCAGCATTGCCAGCACCACGAACACAATCATCGCCGTCGTCGCTGGTGTCAGCGAGCGTCGAGGTGTTCGCGGTTTGGGATGAGCCGACATAGCGTGTTTCTGGAGTCACAGGTGATGGGAAGATGCGACAGAAAAACTGCGGACGGAAAGATGCGGAACAAACAACATTCAAAATCTGCGAGTCATGTTTCTGTCCATCATTATTCTGTCGCATCTCCCGGCTTCCCGGACTTTTGCCGTTCGAGCTGTTCTTCCAGACTCTGGCGCAGTCCGCGCAGGCGTTCGACGTCGATGCTATCCGGGACGTTTTTCAGGAACCAGTCGGCATCGGCGATCGCCATGGTCAGTCGTCCTGAGCGAGCTCGCATCGCCAGTCGCTTTGATCGATGCTCAATGTTTTGCGGAGCGATCACCACCAGCGTCTCGAGGTATCGAAGAATCGACGCTTCGTCCTGTTCGTTTTCGGCGATTGACAGCAGATTCATGGTGAGCCGTTCGAGGATCTCTGCAGGCGTTTTGGCGTCTCGAAAGCGAGGCTCGTTTGGAAACCCGGCTCCTGTCAGCAGGGCCGTGATTTCCTGTTCGGACAATCGGCGACCTTTTTCAAATGGATCGATCACTTCTGGCGACAGAGCGGAATCCTTCGGTTCAAACCGCACAACAAAGTGTCCTGGCAGTCCGACGCCGACGACATTGAGCCCGATCCGTTTCGCAAGCTCCATGTAAAGAATCGACAACGTGATCGGCAACCCTTCGCGATCGTCGATGACTTCGTTCAGATAGCTGTTCGAACGCATGTAGTACTCCGACTGACTTCCTCGCAGGCCAAGGTCGTTGAACAAATAGGTGTCGAGTCTTCGAAGTCGCTCGGACTCGGTCGTGTTCTCAGGCAACGACGTCGACAGCTCTTTTGCCATCTCTTCAATGCGGTTCATATAGGCTTCGACGTCGACGTCCGAATTATCCATATGAGCCACCAGCAACGCCGCTTGCAGTAAATCTGGTTCAGGGGCTGGTGAGTCGCTGCTTTCTAATTCAGGCAGCTTCATCGCCGCCGCGATCTGCTGGCGAGTTTTCGACTCATGAGCGTCGCGAGTCAACTGGCGAATTTGCTTTGCTCGTTGCTCAAGAATCGTGGCTTCGCTGAGCAACAGATCCGCAGCCGCGTCACCAAAGGGAATCAACTGCGCGACGACTTGATCGTCCGCCGGATGGTCGACTGGCAGCGAGTTTGCGATCTTGCGAAGTTGTTCCAGTGACGGCGGATCCAGAGGCTTCGGCATTACGTCGGCACCCATTTCAAACCGGCGAAATTCCGCCTCAGTGCCACGAAACGCAGCGACACCACATTGCTCAGGCGGCAGGACGTTATCCCTGGATTCAACAACCTTGACTCCATTGACGAAGCATTCAAAGCGATCCGAATGAATTCGCACGGTCAGCGTATTGCATTCGCCAGCCTTGTACGCTTCGTGCGGTTCACTGTGCAGGATGGTCCACGAGCCCACGTCCGGGCCATTGAATCGGGTCAGCCGCATGCTTCCGGCGCTGGGGTAGAAGCCGTAGTGCTTTTCACTGCCATCCGCATGAAATACGAGACCAGCGGCTCCTTGTTCGTCGGCCAGTTTGACGATCACCTGCAGATCAAAAGGCATCGCCGGCGGCGGAGTTTGGTTCAGACAAAGCGTTCGGCCGCCGAACTCGGTGCCGGTTCCGTTGACCGTCAACTTTCCCGCACGCTGTCGCCAGTTGGCTCCAAACACCGTTTGCCACCGACGATCGTCAAGTGCTCCGATGGTTCTCCATCGAGCGATCGGTATCGGGTTGGGATTCGCCTGAAGATCTCGAAGCAGCTTCACAGGAACCGCAAAGCCAACGTCTTCGGCGACCGTCGATTTCATCGTGACGATTCCAACAACATATCCCTGGCGATCCAAAACCGGTCCGCCGCTGTTGCCGGGTTCGATCGACATCCCCAGCTGAAGCATCCGCAGTCCGTCAATTTCGTGATGCCCTGAGACGATTCCACTGGCCATGGTGTTGCGAAGCCCTCGAGGATGTCCCATCGCCACTACTTCGCGTCCCTGAGCCGTTTCATCTTCTGCGGAAAGCTTGATCGCAGGCAGTCCTTTCGGCGCGATACGAACAATTGCCAGATCCAGTTGGCTGGACGATGCGAAGACTTCGACGACCGGATTTATAGTGCCATCCTGCATTTCAATCAAGATGTCGCGACCTTCGCCGATCACATGCCGAGCCGTCGCGATCAGCCCCGATTCATCAATGATGAAACCAGCCCCAAGGCCCGACTCCGCGCCGGTTCGATCGGTCGACCGAACCTGCACCAGCGACGGTCTCGCCTTCGCAGCGAGTTGTTCGTTGGTCATCGTTTTTGAGTCGGCCTGTTCATCAGCCGAAGCGGTGTTGCTGATCGCCACAACGCACATCACCCCGATGACGATTGCTGCGAGCAGACTTCGCAAGAGATGCCGGCGAACGAATACGCAGTTTGGATTGGTCATGGAGATCTCACATAGGGTAACACAACGTCTGCCGGCAGTTTTGTGCCCGTCGACGGAGCGACGGGTGTACGGTACGTCTGAAAATCGAATCACAAATTTGAACCACTGAAAACACATAATCACACGGAAAAGACTTCAACCAGTTCCTGGGCGACTCATTTCCGTGTCTTCAGTGTCTTCCGTGGTAAAACGCGGCTACCATTCCCGTCGACGGGTTCCCTCCGCATCAGATCGGATCGCCCCGGCTTTGTAAACTGAGCGTCCAATTCGTTCATCGCACTTCGGTCAACAAGTCGCGCAGCGGCGATGTTTTCAAATCGGTCATGGAACAATCAGAGTCAACGACTGCGGCTCAATTTCGACATGAACGGGCAGGCCCGGTCCCGGATCGCCATCGCACTGCGACACTCGCGAGTTCGCGGCAATGGCAGCTCGGATAGTGACTTCCGGCGCGATGACTCGAGCGACTTCATCGGCTCGCAACGGAAGTCCCAGCTTCAGCTTCACCGCATGCCAGAAGATCTGCCAGCGAGTTGTCCCTCGAAACGCTCTCACATCAAGCAGTCCATCATCCGGCCGCGCATCCGGCGAGAACGGAAGTCCAAAACCGTAGCGAGGCACATTGGTGACGATCAGATGACTGCCGGTGAGCAGAAGTTGTCCGTCGGCTGACGTCGCTTCGTACAGCCCGGGCCGACTTTTGATGAATGCTCGAAGCGTTGGCCACAGATAGCCAATCCGCTGAATATTGCCCGTGCGAGACGAATGGATGGCCTCAACAATCTCTGCATCAACACCGGCACTCAGCATCAGCAAAAACCGGCGTCCGTCGGCTTTTGCGGAATCCAGCACACGAACTCGCCCGCGATGAATTGTGGCCGCCAAAGTTCGCCCGCATCGGCGAATTCCCAGGTACTTGGCCAGCAGATTCTCTGTTCCCAGCGGCAGGATGGCGATAGGAACTCGCGGATGCCGATTGACCAGGTCGGTGACAGTTCCGTCTCCTCCAGCCGCAACGATGCATGTGAGCGGCCTAACTGAGTCGAGCGTCTTAACGTAGGCGTCCAGTTTCGTACGGTTCGAAAACATTCGAACACGAAAGTTCAGCCGTTGGAGTTCCCGCGTCAGGGTCAGAAGCTCGCCGCGACCTCGGCCCGACCCGGAATGCGGATTGCGTTGAACGATCACCAGCGGTAAAGAGTGCCTTTCGTCGGAGCGCTTCACAGGATCTTCACGGCGGCCTTTGCTTTCCGAACACGACTTGTTGTACTGTACGCTCGCGGCCTGGTCGGACGGACGGATTTTGTAAGGCGCGTCGCACATTGATTCTCCAGGGAACCGGCAACAGAGTACATTCCAAATTAGCCGGAACGCTAGCGTCCGGTTGACGTGATAAACCGGACGTTAGCGGTCTGTTGATTTAGTGAGCCGCAAAGCGCTAGCTGCGGGTGAGTGTTCAAAAGAATCCGGCAAAAACACCCGCGGCTAGCGCCGTGCGGCTCAGGTATGTGATTAAATCAATAGACCGATATCGCGTTCCGGTTGATGAGCTTTCGTAAGCTGCATTCTGCCCGTCGCCTGACCCCCCCGAAGCCAATCCCGGTTTTGTTGTCGTTTCCAAAGATGGTTGAGTGGAATGGTTCAGGGTAACACAACGGAGAACACTTCTGAAGGCGATTTCGCTCAGCCGGATTCTGAAGGAT
>JANMEV010000663.1:0-6972 GCA_031377305.1 Planctomycetota bacterium | reverse complement strand
GCGAGTTCCTCAATGGTGGTGAAGCGGCGTTCGAACGGAATGAGACGCTCCATTTCCGCTTTTGCGGCAGCCGGATCGGGCATTGCGGCGAGGCATTTTTCGTAGAGCGGCGTCCAGGTCTCAGCGGGCAGTACCGCGTTGACTCGAATCCCGTATGGTGCCAGGTCGACGGCCCATTCGCGAGTCAACCCGTTAATTCCGCCCTTGGAGGCCGCGTAACCTGACGTGCCGCCCTGGCCAGTTTCGCAGACTTTAGATCCAATGTTGATGATCGTGCCGCGTGACTTCTTCAAAGCGTCCAGTGCAAAATGAGCCATCGCGTAGCAGTGAACCAGATTCCGTCGCAGCGAATCCATGAACGCATCGACGCCCGCATCAAGGCCGACTCCATCGTTGACTCCTGCGTTGTTCACAAGAATATCGATCCTGCCGAATCGCTTAAGCGTCTGTTCAACAGCGTTACCACAGGCGTCAACATTCGCCAGGTCGCCCTGAATGAAGAAGCACTCGCGTCCCTGCACGGTATATTCTTTTTCCAGCAACAGACCTTCTGATTCACTTCGATTCACGTTGGCGACGCGGGCACCTTCAGAAATCAAACGGCGCACGATTCCAAGCCCAATGCCCTTGGAACCACCCGTCACCAATGCCACTTTACCTTCAAGTCCCAGATCCATAACTTGCTGCCTCAATTTCTGCTGATTGGATACGGCCATTCTTCGCGGGTTGGCCCTCGACTGTTACTGGCTAGCGGGGGACATTAGTCCCCTGATTTCTCCGATCTCAGTGCGGTTGGTCCCCTGATTGTCGGCATCACGATGAATCAGGGGACAATCATTCCCCGCTCGCTTCAATTCGGCCCGCGCGAAATATAGCCAGGCGGGGTACTTCAAAACAGCGATCACTCTGATGTCGAGTGCGGCTGCCACTTCAACGAGGTCTGCATTCGGTCGGTAGATATCGCTCAGGTGCAATTTTTGAGAAGTGTGGTATTGTCCCGAGTCCTTGTGCGACGAAGCGTATTCCGTTGCTAAACGAGATTCATTGAAGGAAAGCAGCCCCATGCTTCGACTCTTGATCCTGTTGCTCCTCACGATATCTATCCTCCCGACGCAGATACTGGCTGAGGAACCCGCTCAATCGTCGCAGCGATTAAAGGCGAGTATTCCCGTTGAGATGGGCTATTTGCTGTATCTGCCGAAAGATGTGGATTCCAGGCCAGCATGGCCGCTGATCCTGTTTCTGCATGGATCTGGTGAACGCGGCGATGATCTGGAACTCGTCAAGAAGCACGGTCCTCCGAAGCTGATCAGTGAAGGCAAGGAATTTCCTTTCATCATCGTATCCCCTCAGTGCCCAAAGGATCGATCGTGGGAGCCGCTTGAGCTGACCGCGTTGCTGGACGATGTCTGCAGGAACAACAAGGTCGACGTCGATCAAATCTACGTGACCGGACTGAGCATGGGTGGATTTGGAACGTGGGAACTGGCTGGCTTCACGCCTCAGCGATTTGCGGCCATTGCCCCGATCTGCGGAGGCGGCGAACCTTATTGGGCTCGCCGTTTTGCTCATCTGCCGACGTGGGCTTTTCACGGAGCAAAAGATCAGGGGGTCAAACTTGAGCGGTCACAGGAAATGATTGACGCCATGAAAGAAAAAGGTGGCGCGCCGAAGTTTACGATTTACCCAGACGCGGAACACGATTCCTGGACGGAAACCTACGATAACCCAGAGTTCTACGCCTGGCTGTTGGAACAGAAACGGATGCCTGCGACAAAGTAGCCGTTTTAGGGATGAGTCGGAGGAAGGTCGAACGGTTGGAACCGATTCGATACACTTCCTCTGTCCGAGGAATCGATGATCCTCACTTCACCAGAATACGCGGCTTGTCGCTTACGCCATTTGTGGCTCACCGAAGTCGTCTTTACAACGCTCAGGAATCAGTACAACGCAACATGGCTAAAAAGAACACGAGTGCTCGAAAACCGACCGAAACATCAGTCGATACTGAAACTGCAGTATCGGCCGAATTGACTGAAGCTGCAGAAGCAGCGACCATCGCAGCGGCCTCTGAGGAGACTCCTCCGGCAAAGGGCAAGGCGAAAGCCAAGGAAGAACCACCAACCAGCACCAGCGTAGGAATTGCCGACATCCGCAAGGCTGTCGCCTTCAGTAACTCCGTCGGCGGGCTGGATAACGCCATCGCTCTCCTTCAAATTTTGAAGGTGGCAAAAGAAGTTCAGTAGTCTCTGGCAGGTTCAGTTCAAAGCCGTTCGGCAAGCGAACGGCTTTTTTACGGCGCTAAGCGACAGACCCTCTTCCTCCATTGTCGCAGACAGAACAAGCAGTTTTCCGCTCGGTTCAGGTGTAGCACTCCGTTTGGCCGATTGCATTGGCAGCATCCTGCAATTTCGTTCAACCGCGGTTCTGAACATTACTCCGGTTCAATCGTTCTTGAATGTCATTGGAAAGATCGCCTGCCTTTCCGAACAATTTGTTCGAAACGCCGCGTTTTGATTGCTTATCGCACTAGTCATCGCCAACTGCCTCAGCGAATTCCCGGGACATCGGGGTGCAATGTTTCGCACGGGTTTCAATTTGACTGCTTGAGCACCATCGATTTGGGGCGTACAATCCATCGACCGACAGGAACATCGTAGGTCGTTGGTACTGCGGGCCACTGCCGCACGATTTTTGGTTTCGGATACAGGAGGTCTCCGAGGCTGATTGTGGTTTCACCTGGAGCTTCGCACGCGATGGACGGAATGCTGCAAATCGAATTGACCTCCCACGAACGCGATGTCCTTCTGCGAGGACTGCGTTACGTTCGCAGTGCTATTATGTTGGAATTGCGTGATCCCACCAAAGAAGACGAACTCAACCGCGCTGGGAAGCTGGATGAGATCCAGAATCTTTCACAGCGACTGGAATCGACGGACCCTATTGGCGTTCAGATCTAAGTTTCCAGATCCGGCAATAGTTTGACGACCGGCCGTTTTCTCGCATGTCAAACCAGACAGTTATCACGGCGCTGTTACGTCAGAGGTGACTCAGGGAGTGCTGTCGATCCGGGAAGCCGTCTACATCGGCAGAACGTAGATGGCAGTTCGCCCCTCCACCATGGAAAAGGTATCTACGGACGTCGGCAACTCAGTTTTGTCGTTGCTTCCCGAGGGCCACTGAATTTCGATTCCGGTGCTGGTTGCCTCGGTGCCAGTACCAAAGTCGAGCCGTTTCTCGTTCGATGCCATATAGCCGTCGCCAGCAGTCACCTGACGAATCAGACATCGACTTCCTCTAAACGCTTTGACGATTGTTCCCACTGCGTCGCGACTCGACGATGTTCCAATACATCGCATTCGAAACCCCTTGCCCGACGTGACCGTTCGATTTGTCAATACCACAGCACTGTGGTCAAGATGTGAAATGGCAAGATCCTCAAGTCCGTCACGGTTCCAATCGAGTTTCGTAACGGCTCGACCAAGGACCGCCTCGTTTAGATAGCCGTCGGTTTCGCCAGTAGCCTGCTGCACGAATTGCCCTGTGCCCTCATTCCTGTAGAGCTGAGCCGGCATGCGATACGGCGTTGTTCGAAAGCTAAAATCGGCCACATGTCCGTTGACAACAATAAGATCGAGGTCTCCGTCATGGTCAAAGTCGACGAATTGGGTGCCGAAGCCAACCTTTTCAGTTGAAGACGTTCCAAGAACGGTGCCCGGGGCATCGTCTCGATATGTTTGAAACTCGGATTGCAGGTAGAGATTATTCATCTCCATGAAGTAGTTGGTCACGAAGATGTCGGACAGACCGTTTTCGTCAACGTCACCAAATGCAATCCCCATGGAACCCATAGAGCGACCTTCACTGTCCAACGCGACGCCGACCGAGAGCCCATTGTCGGCATACTTGCCGCCCGATTGGCGTTGGTACAGGAAGTTTGGCGTGGTGTCGTTGGCGACGTAGATATCATTCTGGCCATCCGCATTCATATCAGCAACAACAATCCCCAATCCACGTCCTGAGATTTCTGCCATACCCAGATCACGGGATGACTCCACAAAACTGCCCGCCCCCTGATTCAGCCAGACTCGATCAGGTTCTGGAGGAAAGACGTTTGGGCCACATAGGTGCTGGCGTTCGTTCTCGTGGCAGACGCGAGTATAGACGTCGTTTCCACCAGCGTAGTTCACGTCGTAGATATCTGGCAGACTGTCTCCATTCAAGTCGGCAATCGCTGCGCTGGCGGTCCACGCTTCGACTCCCTGATTGAGCGAAGTTTCTTCGAAGGTCCCATCCCCGGAATTCATGAGGGCCGTGTTCTGCCCGGCGTTGGCGACATAGATGTCATCGAAGCCGTCGTTATTCAAGTCACCGATGGCGACACCCTGGCCATAACGCGTTTCTACAATACCAGTTAGCTGCGTGACATCGCTGAATCGCTGCCCGCGAATGTTTCGGTAGATCTGGTCGAGTAGTTGTGGATTGCTATGCCCCATTATGCTCCCCTGAGAAAAATAGAGGTCTGCCCAACCATCAGCATCCAGGTCAACAGCTCCAATCCCGCCGCCGGTGGACTGTTGAATCAGCATCGGTCCAGTCGTGTCGTCGGCGCCCGATTGGTACTTGAAGTTTATTCCAATCGTCTCCGTTTCATCGATGAGCGAAAATAGACTCGATAGCTGGCTGGAATCCGGTCCGCTCGTCGATTGAAAATCCTCAGCCGTTGGCAGAGGAAACGAGCGAAAGTCGAACTTGTCGTTCTGCAGCAGTGATGTCAGGCCGAAATTATCACTCTTCTTCTTAGTGCCTTGCAGTTGCATGGTCAGTTCCTGCGGCCATTTGCGTCCGGGGAAGAGTTTTGAGGCATGGCTACACCACTGAAGAGCTTCCTGCTTTCGCTCAAGTGCAATCAGCAAGCCCACCAGCCCATGGAACGGCGTTTCATCGCGAGGATTTTGATTAACAATGTCGGCCGCCTTGTCGAGCTCTTTTATCAGCGCGGCAGCTTTGTCCAGTGGTGAAGCATCGAGTCCCTTCTGACGCAGGAGTCCAGCCAGCATAAAATAGCCTTCCGTCCGTCGCGGATCTCGCTTAATCGCCTCACCAAGACACCGACAGGCAAGATCAGTTTTCTCAACGCGAACAAGGTAGCGAGCCTTCAGCAACCAGGCCAATGCATATTTGTCGTCTGTCTTGCTCAGCGAATTAATGATTTCCCGGCACAGCTTTAGAGCCCCCGGTGAGGAATCATCCAGCAGAATCTCTGCGAGTTCCATCCGGGGAATACTGGCTCTTCGATCCGTCGAGTAGGCTTTTTCCAGCATATTACGACGCTGCAAATGATCATCGTAAAGGACAGCTGTTGTGGCTACCGCATGCATCAGCATCACATCGGAGGGATGCTGCTCCAAATACTGCAGCATCTCTTTGCGTGGCAGAGCCAGCGAGCCACGTTTGGCAAGAATGTGAAGATCTCGGATGGACAGGGGGCCTTCGCTCATCGCCTCGACCATTCCGGTGATCGCATCCTCTCGATATCCGGTCGTCACATAGATGCCTGTAATATGTTCTCGAATAGTGGTGTTGCGTGGATCGGCAGAGCGCACTTGCTGCAGTTGTCGCAGAGCATCGTGGAATCGCCCATCCTTTCGAAGAATGTCGGCTCGCAAAAGAAGCAGCGATAGTGCTCTGGGGTCGTCCCCGAGCAAGGCAACTCGCCCAAGATATTCGGCGGCTTTCGAGGGGTTCTTCAGACCAATTGACGCTTCAGCCGCAACCCGTAGCAGTTCGATGTCGCCCTCGTACTCCTGAAGCCCGGCGTCACAAAGTCGGACCGCCTCCTCGAAGTTAGCCCGACGCAGCTCACCCTTTACCTCGACAAGAAACTCAGCCGCCGTGGGAGTAGATTTCCATGTGACGGCCACGAAAACAAGACCGATAGCCAGTACTAGAAGCGCCGATGCGATGGCAATATTTCGAAGCATAGTTGGCGACACCAGATAGGGGACAGGGCGAGCCAATTCGTCCGGCCTCGGACACCCTTCCACGTTTAGCTTTCAGCGAGACTTTCAACTCTGCGGCAGATCGTCAACGGCAACGAGCGATCAACGAACAGATAGAAAAAAAGAAGCCGCGCTTTCTGTCAAAGCGCGGCTTCAAAGCTTAGATACGTACCAAACGTCACCGACTACTTCTTCTTTGAAAACTCCATTGAGGAATCGTTCGCTTCCACTGGTTCACCGGGCGGCGCAACTGGGTTGGGGTTTGGAACTGGTTCCATTGAACCACCGCCGCACCCCGTCGCGACCGTCATCAAAAACAAAAAGACCAAAAGTTGTCTCATCGCAGACTACACTCCAAACGCTATGGTTAAAAAAGCAAACATCATAAAGCCACTCAATACCAAAACGCGTTCAGTGGCAATCTGTGACCACTAGAACTCGCCAATCACCTTGCCGTCCTGCATAGCAGCGAGGAGGTACATGATTCTCTTGGAGGTGTTGTCAGAAATGAATCGAACCGATCCATCACCCAGCGTGTACTGCACACCGCCTGTGTGACGACTGTTAAATGAGAAGGCAGCGAATGCGTATGTTCCCAATTCGCCGTTCGGGGTATCTGGCGTCCAGTACATGACCTGACTGCCGATGCTTGCCCAAGCAGCACTTCCGTCAGTTCCCATCGTGCTTTCGCCGAAGAGAACTGTATTGCTGCTGCCGTCGGTGATATCCCGGAAACTGACCTTCTCGCGAGATCGGCTCATGATACCACGCCATTCGACTGAGTCCTGAATGTCAATGGTCCCGTCGCCGTCAGCGTCGTCGGCACCGGCACAAGACTGACCAGTAAAGTAACCAGCACAACCCATGTAGTTTGAAGTACCGATCGCAGGCGTGGCAGAGAACCCTGTCCAACCCATGCTGCAAGCTGCAGACGACGTGTGGAACAGATACCGCCAACCCTGATCGCCTG
>JANMEV010000656.1:0-13524 GCA_031377305.1 Planctomycetota bacterium | reverse complement strand
ACACTCTTCCAAAGTGCCACCAAAGTCTTTGACAATCTTGGTTTTTGAACGCAGCACCTGAGTGGGTTTAGTGCCGTCCAGCCAGATGTATTCCAATTTCGACTTCGACATTCTCTGCTAACTCCTCCCGGAAAAATCGTGTTTGTCACGGATCTCTTGGGGGCAACTTGCCTTTCATCAGCGAAAAAATGTTCACCGAATTCAGAGCAATTGCCCGTGTACTACTCATGCTTCCCGTAACTGAAGCGACCTCCTGGTCAATCTATCCGGGCGGTGCCTGACGCCGACACCTCAATTCGTTCTCGCCCGTTTACCTCGCACGACCGGAACCAAAACGATGGACCAGTCTGCGATCATTTCAAGCAGCCGTGCTTGTCTTTTGAGCAGCACACTGGCGATTAGCGTGGTTAACCGCCAGTGCTCCCCTTTTTAGCATTCGTCGTGCCAATTGCACGCACGGGGCGAGTCTGTTCCCGAACAATCAGAAAAGTGATTCCGAGCGGGAAGAACCACGAATCAAATCCGCATCCCGCCACTTCCCCAGGCTATCGGATCCGGAGCAAACGCGGCCTCAATTTCCCCTCGGTTTAAGGGGAACCAAGGGCTTGTCGCGAGCAAACTCGGCAATTCACCGACGCTGCGAAAAACTGAGTACGCGAGCCTGCGGTGAAGGTTGGATTTCCGTTTTCAGCCACTCGCGGTGGTTGCTGAGAGTCACCGCGAAATAGTTCAAGAAATTAGCTGGTGGTCAGCGGAGCGCCACCACCGGCTTGCGTCGAAAGCAACATCTGCACTCTGGAAAGGGTAAAAGAATCAAGGTTTGTGTCATCACTTCAGGATGAGTGTAATTCGTGTTCGTTCGCTAGTGGCGTGCCACATGGCAACCATCGCCTAGTCTATGAGATCCTTTCAGAATCAATCACCCACATTATTAGCTTCCGAGAACGCACTCATTATGTCGCAGTGAACCGAAGTTACCGATTGGTGACGAGTGGCATACTTCCTTTTGCCGGTCACGGATCGCGGGGTGCTTGTCGTCCACAATAGTTTTACTGCAAGTCAAGATTTAGGTTGCATGTACGACCGAAATCGTTTCCCCGAAAGAGTGAATCTGACGCCAATAGAACTCGACAAACTGACCGTTCGAACCTCTATTTAAGCTCTAGCTTATGATCAGTTAATCCACCTGCTGGCACATCAACTGTGATACCAGATGAGTCCGCACTCAAATACTTCTCTGGCAATTTGACCTTCGCGGGCGGTGGCGCTAATCCCGTTTCCATTCCAGGAACTTCTTCTGGTAGCTGTGGGTCATATGAAAACCAAACTTTGTTCATCCCCACTATCGCCCCATCCCCCGGAAATCGCACGGAAAGATCGAAGCTTCCGTCAGCCTTGATCCTGTCCGTTGCGGGTTCTTTTGCGGCCGAGGCGTCGCAGTAGAAATAGACTCGGTAGTCTTCTAACGGCTTTCCTCCGAACGTCGCGATACCGGTAACTCTGGACGTTTCAATAGCAATGAGTTCTGGTCCTGAGCCAGTACATCCCACAGAAAACAAAATAGCACAAACACTCATAAAACGAAGGCTCACACGATACCCCTTCCGAAACACGCGGTCACCGAATCCTCTTGAAAAGCCGGTCGAGCCGTTCCGCAGAACGGCTCGACTCCGGCCCAAATTCACCAGCGACTACCACTCACCAACGATCTCGCCATTCGCACGAGTGCCCACAGCTTGCCAAACTCCGCCATCGATATTTTCACTGACGAAGCGAGCGCTACCATCACCCAAAAGTGTCTGCGCGCCGCCGGTATGCAAGCTCCGGGCGGCCATATGCCCCTCTGCAAAATTCACTGCCGTGACGCAGTCTCTGAAGCGAGAGTTGGGAGTGAGCGTGTGGTTATAGAACGTGTAGATTGTCAATCCTCGATAGTATTGATTTCCACGACCGCGAAATCGTGTGGTTGCGGTGGAGCTCAGATTGCACTGCGCTGGGTTGTATGGATTGTTGATGGCACCAAGCGCCGCAGGAGTGACATAAACCGGAGCAGCGTAATCTTCTGGATGCCCGACTCCAATTCCCGTCCCAGAAGTTGTGCCTGCTCCGCGACCTCTGAGTATCTCAGAAAAGAGGGCTGTGTTGGTCAGGCCATCAGTGATGTCGCGGAACTTTACGCCACGGCCCGAGTAGAACATGGCCGTATTCGTTGTGTCAAAATACGTCGTTGAAACACCCATGTTCTGCATGTAGTTTGTCGTCCCAGCTGTTGTAGAAGTACTGGCCGGCCAAGTGACAAACCCGGAGGACGGATCTGTCGGGCACTGATACATCGGAAGCCGGAGGATCGTCGCAGAATTGTTTGATACATCAGTCATTGGCTTGGCAAAATTGAACAGACCATACGCGTTGCCCTGTTCCATGTAGGGCAGAATCATGGTGTGTGGCGTTGCCAAATTCACTTTCATCTGACCGGGCGGCAATGTTCCAAAAGTGCCTTCATAATTATGCAACGCCAACCCAATTTGCTTCAGGTTGTTCTTGCACTGAGTTCGGCGAGCTGCCTCGCGGGCCTGCTGAACTGCGGGAAGCAACAAAGCAATCAAGATCGCGATGATGGCGATGACCACCAATAATTCGATCAAAGTAAAACCACGTTTTCGCATCACAACGCTCCTAAGAATGAAAAACAACGGGCTGCGTGGAGAATTGAATGCCAACCTTCCACACGTCAAGAACACCAAAAGCGGAGCAAGAATTGTACCGCCCGATATGAATTCGATCAAATATTCATATTGCATTTGATGAAGAACACTGCAAAAGAGTTCAACCTCAATCATTGTGGACCGCTTCAATCACGCCAACAAATAAGCCCCGTGCGGACGCCCTGGCGTAGTGTCTCACGCAGACGTTGAATTGACGTGTAGCGGAATTCGTGAGAATTCCTGACGGCATCCGAATTCTGACGAATCCGGCTACAAGTTTGCTTTGGCAACAAGAATGAAACGAACTTGGGAGATACCACACGACCAAGTTTTCGCGTCAAAAGTGTGAACAAAGCTCCGATCATCACTGTTGGGCGACAAACCCAACGCTGAGGCGACCTGTGTCTGCCGAGTACGATAGGCGTGTGATGCGACAACGGACGGCAATGCCAGGCCAGCGACCTCGGCGACACAAAGTGCCTAAATAGACAGCAAGCTGTCGCGAGAGTCCAAACGATAAATTCATCGCCTTCACTTACCGTCCCACGGCCAAACCGACACCATTCATCAATTCGATGCGTTCCGGCCGATTCGATGTCCATTTGCTTCACGGTCGCCTAAAACGCGGACTTGCCAACGACGTCGCGTCGACCGCCAACCCTGAACGAAAGTGAAGCAGGAGTATTCTCAGTGAAGTCGCTACTCATAGCCATCGTTACGCTTCTTTGCCTTGTTTACGAAACTCCGAACACCAAAGCCGCGCCGCCATCGCGTCCCAACATCATCTTCATCATGGCCGATGATCTTGGTTACACCGATGTCGCTTGTTTCGGCAGCAAGTATTACGAGACTCCCAACATTGATCGCCTGGCAGCGCAGGGAATGAAGCTGATGAGCCATCATCATTGCCAGAATTGCACTCCCACACGAGCCGCATTGATGAGCGGGCAATACGGGGCTCGCACAGGAGTTTACACGGTGGGTGGCATCGATCGCTTCGATTGGAGTTCGCGGCCGCTTCGGCCGGTCGACAACGTCACTGACCTTCCGCTGGATCGAGATATTTTTCCGAAGCAACTTAAGGCCGCGGGTTATACAACAGCCATGTTCGGCAAGTGGCACATCGGCGAACGAGGCCAGTTTCACCCTGGCAAGCGAGGATTCGATGAAGCCATCGTCAGCGCAGGCAAGCATTTCGAATTCGCAACGAATCCCACGACGGACTATCCCGAGGGACAGTACCTTGCCGACTTTTTGACAGACAGAGCCGTCGATTTCATCACGCGGTACAAAGAGAAGCCCTTCTTTCTTTATCTGCCCCATTTTGGAGTTCACTCTCCTCATGAGGCGAAGCCTGATCTCATTGCGAAGTTCAAGCCAAAGCCGGCAGTTGGTGGCCATAAAAATCCTACTTATGCAGCAATGATTGCCTCGGTGGATGAAAGCGTCGGGAAAGTCCTGAAGACGCTCGACGACCTCAAACTTGCCGAAAACACTGTTGTTATTTTCACCAGCGACAACGGCGGCGTCGGCGGCTACGAAAAGGAGGGAATCATGAAGAAGTCGGCTGACGTGACGGACAACGCTCCGCTGCGCAGCGGCAAGGGAAGTCTGTACGAAGGCGGTACTCGCGAACCGTTCGTTGTCCGCTGGCCGGGCGTGACTCAACCAGGCTCGTCCTGCAACGTACCGACAATCCACGTCGATATTTTTCCGACGATGCTGGAACTCGCGAATGCTCCAAAGCCACAGCAGGTGCTGGACGGTGAGAGTCTTGTCACCCTATTCCGCGAGCCCAGCGCCAGCCTGAAGCGTGACGCGATCTTTCAGCACTTTCCGGGCTACCTTGGAGCGAGTGGGGATACCTGGAGGACGACTCCCGTGAGCGTGATTCAAATGGGCGATTGGAAGCTAATGGAATTCCATGAAGACGGTCGGCTGGAACTCTATAACCTCGCCAGCGACATCGGCGAATCGAAGAATCTGTCGACGGAAATGCCGGAAAGGACGAAGGAACTTCACGACCGCATGGTTGCCTGGCGAGCGGACGTCAACGCCCCTATGCCGACGAAGAACGACGGCGTCAAAGAAAAGCCGAAGGGCAAAACCCGCAGGAACGGCGAAGGCAAAAAGAAGAAAGACGTCGACGAGTAACCATCGATATGTGAGCGTAGCATGATCCAACCTCCCCATCATCATTCCTGAAGGCACTTAGCGCGTGAGCCAACCTTTTTTTCTGCATGCGCTTTTGCCGTTGACCCAATTGGCCGGACCCTGATCCGATCAGCCGCAGCGCACCAGCACCCGCAGTATGGGTGCCAGGAAACGGGCAAACCGGATGTCGGCGGTGTATCTGCACTGTTTGTCGTGTTCCCAGCGAAAGCCAGCGTTTTGCGGCACACCAAATCAATGCACCCCCTGCGGGTTACAGTAAATCTCGGGAGGCATCGGTAATGTGAACATGTCGATGCCCGGTAAATACGACATCAAATGAGGGAACTTCAGTGCCGCGTGACACTGAAGTTCACCACCGATAGACTCTCTTTTGGAGTGACCTCGATCGTTCATTGATCTCCGACTGAATGGATAACAACTCATGAGGAATCTGCATGCTGTTTCGCTGGGCTCGTCGGTCGTTACCTTTCTGATGAGTATGGCTGGTGTTTGCGGAAGTGGCTTTGCGATGCCATTTCAACAGCCGACTCAAGGGGCAACGCAACTCGCTGATCTGGGCAAGGAAGTGACTCTTGAAGTTGTTTACATTCCACCCGGTGATTTCAAGATGGGCAGCACGGCCACCGAACGGGCGTGGGCCACAGGAATCGAAGGCGGCGCGACGCCGGGAACGGAACGTGAATCGTACGAGGGTGTTTCTCCGCGGCCGATGCGAGTCAAAGACGGTTTCTGGATGGGACGCACAGAAGTCACGGTTGGGCAGTTCGGGCGTTTCGCTGACGAAACCGGTTACGTCAGTGACGCCGAAAAACCGGGCGGCAAGACTCAGTGCTTCGATCCCGAATGGACTATCACAGCCAAGGCTCCACCTCATCCATGGATTCCGATGGAGGGCAAAAGCTGGCGAGATCCGAATTTTGGATTTCCACTGCAGAGCAAGTACCCGGTCGTCTGTGTGAGCTGGAACGATGGCAAAGCGTTTTGCAAATGGCTGACCGAAACAGAACGCAAGGCCGGACGGCTGCCGGACGGTTTGGAGTATCGCTTGCCAACAGAAGCTGAATGGGAATACGCCTGTCGCGGCGGACTTGAGAGCACAGCGTTTTGGTGGGGCGACGACCTCAAGGACGGCGAAGGTCGGTTGAATATTTCGGCGATTGATTTTCTTCCGGGGCGCAACAAAACCTGGCCGCTGGGAAAAGCTCCCTGGAGCGACGGTTTCGCCTTTGTGTCACCCGTCGATCAATACGGCGACAAAGGACGAAATGGATTCGGGATGGCCGACATGTGTGGTGGAGTCTGGGAGGTTGTGCTCGACCACTTCGATCCCAAAGGTGGCCACGAAGAACTGTTCGTCGTCGAAAACAATCCGCGTCCCGTCTGTCGCGGTGGCAACTACTTTGATGTCCCCGGGAACGCCCGCTGTGCGGTTCGTCTCGGTCTTCAGGGGCCCAGTTATTCGGACTCCAGAGATGGCTTTCGTGTCTGCCTGGGCGTGCCGAAAAACTAAGGTTGCTCAGCCGAGTTATTCTCAGCCTCTTTGGCGAGCAACAATAACGGCCACGTTGAGCCTGAGGGGCTAGCCGATTACCAGGCAACAAATCGGCTAGCGCCTCAGGCTCAGTAGGCATACCGCGACTTCACGCAATCAATTCTTCCACAACGGTCCCATGCACATCAGTCAAGCGGAAGTCGCGGCCTGCGTAGCGGTAGGTGAACTTCTCATGATCAAAGCCGATCAGTTTTAGAATCGTGGCGTGCAGATCATGCACGTGAACCTTCTTCTCGACCGCCTTGAAGCCAAATTCATCGGTCGCGCCGTGGACGTATCCACCTTTCACGCCGCCGCCAGCCATCCATGTTGTGAAACCCCAGTGATTGTGATCTCGACCATTGATCTTTCCTGCGTTCGCTCCTTTTTGAGGCAGCTCGACAACGGGAGTTCGCCCGAATTCACCGCCACAAATCACAAGTGTTTCCTCCAGCAAACCTCGTTGCTTGAGATCGGTCAGCAATGCTCCGATGGCCTGGTCGCACTGTTTAGCCAGACGGCGATGGTTGACTTCAATGTCGTCGTGGTTGTCCCACGGCTGACCTTCGCCGTGCCAAACCTGTACGAAGCGGACTCCTCGTTCGATCAGACGGCGAGCAATCAGAATTTGTCTGGCCTGAGTGCCTTCACCGTACGACTCGCGGATGTGCTTTGGCTCCTGAGTCACGTCGAAAGCTTCGGCGGCTTCCGTCTGCATGCGAAACGCGAGTTCGAATGACTGAATCCGAGCCTCAAGCTGCGCATCGCCGTCATGTTCTTCAAGATGCTTCTTGTTCAGAAGTCGCACAAGATCGAGCTGCTTCGATTGCTCGGAGCGAGTGACTCGGTCGTTGCGAATGTTCTCAATCAGTTTCTCGATGTCCGTGTTTTTTGTATCGAGATATGTTCCCTGAAACACTCCGGGAAGAAACCCGCTTTGCCAGTTTTGTGACTCCTGAATCGGATAGCCGCCAGGACACATCGCCACAAATGCGGGCAGGTTCTGATTTTCTGTTCCAAGACCGTACGTCAGCCAGGACCCCATGCTGGGACGGACAAGGCGAGCTTCTCCGCAGTTCATCAGCAACAGCGACGGTTCATGATTGGGCACGTCCGCATGCATGGACCGAATGATGCACATGTCGTCGACATGCTGAGCCGTGTTTTCAAACAACTCGCTGACTTCAATTCCGCTTTGACCATACTTTCGAAATCGAAACGGCGACGGATACAACGCTCCGGTCGGTCGTTCCGTCGCAAGGTTTCCGGCCGAAATCAGTTCGCCACCGCGCCGTTGGAGTTCCGGCTTGGGATCGAACGTGTCCACATGCGACGGACCGCCATTCATAAACAAATGAATGACGTGCTTCACTTTCGAAGGAAACTGGGCCGGGCGAGGCGTCATTGGATTGAGCGAATCTGACGCCATCGCGGCAGCAGGATCGGTCGAATTCAGAAACCCGGTCATCGCCATCGCACCGAAACCCAGCCCGCAACGTGACAGCATTCCTCGCCGTCCGATCGCAATTGGTGATTCGTTGATGGAATGATGTGAGTTGTTAGTCATGATCGATTCTCGAAGTCCATCCACAAATGCATCAATCCACAAACACAAATTCATTGCTCAACAGTAACGCCTGAGCCAGTTGCGCCCAGGCATCCAGTCGAGTTGAGCCCGGCTGATCTCGAAAATCGTCAATCGAGTTCCAGACTCGCTGAACCTTTCCATTGACCGACTGAGTTACAAAGATTCTCGACTTGAACGAATCATGCGCTTCATCCGAGCCGCAACTGGTTACAAAATCAATGCTCTCGCCGGCCTTGAGATCCAGCGTGGCTGCCTGCGTGGGCTTTGTATCGTTGTGAGAAGTCACATCAGCGACGACGCTATTTCTCGTAACTACGCGAAATCTAACGCCATCACCTTCGGCATTGGAATGACTGATGACAGCCGCGACGATGACTCGGCAATCAACCTCTGCGGTCCATCGCCGAATGGCACACAAATCCGGAGTGCCGCCTGGATGACCGCCTTCTTTGTTCAGGGAAGTCCAGCCAAGCGTTGCATCAGGAAGCGTGTTGCCACCCTTCCATGTTCCCTCGCCGGCAAACGGTAGCACGGCAAATTTTGTCACCTGGCCCGTCGCTTCGTTCAGCGTGCCGTAACCATAATTCCAACCGACAGTTCCTCCACCCACATTTTGTCTCTGACTCACCTGCCGCACCAAAACGGCTGCATTGGTGATTTCATCGATCGCCGGTTCACGCTGCAGGATTGTCTGAAAGAGTTGTCGAATTCTCGGCGTGAGATCATTTTCGGAACCGGCTGCCTTTGTTGATTCCGCAAGGTCGACCGCTCGGTTCATTTCAAACGCATTATTCAACTGAAACAACGCCTGCTGAGGCACCGTCGTCTGAAATCGCTGCGCGGCATGAGCATCTGGATTTGGCAGGTCGAAAGTGCGAAATATGCCGGGAAGATTCTGTCGATCGATGCGAGCGTAAATCGTTCGGCGAAAACTGTTGGGATCCGCAGCAATGTCTGCCGACTTGCCGCCAATCGTTCGATCCAAACGACCCGAAACCGCCAGCACCGCATCTCGTTGAGCTTCAAAGTCGAGACGCATTCGGTTCATGCGAGCCAGCAAACGATTTTCCGGATCGACGGATTCTGCGTCACGTCGACGGTCCGATCGCTGTTGCCACGTCTCTGACGTTACGATCTGACGCACGAGCGATTTAAGCGACCAATTATGGTCCATGAAACTGATCGTCAGAAAGTCCAGAAGATCCAGATGCGCCGGTGCCTCGGTGCGAACACCGAAGTCGCTTGGAGAATCAACGAGCCCTCGGCCGAACAGGTGCATCCAGACACGATTCGCTGCGACTCGCCCGGTGAGCGGATTGTTGCGATCCGCGATCGAGCCCGCTAACTCAAGGCGACCGCTGCCAGTCTTGAAGGGCGTTGCGTCCGGTTTTGAAAGCGCCGTGAAGAATCGGCGAGGAACCGGATCGCCCCGATTTCCGGGACTACCTCGGCGAAAAATGACCGGTTCAACAGGCTGCGCACGATCGACCAGTCGCAGCGTTGATGGCTCATTCTTAGGTTCATCAGAAGACGCGAAAACTCCATACATCGAATAGTAGTCCGCCGTTGGAATCGGGTCGAACTTGTGATCATGGCACCGAGCACACGACGCGGTCAGGCCAAGCATTCCTCGGCTGACAACATCAATTCGATCGTCGATGATGTCGTGCGTGTTATTCAAAAAACGTCGCCCCAGCGTCAGGTATCCCATCGCGGCCAGTTGAGCGGGATCGTCCGAGCCTGGCATTTGATCGGCAGCCAGTTGCCGCTTAAGGAATTCATCGTAAGGCATATCGCTGTCGATGGAACGGATGACCCATTCTCGATAGCGCCACGCATCAGGGTATTCACGGTCTTCCGTGAAAACGTATCCCTTGGTGTCTGCATAACGCGACACGTCCAGCCAGTAACGTCCCCATCGTTCGCCAAACTGTGGTGACGCCAGCAGGCGGTCAATGTATTCAGTTTTCCAGGCCGACCATGATTTCTTCTTCACCGCATCGGTCGCTGCGTTAAGGTCACTTGTCTCCGGAGGCAATCCGGTCAACGCAAACGATAACCTTCGAACCAGCGTCTTCGCTTCAGCTGGCTGTGAGAGTTGCAGGCCCTTTGCCGCCAATTTCTGTCGCACAAAGTAATCGACAGGATTCGTATCGGCCGGCACTTGCGAAAGATCAGCCTTTTGAACTGGCTGGAATGCCCAATGTTGGCGCCACTTTTCGGAGCGGCTTTTCGCTTCACTTTCGAGATTCGATGTCTCCGGCCAGATGGCTCCATCGGTAATCCATTTTTCGATCGCCGCAATTTGAGACTCAGCAAGTTTCCCGGCCGGCGGCATCGCAATGTCATCGGTCGCATGTTGAAGCACGGCGAACAGTCGACTTTCCTTCGGCGAGCCCGAGTGAATCAACGCTGTATCACCAGCCTTTCCGGACAGAACGTCAGCCCGTCGATCCAGCCGAACTCCATTTTCCTGCTTCGTTGGACCGTGGCATTCGATGCACTTGTCCAAAAACAGGGGCCGTACGTTGGTTTCGAAAAAATCGGCCCGCTCATCGGCCAGAGACGCTCGAGGAATGACGAGGAACATCGCCGCCGTGCCCCACAGCAGCGCGCTCGCGATACTAAGGCAAGCGGCAGACGGAAAAGTACCCTCTGAGCCTGAGGCGCTAGCCGAATCGACCGAAAGATCGGCTAGCGCCTCAGGCTCAAGTCCATAGGTGGGCGGTATGTTTGTTTCTGCCGCTCGCGGATTCATGACACGCCGATGAATGGCCAGTTGAATTTGATGGAGGCAATCGGAAATCATTGGTTGGACCGAGTCCATGGGACTTCGAGGTTTATGAGTGAGTGCGGTAGGTTCCAGACGCTGCGCAGCGATTCTGGACGTGCACGAATAATTTCAGGAGGGAGACTAACTCCTGAATCGTACCCGGGCTGGCTTCATCGGCAAACAAAACACCTTGAACGCGGGGATTTCTCAGTGGATTGCGTCGTTATTGAACGACTTTCCCATCCCCAGTACGGACAATCACCAGTTTATGGTTCGCAACGTCGTACTGGTATTCAAGCCCGTCCTGCAGCTTGGCGAGCCCAATTTTGTTCTCACCAATGATGCGAGTCATGAATTCTGCATGGGTTTCCGGATAACGTCCTTCGGAGGCATTAAAAAGATTCAGAGCATGCTCGATCGCCATTTGCGGCACCTCAACACGAACATTCTGCAACACAGCCAGAGGACCGGTGATCGGGTCGGTGACTTCAACATGAGGCTTCACAATTTCGCTGCCAGCGTTGGGATCGAACTCGCCAACCGTGTCTGTGGTGGGAAGAGCTTTTGGCCCAGGTGGTCTGGAAGTCGGAGCCGCGGAATCAGCGCAACCCCACAGACCCAAAACAGTTGGGACCAATAGTGCTGCAAAACGACGGATGAGCCTGGTCGTGGTTTTCATGTGACTTGTCTCCCCAGCGTGGACGTCAAGTTTGAGCCGACAAACGAATTGGATGCATTTTTAGCCAGTGCAAACTCTGCATCTTGATGGCGAAGCCACTTCAACGATCTGCGACGCTCGCACGCCGTGAGTCTACTCGTTCGGGGGCCTCGTGACGAGACGTTCCCAAATTGAGCGTAGCGAACAGGCTCATCCTCACGGCCCAAACCGTCCTGGCCCCGACATTCCGGGCGAAATTGCGAACGACCTTAAGTAGACTGTCGCGGCCCGATCACGCTTAACGGGCCGAAACCAGGAAAGCGGAGTGGCATCGCTGGTTCAATCGCTAACACCAATGCAGTTCCCCTGGTGCGGCGACCCAGTTAGAAACAAATACAGCACAGTTTCGTAGACCATAAAAAACTCGGCATGTGCTGACATGCCGAGCCGGGTTTGAATCAATTCAACTCCCATGAAACGCTACTCAATCCCGTGCATCTTTTTCTTGATCCTCTTCGTCATCGCAAGGATCATAATGCCAGCGAAGATCGGGATGACCGTATAGATCATGAAGAACATGGCAAGACCGTAGTCTTTTGTGATCGGATCGATGAAGGCTCCTGTGATACCCGCCAGGTAATTAGCGATCGCGGACGCAAGGAACCAAATACCAAACATCAAGCCGACCAGCTTTCCGGGAGCCAGTTTGCTCACATAGGACAAGCCCACCGGCGATACAAACAACTCTCCCAGCGTATGGAACAGAAACGCCACGATCAGCCACCACATGCTGACTTGCGCTGTGGCAGCCCCCTGAGCAATTCCACTGCTGCCAACTGCCAAAGCTCCAAACCCAAGTCCCAGCAGAATCAGCCCAAGTCCGAATTTCACAGGTGCTGATGGATTGAAGCGACTGCTCCAGAGGCGACCAATCAGCGGCGCAAATGCAATGATGAAGAACGAATTCAGAATCTGAAACCATGAAGCCGCAACTTCCGTTTCGTTCTGTTTCTCTTTAACCACCGTCGCTTCGAGTTCCGTCGTGAACACCTCCGCCTGCACTGCCGTAAGAATTCTCAGCTTGCCTTCTCCGCCTTTACCTTCAAGGTCGATCACAAAAATCTTCTCACCTTCCTGGAGTGCCAGGTCTGACTGGATTGTAGTGATAATCGGCCCCGTCGGTTTAGCTTCCTCCTCTTTGGCCGGCTCGGCAGCGTCGGTCTTTGGAGCTTCAGCAGCCGCAGCGTCTGTCCTCGCCACTTTGGCTTCCGGCTTTGCTGGCTCCGTCGGCACCGGACGAACAATGGAAATCTCGAATGCCTTCATGTTGTACTCTTTGTTCAGCATCCACAGGGCGATGCCCCAGATGATCACAAAGCTCAACATGATCGAAGCATTCGAAAGCGGAATGCGTGACCTTGTCGCCGCCACAAGTCGAAGCAAAACCCACGTTACGATGGCCAAAGGAATGATCGTCAGTGCCGCGTTAATCCAGAAAAACGTTGTCGCGGCGCTGCCGGTGAGAATTCTCGCAGTGTAGTCCTTGGCGAAGATGCTCATCGAGCCGCCAGCCTGCTCAAACGCCATCCAGAAGAAGATCGTGAAGAACGACAGAATGCCGATCACGATCAGTCGATCTCGCACGACCTCCGGCGCATCGGTGGACGCGGCATTCGCGTCGGCTCGCTGCTTGGGCGTCGCCTTCAAGCCGAGTTCACCGAAGATGGATTGTCCAAAATAGAACATGATCATGCCGAGAAACATGAAGATTCCGGCCAGTCCAAAGCCGTAATTCCACTGAGTCTTCTCGCCGATGTATCCGCACAGCATGATTCCAAGAAAAGCGCCAGCGTTAATTCCCATGTAGAAAATCGTGTAGGCCGAATCCTTCTTGTCTGGATCGTTGACATACAACTGCCCGACGATCGAAGAGATGTTGGGCTTGAAGAAACCGTTGCCAACAATCAACAGCACAAGGCCTGCGTAGAAAGCTATCTTGGTTTCCAAAGCCATTGACGCATGTCCCAGCGTCATCAAAAACGCGCCCAGCAGAACGGCTTTACGATAGCCCAGGAATTTGTCAGCGGCGATACC
>JANMEV010000648.1:0-24434 GCA_031377305.1 Planctomycetota bacterium | reverse complement strand
TGCTGACGGTACTTTGCTCGATCGCGAAACGGCGGCCAGTCACAGCATCACCGTCCGGGCCACCTCGGCCGACGCGTCCTTCCAGGCTCGCACGCTTACTATCGCGATGAATGATGTCGATGAATTCAACATCACCGCTGTGACTGATACTGACGCAAGCCTGGACGAAGTCGCAGAAAACGCGGCCAACGGGACAGTCGTTGGCATCGCCGCCTTCGCCAGCGATGCGGACAGCACGACGAACAGCATCACATATTCGCTGGATAACAATGCCGGCGGACGGTTTACGATCGATGCCGTCACCGGCATCGTCACTGTGGCTGACGGAACTCTGTTGAACCGAGAAGCTGCGGCCAGCCACAACATCATCGTCCGAGCCACCTCAGCCGATAGTTCGTTCAGCACTCAGTCGTACACGATCAGTCTGATTGACATCGATGAGTTCAACGTGTCGCCGATCACCGACACGAACGCAACTCTGGATCGCATCAACGAGAATTCCGCAAACGGAACCGTTGTCGGCATCTTTGCAAATTCCTTCGACAGCGACGCGACGACCAACGCGATCACTTACACGCTCGACGACAACGCTGGCGGCCGCTTTGCCATCGACAGTGTCACGGGCGTCGTGACAGTCGCGAACGGTTCGCTGCTGGACTATGAGACCGCGACGTCGCACACCATCACAGTGCGAGCCACCAGTGCCGACTCGTCAACCACAACACGCACATTCACGATCGACCTGATCGACCTGAACGACACGCCGCCTGTGATCACTCCCGGCCAGCAGTTCAGCGTGTCGGAACTCGCGACTGTCGGCATCGCCGTTGGTAACGTGGCCGCTACCGACGCTGACGGAACCGGCACTCTGCAAACCTGGACCATCAGCGGCGGCAACGTCGACAATATCTTCAGCATCAACGCCGCGACTGGTCGAATCACCGTCACCGATGTGACTCGCCTGAACTTCGAGGCGACGCCGTCGTACACATTGATTCTCACCGTCAGCGACGGATCCAACACCTCGGCAACTCAGACGATCACGATTAGCGTGGTTGATCAGAACGAAGCTCCGGTACTGAACCCAACGCCTGTTCTGTCGATCAACGAAAACGCCGCGAACGGAACTCTCGTCGGTACCGTCACCGGCAGCGATGTCGACGCGGGCGATGTGCTGACATACTCCATCCTCAGCAGCGGCCCGATTGCCCCATTCAGCATCGACGCCGTCACAGGTCAGGTCCGAGTCCTCGATTCGTCGCTGCTGAACTTCGAAGCGGTGACATCCGTGACTCTACGAGTCGAACTCCGCGATGCCGCCGGTTTGACGGACGTTCAAGTCGTTACGATTGACCTCAACGACCTCAACGAAACGCCAACAAACATTATGCTCGCTGGCGGTTCGGTGGCTGAAAATTCCGCTGGCGGCACTCTTGTCGGGACGCTGACCGGTTCAGATCCGGACGCCGGGGATGCTCGTCGCTACTCTCTCCTCAATGATGCCGGTGGACGCTTCACTGTTGATTCGGTCACCGGGCGAATCACAGTAGCACCCGGAGCGATTTTGAACTTCGAAGCCGCGTCAACTCACATCATCACCGCGCGAGTCACCGACTTGGCTGGTCTCTATCTGGAAAAATCCTTCACGATCACGCTGGCAGATGTGAATGATGCCCCAGTTGCGGTGGCTGAAAGTTTCATCACGCTGCAATTGACCCCCGTCATTCTTCCGGCCAACGGAATTCTCGCCAATGACTTCGACGAAGACGGAAACCTGCTTCATCCGATTCTAGTGGTCGGACCTGTCAACGGTACGCTTACGCTGAACTCAGACGGATCCCTCGTCTATACGCCACAAGGCATTTTTTCCGGAACTGAGACCTTCACGTACACGGTCAATGACGGACAGCTTACAAGCAACGTCGTGACAGTCACGATCGACGTTCTGCTGTCGATTTCCCCCGATTCCGGTGGAGACACCGGTGGTGGCGACACTGGCAGTGGCGACACTGGCGGTGGAGGCAATGGCGGCGGAGGCACGGACACTGGCTCAAGCGGCGGATCGACCGGCGACGGAGACTCTAATACCGACAACGGTAACGGCACACCGACGGACGACAACATTGGCCCTGGCAGCACCGGTTCCAATTCGTCACAGAAAACCAAAGACGATCTTGAAGGACCACTTCCTGCGACAACAAGCGGGGCTGAAGTCGATCCTTTCGATCAAGTGAAGGCGATCCTGGCATTCACTGGTGGCTACATTGACTCCGCCGCATTCGATTCCGGGAGCCGTGAAATCGAAGGGGCCGGGCCTGCAGAACGAATCTTAACGAATCTGTGGGATGGAGCGGCCATCATCGTGAGTCCAATTGATGCGATTGTATCGAGCGAGTTCTTCCGTATTGAACGTCAAGCGGCACCTCAGAAGACGGAACAACGGCAAGTCATTCCGGAACTGGCAGATAAAGTGGTGGTCGGTTCGACCGCAGTTGTCACAAGCTCTCTTTCTGTGGGCTATGTTATCTGGATCTTGCGGGGAGGTTCACTTTTGACCGCATTCATGTCGGCAATGCCCGCCTGGCAGGCGTTTGACCCGCTGCCAGTCCTGCAGAGCTTCGAAAAGCAGAACGATGAGGAGGACGACGACTCATTGCTCTCCATGGTCACTCGCCAGGCCGCCAAGGTGGTCAAACAGGTGGTACGAAACAAGGCGTAGTCCCGAATTTTGACATTCATTTCCGTGGGTTGATCAACGAGACATGCGTCGTTTTTCTTCAAGTTTGCGAATCGTACTTGGGCTTGTCAGCCTGACAGTCAGCGCACTGCTGATGTCGGGGCTGTTAGGTCTGATTCCAAACATTGGTACGGCCGCACAGAAGACTCGATCGGCGTTCTGCGAGGCGACGGCGGTTACCTTCATGGCTCTGGCTCCGCGCATGAACGAGGAACAGATTCGAGAAACGTTTGAGTCGATCCGCGAACGAAACTCGGAGGTCGAATCGATTGCCGTGCGTCTTGATGAAGACGGCAGCCTGCTTTTCAGCTCCGGGCCTCATGAGTCCCTCTGGATCACGCGCGGAACAATGCCTCAATCGTCGCAGGAATTCATCGTCCCCATCACGGCCAGCGGCAAAACATGGGGCCAGCTTGAGATTCGATTTCAGCAGGTTGCGTCAGGGCCGTTTGGGAACATCATGCGTCCCGAATTCTCACTGGCCATCCTGGTGGGGGGTAGTCTTTTCGTCGCCTTCTCTATGTATCTGCGACAGGTACTTCGCCATTTGAATCCGTCTCAGGTCATTCCGCCTCGTGTGCGTGAAGCCCTCGATGCGCTGGCTGAGGGATTGATCGTAATGGATACCGATTGTCGAATCGTACTCGCGAACAGCGCCTTGTCGGTGCATGTTGGCCGGCCCGTTGAAGACCTTATCGGCAAAAGTGCAGGTGAGATTGGCTTTCGGCTGGCTGACGAATCAAAGGCTGCGAAGCTACCGTGGACGCTGACTGCCTCAACGGCCGAAACTCACAAGGGAGTTTTGATGAAGATCGGCGTCGCTGGCAGCGAACGCACGTTCTCCGTGAGTTCTGTTCCAATTCACGACGAAAAGCATCGATGCCGGGGTGTGGTCACCAGTTTTGAAGATGTGACCGAACTGGATCGGAAGCAGAAGGAACTTCGCGATGCATTGAGCACGCTTAAACAGACCAGTGATGAAGTCAGTCAGCAGAATCGCGAACTGGAATGGCTGGCGACACGTGACGCCCTGACGGGCTGTGTCAATCGACGAAGCTTCTTCAAACAATTCGAAACGATCTGGCAACAGTCGAAGGATGCTTCGGGTTGCCTGTCCGTGATGATGGTCGACATCGATCATTTCAAATCGGTCAACGACAATCACGGCCACGCGATGGGCGACGAAGTTCTGCGCAAAGTGGCAGCCGTTGTCATGAAGACTGTCTCCGAGAGCGATATCGTCTGCCGGTATGGGGGCGAAGAGTTTTCGGTGCTGATGCGAGGGACGAGTCTGGACGAAGCCGAACTTCGCGCGGAAAGAATCCGCCTGGCAATCAAGAGCCTGCAAATTGGCTCGCTGAGAGTTACGGCAAGTCTTGGTGTGTCAGAGCTGTCTCAGAATGCAGCGTCACCACCAGACATGCTGGACCAGGCCGATAAGTGCCTCTACGTTGCAAAACGCAATGGTAGAAACCAGGTCATTCGGTTCGATAAAGCTCAGAAGCAGATTGCTCAGCTGGGGGAAACCGCTGCTCCAGTCCGCAAGGAAGCGAAGAAGGCTGAGAACGTCACGATTCCGTTTCAGGCCGTGACGGCGCTGATCTCAGCGATGTCGTATCGTGATCAGGCGACGGCGGCTCACAGTCGACGAGTGGCCGATCTGTGCGTGGCGACCGCTGAAGGCCTGCTGTCAATGCGTGACTGTTACAATCTTGAAATCGCCGCTCTAATGCATGACATTGGCAAAATTGGCGTGCCGGACGCGATCCTGCAGAAGACGGGCCGACTGACGGATGCCGAATGGGCCATTATGCGTCGGCACCGATCCATGAGCGTGCAGCTTGTCAAAGCGTCGTTCGGTTCAGACGTTCTCACGGAAGTGATTGAGCACTACGCCGTTTGGTACAATCTCAGCAACCTGCCTCCGGAACATCTGGCCGCAAGTCGACCAAGCGTGGCTGCGCGAGTTCTTGCGATTGCCGACGCATACGACTCAATGACATCGGATGCTCTTTATCGGAAGCGCAAGTCCCGCCAGGAAGCATTTGAAGAACTTCGCCGTTGTGCAGGGACGCAGTTTGACCCTGAACTGGTCGAACGTTTTGTTCTGGCGGTGCGATCTCGCACCGGGGAGCGAGCCGAGATGCCTGGCGTTTCCACCGACATCGCGCTCGACATCGGGATCCAAATCGAACGACTCGTCGCAGCTCTGGATGACCAGGACCTTGCGGAACTGAAAGACCTGACCAACAAGCTTCACAAGACGGCGCTACGTGCTGGTATCGATCATATGGCAGATGTTGCCGAGCAACTAATCGAAGCTTTGGACCACGATAAAGATATGATCGGCATCATGCAATCCGCCAACGAACTTCTTGACCTGTGCCGATTGACTCAGTGTTCACTGATCCAGGGCGAAACTCAGCGATTAGTCACACTGTAACTGGACGGCGTGATGCCGCGCCGGCCGCGGTGCGAACGTGTTTCGGCGAAATGAAGTGCGCGTGCTGTGATCGGGATTATCCGATGAGAGCGAACCTGGCCATGTGGAGCGCGTAGAGTTTGGCGATGAAGTAGTCTATCGCATGCAACGTGGCCGGTGGACGCCGTCAACACGACGTGTGAGCAACTGTCCCGACCGGCCGACGAAACATTGTACAGAGGATACGAAGTTACGCCGCTCATCAGTTGCAGACATTTGCTGTCCACGTACGGCAGCTTTGGTAACGGCGGGCACTCAAAACCGAGCCTGAGTCAATCGCGACGCTGGCGACTTAGATCGATTCCCCGGTTGAGATTTCGTGATCCATATCCAGCGCTGGTGACGATGTGCAGGGCTTGCCGACGACGACGGCGGGAACTCCTGCCACCGTGCAGTGAGGTGCGACGTTTTTCAGAACGACGCTTCCCGCACCTACTTTCGCGCCTTCGCCGATTTCGACGTTACCAAGAATCTTTGCGCCGGCACCGATAAGAACGCCTCGGCGAACTTTGGGGTGACGGTCTCCCGTGGCTTTGCCGGTGCCTCCCAGAGTGACTTCATGCAGAAGTGAAACATCGTCCTCGATGACGGCCGTTTCGCCGATGACAATCGATGTCGCATGGTCCATCAGAATGCCTCGACCGATCGTTGCTGCCGGATGAATATCGACACCGAATGCTTCCGAAATTCGATTCTGCAGATGCAAAGCCAACAGTTCCCGCCCCTGCTTCCACAGCCAGTGGGCGATGCGATAGCCGATCAGGGCATGGACGCCCTTAAGAAACAATAGCGGCACCAGACTGCACTTCACCGCTGGATCTCGTTCTCGAACTGCCTGAATATCTGCACACACGGCATCGACAATCGAAGGATCCCTGGACATAGCTTCGTCCATCACTTCGCGAAGCTGCATTGCCGTCAAAGTGCTGGAGGCCAGCTTTCCGGCCATGTGAAAGCTGATAGCATCTTCAAAGCGGGTATGATTCAGCACGGTGGCGTGAAGGAAACTGGCCAGCATAGGTTCGGAAGCGGCTCGCTCAGTGGCTCGTTCGCGAATTGAGGACCAAATGCACTGTTCTGTGTGTTTGTGAGACAACGCCATGTTCAAATTTCAATGTTCTGCGGTGGATTGGGAAACCATGACCACAAAGTTTCGTAGCGAAAACCGGCCTTAAAAAACGCATTGCGTTGCGTCTGGTCGATGTGGGCGACAGAGAGTATGATCATTTCGGAGGGCATCGTCACTGTTCCGGTGCCAGGTTGTCGAGCAAAACTACAGGGCGAGTTATGAAAAAGCACATTCTCAGTTCGGCGATAACGTTTGCAGCAGGCGCTCTGGCGATGGCTGCGGTGATGTATCTGCTTCCACAAAAGTCGGCACAAGCCCCCGTGGCCAGCGGAAATGACAAGTTTACAATGATTACGGTGCCGACGCTGGAAACAGGAAACGCCGAGGCGGTGTTTGTTTTGAACCACCTGACCGGCGTTCTGGCCGGCGGAGTAATCGACGAGCAGTCTTCAAAGTTTGCTTACAGTTACCTTCACAACGTCGCGGCCGACTTTCAGGCGAACGCGAAAGATCCCAAGTACGCCATTGTCACCGGCCCCGCGAATCTTCGCAGCGGTGGCGGAGTGGCACCGGCGTATGGGCTCGTTTACGTAGCTGAACTTTCGTCGGGAGCGGTGATCGCTTATGGCTTTCCTCGCCCTTCAAATCGCAACAAGGGGACTGTGATGGAACTTGTGAAGCTGGACTTCTTCAAGTTTGCTGAATCAGTTGGTCAGTAGTGACGAACGAAAGAATCGTGGTTGAATTAGCTTCACGCCGCTTGAAATGAGGCGGCGAGAAGCATCAGTTCGTTTGGGTTCACACTTGCTTTCCGGCAGAGTGAGCACAGCAAACTGAAACTTAGTTCTGGAAACGTTTTCGGAGAGGGCTCTCCCACCGTTGTTCGCGAAGCATCGCAAACGCAGCCCTGTCCATAGCTATGCCTGATCCTGCACACCGGAGGATCAGACATCTCTTAATTGAGGCGGGCGAAAAAATTCCGGTAACCTCATTTCATAAAGCCTGAAGAATATCACTCATCTTGGGAACTCACTTCGATGGCGAAGGGTAAAGGCGTTCGCGAAAAGTCCGCAGGTTCAGCAGCTATAACATCAACGCTGCGGCCTTCGATAGGAAGTTATTTGATCCAGCGACTGCAGGAATATGGGGTACGGGATATCTTTGGAATTCCCGGTGACTTCGTCCTGCAGTTTTATGGCATGCTGGAAGAGAGCCCTATTCGAGTGATCGGCACAACAAACGAAGCGTGTGCTGGATATGCGGCGGACGGCTATGCTCGCATAAATGGTATTGGTGCCGTTTGCGTGACCTATTGCGTGGGTGGGCTGAGCCTGTGCAACAGCGTAGCCGGCGCTTATGCAGAAAAAAGTCCGGTCATCGTCATCAGCGGTTCGCCCGGCATGGGGGAACGTCGGTCTGATCCGCTTTTGCATCATCGAGTCAAGGACTTCAACACGCAGCGGGACGTTTTCGAGAAGATCACGGTCGCGTCAGCGTCGCTGGAAGATGAACTCACTGCTTTCCGCGAAATCGATCGCTGTCTTGCCGCGTGTGTTCGCTACAAGCGCCCCGTCTTCCTTGAACTGCCTCGCGACAAAGTTCTGGCAGTTCCGCAGCACGAACACCATACGCTGGTTGAGCATCCTGTCAGCGACCCTGACGCTCTTCGCGAAGCGCTCGACGAAGCGAAGGAAAGCATCAAGGCGGCTCGCAAGCCCGTGATCATCGCCGGGATAGAACTGCACCGTTTTTGTCTGCAGGATCAACTGTTGAAATTCGCCGAACATAACAACATCCCCATCTGCGCGACGCTGCTTGGGAAATCGGTGGTCAGCGAACGTCATCCGTTGTACCTCGGCGTTTACGAAGGAGCAATGGGCCGCGAAGAGGTGCGGAAGTATGTCGAGGAGAGTGACTGCATTATTCTACTGGGTGCATTCATGAGCGATATCAACCTTGGTGGATTCACTGCACAGCTTGATCCTGGAAAATGCATTTACGCGACCAGCGAAAAACTGCGAATTCGCCACCATCACTTTCACAACATCGTCTTTGCAGACTTCATGAACGCAGTGAGCGACAAAAAGTTTTCGACAAAGCGAGTCGCTCCAAAAATCAAACAGCCGGAGATCGCTCCATGGAAGCCGTCCAACGCGGCGCCGATGACGATGAAGCGGCTGTTTCAGAAGATCAATTCCGTACTGGATCAGAAGCTGGTAGTGGTTTCCGATACTGGAGACTCATTGTTTGCTGCCGCGGATCTTTCAATCACTCAGCATACTGAGTTTCTCAGCACTGCGTACTACACGTCCATGGGATTTGCAATTCCGGCCAGCATGGGAGTTCAGGTGGCCAATCGGCAGCTTCGTCCGCTGGTGCTTGTGGGTGACGGAGCTTTTCAAATGACGTGCATGGAACTTTCTACGACAGTTCGCCACAACTTCAATCCAATTGTGATTGTGTTGAACAACAAGGGATACTCGACCGAACGCTTCATTCAGGAAGGTCCGTTTAACGACATCCACAATTGGCAGTACCACAAAATTCCCGAGCTGCTCGGAGCGGGCTGGGGATTTGAAGTGCATACTGAAGGCGATCTGGAGAAGGCGTTCAAGGCCGCTTTCGCGAATCAGGACTCGTTCAGTCTTTTGAATGTTCACCTCGACAAAATGGATGTCAGTCCGGCCTTGAAACGACTGGCCGAACGACTGGCAACTCGACTATGAGACTCTGTATGAATAACCGCGTGATGACGAAAGCTGTGAATGGCTGACAAAGGTCGAAAACACCATCGTTCACAGGAAGGCAAAAAAGTCCGAGTCGACCTGCGCCGAAACAAACAGACCCGGACGCGGCAGCAGAACCTCACGCATGATATGCAGGGTGCTGACGAGCGGATTGAAGACGTCAAGCAGGGGGAACGCGTCACGGCGCGTGGCGACTTGTCCCGTCGTCGAACGCTGGTGGGTGTCGAGTCAGACGGCGATCAACTGTTGCGCGTCGTCGAAGAGGAGGGTTGCCGTCGTGGGCGAGTCTCCAGTTTCATAGGCCTGCATGTGATGGTCCGCGACGACGTCAGCGGTCAGGAATACGCCTGTTCCATCCGTGGTGTGTTAAGGTCCATGGCGCGAGATGCCAGGAACGTCGTGGTAACCGGTGATCGAGTCCTCTTTCGGCAGGAGGGCGATGCGGCGCAGGGAGTCATCGAACGCGTCGAACCTCGCCACGGAATCCTTTCGCGAGGCAGCCAGAGGCGTGAGCACATCCTGGTGGCGAATATCGACCAGGTCCTTATCGTCGGGACGGCCGCCGATCCGGAATTCAAGCCGCAATTGATCGATCGTTACCTAATTAGCGCTGAACGACGCGGAATTCAGCCCATTATCTGTATCAACAAAATCGACCTGGTGGATCCACGCTCGCTGCTGGTCCATCTGCGAGCCTACGGTCGGGCAGGCTACACGGTGGTGTTGACTTGTGCTCGCGATGGTCGCGGAATTGATCAATTGCGAGGTCTTCTGGCGGGACGTCAAACAGCAGTCAGCGGACAAAGCGGCGTCGGAAAATCGTCATTGCTGAATTGTGTCGACGATGAACTGGGACTAATCACCGCCGATGTCAGTGACTGGAGCCGCAAGGGAACTCATACAACTCGCCGAGCCCGACTTGTGCCGCTATCGTTTGGTGGTTGGGTTTGCGACACTCCCGGGATTCGCCAGTTTGAAATCTGGGATGTTTCACTGAAAGAAGTCGACGGCTACTACGTCGAGTTTCGCCCATTCATTTCGTACTGCCGGTTCCAGGATTGTACTCATACGCATGAAGATTCATGTGGAATTAAAGAAGCGGTTAGCCAGCGATTGATTTCGGAAGCTCGCTATCAAAGCTACCTGCGACTCCGCGAAGACGACATCTGGTCGTGGAAGAATCCGGCTCGCGGTCACGCGAAACAGTAGAGCGACTGTCTCGAGTCGATCCCTTCGGCCTCGTGCGCAAGGCGAGCGGCGTCAACAGACGAGACCTGGGGTAGTCGAAGCAGTGGGCTCTGCCTGCCTATTTTTTCGGCGTTTCTGCTGGCACGAGCCGGACGTAGTCAATCGCGACCATGTGTGTCTTGACTGCCGCGGCATTTGCGCCGGTGATTTCCAGCGTCAGCTTTCCGGATCCCTTCTTCAGAGCCACCTTGCTGAAGCTCAAAACTCCTGTCGAGATGACATCGGGCGAGTTGTAAAGATCAACGCCAGCGTCAAGGATCACGTCGCCGAGCGAAACTTTCACGATCCCGTAGTCACTAGCCTTCGTCATCACCAGGTCCACGTCATAATTGCCGTCAGCCTCGACCGGCACTTCAAGACTCAGCTTGTCACCCGGTTTAGCGCCGGTCCACCAGAGTTGGTCGTTGCCGCTCCACCTGGAGGCTGGGAAGCCGCTCATATTCTGGCTAGCTGCGGTGCCGCCGGTCTTTTCGACGATCTTCATGGCTTCGCCTTCGATCGCTCCAGGGACCTTGCCAGTCTTTGAGTCGATCGGGGATGGCGGGCCGCTGAGAACCACCTGGCTGGGACTGGCCAGATAGGCGATCAGATCACGGAGTTCGTCTTTGGCCAGAGTGTCCAACTGCCGCTCGGGCATCATCGAAACGGACGATACCGCACGTTCTTCGATCTCTGATTTTGGCACGACGATCTTGTCGTTGATCGTCTGAATCGTCAGAGCACTATCGGTTTCCTGTTTGAGCAAACCCTGGACGACTCGACCATCGTTCAACGCCAGCACGGTCATCTGATAGTCACGACCCACCACTGCACTCGGGTCAAGCATGTTCTCGAGAATGTAATCGATGTTGCCTCGGTTTGAACCGGTGATGTCCGGACCGATCTCGCCGCCAGTGCCGAACAGGCGATGGCAGTTCTGACACGTCCTGGAGAACACTCGTCGGCCGTTGCCGAGATTGGCTTTGGCCAGAACCTTTTGTCCCAGTCCTTTCTTCAAAGCCGCCGCCTGTTCCTTGCGGTCGGCGGACGATTCACGAATCTCGCCCCAGTGCTTCTTCAGCAAATCGTTGAGACTCGCGTCGTTGAACGTCAGAATCTGACGCACATGATACGCATGCAATTCGCTGCTTGGCACATCGCCGCTGCCGATGCTGGTCAGCAGGACTTTCGTCCACGCTGGGCGAGACACAAGAGTGCTCACCGCATCGCCTTTGATACTCGCGGGCAGCATGCTGAATCGCTTGAGTAACTCCGTCGGAGTCTTGTCATTGCCCAGTGTCGCCAGAGCCTTCACGGCCGCGGCTTGAAGTTCCGCGTTGCCAAGGACGGCATCGCTGAGCAGAACGGTGGCCGATGCCTTGTCTTGTCCCGTCACAAGCACGGCAAGAGCCTGCTGACGACGACCGATGTCCTGCTTCGCATCGCCGAGCAGCGAACGCATCGGCGGGAAGACTCGCTGATCACCGAACAGTACGGCAAGCTGATTCGCCTTGTCGCGAATATCTTCCTGATCGCTCTTCAGAAGAACGTCGTAGGTTGATTTCCATGACTCCGGCATCGGAATGTCGACTCGACCTTCAAACGACGCCATCATCTGATTCAGAATCTCACGCTGCAGTTCGACATCCTTCGCACCCCCCAGCGCCGCAACAACGGCGGGCAGCGTTTCGTTCGACGAGGACGCTCGTCGCAGGATGTAGGATCGCAGCAGCGGGATCTTTGTCTGCAGAGCCAGCTCGATCGCCCGCTTCGAATCTTCTGCCACCAGCGGCTCTGTGCCGTACCAAATCATCAGAGGCAGATTGTGATCATTGGCGTCTTCGCCGTGAGCTGCCAACGCCGTTGCGATGCCCCATCGAGATGCATTCGGAAGTCGCTGCAATGCAGACGTCAGGTAGAGTCGCACGGTCGCCGATTTGTCATCTGCGGCCAGTTCCTGCAATCGCTTCACGATGGCGTCGGAGGCCGTTTTGTCTTCCAGTTCGAACTGAATCGCCCAGGCTCGGACGTATTCGTCTTTGTCACCGAGCAGTTGCACGGTCATCGCTTCGTTGATTGCACCGCAGGCATGCAGAGTCCACAAGTATCGCAATCGGGATTCCACGGACAGCGATGTGTCGAACGAGAGCTTTGTCATTGCGACTTTCACATAGTCCGACATACCACGTTCCATCAGTGTCCTGCGAGCCATCCTTGTGAACCACTCGTTGCGATGATCGTGAGCCGCGAGGAACTGAGCATCGCTGAACTCGTGAACGTTCACCGGCTGTGGCTTCAGGTTGCCGTAGGAAATCCGATAGATACGGCCGTTGCTGCGGTCCCAGACTTCGGGATTGGTACGGTGACACGCGTTCTTGTCGTACCAGTCGATCAGGTAGACGCTTCCATCCGGAGCGCAGCGAAGATTGATGCCTCGGAAGTAGTGATCGTTCGCCAGCATTAGGTCTTTGCCGTGATGTCCGACGTACGCCGACGTCCCGGCAACGGGTTCCAGAATATCGCAGTTGATACGATTTCCGTGCACGTTGTTGAAGTAGATCTTGTTGCGATACTCATCCGGCCAGTTGTCGCCCAGATAGATCATGGCACCGCAGTGAGCGTGTCCGCCACCGGCTTCAAGAGTCGCACCGGCCGCCTTCGGTTCATGACCCCACCACGCTGAATCCGCAAGATTGCCCGCGTAGTGCTGATGATCGGCGATTGTCTTGATGTCGTCGTAAGTGTAGGGATTGAAGTGCTGGCCGCCCTGTCGATGATATCGGCCTCCCTGAATCACGTGCCACAAGTGCGGAATTACACACGCTGTGATGAACGCCTGACCTTTGTCGTTGAAGTCAACTCCCCAGGGATTGCTCGTCCCGTTCATGAAGGCTTCGAAGATGTCCTGCTTCGGATGATATCGCCACACGGACGCATTGAGCGGCAATCGATCCGCATCCGCTTCGCCCGGCTTGCCGACTTTGGAATGTGTGAAGACACCGTGACAGCCATACAACCAGCCGTCCGGTCCCCAGATAAACGCGTTCAGAGTTTCATGCGTGTCCTGCCAGCCAAAGCCGTCTCGCAGCACAGTCGCGCCGGGCGGGACGTCTTTGGGGAATTGGAGTTTGTCCTTCAATGTAGCCGTCTCGCTCCGCGAGACGAGCCTTGTCGGTGCACTTGGTTTCTCGTTGCTGGCTTCCTTTGCCAAGCCGCCACGGGAAGACTCCTCTCGCAGAGCGAGAGGGCTACCATCCGGCACATCATCTCCATCGCGATCGGGAATAAACATCAAATACGGCGCCGCGCCGACGTAGACTCCGCCGAAGCCGACTTCCAGGCCGCTCACCAGGTTCAGGCCCTCGATGAACACTTTCGACGAATCAAACACGCCATCGCCGGTCGTGTCTTCAAAGATCAGAATCTTATCCTTGCCCTCGCCTTCTTTCGCGCGGATTGGATACGTATGAGCCTCCGCGACCCACAAGCGGCCTTTGTGATCGAAGCACATCGCCACCGGCTGATGCACCATCGGTTCGCCCGCCGCGAGCTGCACTTTGAAACCTGGCGGCACGGTCATCTGCTTCGCCGCGTCTTCCGGCTTTAAGCCTTCGGCCATTTCTTTTCGCTTTTGAGGTTGAGCCGCTTCGAACTCTTCTTTTGAAACGGTCTTCGTCGCGTGCATCAGAACGCTGGCTCCAACCATTCCGCCCGCGGCGATATCGATCAATCCGTCCTTGTTGATGTCTTCCACAACGAGGCCTCGGCCAATGCCCGACTTGTCGTCAGCCAGATGAGGCACAAAGTTCACGCCGTCGGCGTTGCGCTGCAGTTCGAACCAATACACAACCGCGCCGGCGTCCCACAAAGGGCTTTGAGCGTGGTGCGACCAGTACGTCTTGCCGGTCACGATATCCTGCAGTCCGTCGCCGTTCATGTCAGCCAGTTTGACGGCGTGAAGTTCGGTGAAGAGTGTTCCATACGGACTGTCTTTCTTCGTTTCGCCCATCAACAGATGCTTTTCGAACGTGATGTCGCCGTTGGCATCGACCCCGGTGTTTTCAAACCATGCCAGTCCGAAATCATGAGCACTCAACGCGGTGATGATGTCCGCGTCTTTGTCGCCATCGACGTCATACGCAAACATGTCCGCACCGGCTCGAGCGAACGGCACCTTGCGAAACTTCCAGACGCCTTCGACCGCGCCTTCTTTTGGCTGTTCCATCCAGCCATCGGTGGCGATCATGTCGAGTCGCCCGTCGCTGTTGACGTCGCCAACTCCCAGACCATGTCCAAACGGCGTCGGTGCGATCTTTTCGGAGATGGACACAAACTTCCACGCTCCCAGCGGATTCGCTTTCTCGGGCAGATAGAAGCCGTAGTGGCCTTCGCGAGTGCAAACCAGTTCCGGCACACCGTCGCCCGTGATGTCCGTAAACTGCGGTGCTTCGTTGCTGACGGAATCGGCGACTTGCAGCTTCTCCCAAAGTCCCGTCAGACCATCCTTGCCCGGATTGCGATACACAAATCCAGGTGTCCCCGGGAAGCCGACAACCAGAATGTCGTTCCATCCGTCGCCATCGAAGTCATACACCCAGTTGAAAAAGTTATCCGCGTATCCGTTTCGATTCTGAGGCACCGCCGGATAGATCTCGTTCTTCGCTGTAAAGTCTGGCCCCGCGTACCAATTTGGCCCGTAAATCACATCCGTCAACTTGTCGCCGTTCAAATCGCCAACCGAGATGCCTTCGGAATAGTACACATCCGAGAGCTGCTGCCGTGCAAATGACTCAGTCTTGAACTCTTGCGCCCACGTTGTTGTGGGAAATATGGCAAGTAAGGTCGCGATCGCCAGCGAGAATATCGAAGCTCGTACCATGTCATGAATCCAGGGACTATCGTGAGGGGAAACACGGAGGGCAGGTTCCGGGGAGGGGAACCGAGAAGGCACGGAAAACCGTATGTTGCCAAATCGCAACGGATTTGGCCATGGTGCCGAGTTTGCCTTGCGCAGATTCAATGTGATGTTGATCAAACGCATCAAGCGGCGATGTCGCAAATTCGCCACATCTGCCTGCGGATTCGACTTTCATCGTTTGATGAATCTCTCCACACCTTGTCAGCACCTGCGCACTATTCTTTGGATGCGCCTCCCTCGCACATGTTGTTTGAAACAGTGGTGAAACTCAAATGATTCGGCCTCATCAAGACTCTTCAATGCCAGATACTGATCTGTCCGGTGACGAGTCACTGAATGGAGACGCGTCACTATCGAAGACGCCGGTCGTTGAGACGTCGCGACTGAATATGGTCCGAGCGAGCATGAGCAAACTGCCATGGATCCACGCAGTTGCGCTCATCGCTATTTTGCTGGTGGGAAGTATCACGGATCGCCTCGTTTCTGTTGGCTCGTCGTCGAATTTCGAGTCGCTGCGGCGGTCAAATCCATTCATGATCGTTGTCTGCCTTGGCATGGCGGTTTACGGTTGTGTTATCAACCGGCGGCTTCAGTCAAAACTGGACCAGCAGAGACTTCTTGGCCCTTATCAGCTGCACGAACTCATAGGCTCAGGAGGAATGGGTGATGTCTATCTGGCGGAACACCAGCTTCTCAAACGTAAATGCGCTGTCAAATTGATTCGCCGCGACAAAGCTTCGAATCGGCGGATGCTGGCCAGGTTTGAACGCGAAGTGAAGGCGACCGCTCAGTTGACGCACTGGAACACGGTGCAGGTTTATGACTACGGTTGCACTCCTGACGGCACGTTCTATTACTCGATGGAGTATCTGCAGGGATTGAACCTTCGACAATTGGTTGACGAACATGGTCCACAATCGCCTGGCCGAGTGGTCTTCATTCTTCGGCAACTTTGCGGCGCTCTGCATGAGGCGGCTCAATTCGGATTGGTTCACCGGGACATCAAACCCAGCAATATCTTTCTGGCAGAACGCGGTCAGATGTATGACGTCGCCAAGCTGCTGGACTTTGGTCTGGTGAGACCGGCGTCATTTGGGACCTGTCCGATTCGGAACGTCAGTCGGCAACTTCAGGGATCTCCGCGTTACATGTGTCCTGAACAGGCTCAGGGACAAAAGCCAGATTGTCGAGGGGATCTCTATTCGTTGGCATGCGTCGCCTACTACCTGTTAACCGGGCGACCTCCTTTTGAAGGCGACAATTCGATATTGCTTGTGGTGGCTCATGCCACCATTCCGGCACCAGAGTTCGAGAGCATTGGAGCCATGGTACCTCGGGATCTGGCGGACACTGTGATGAAGTGTCTCAGCAAGAATCCCGGGGATCGTTTTCAATCACCACGAGACCTGCTTGAGGCACTCGATCGATGTCAGTGTGCGTCAGATTGGTCCTGGCAGCAGGCGGAAGAATGGTGGAGCAATCATCCCGGCGAGACACATCGCCCGATTTGTGAACGCGCAAGCAAAGCAAGCGAAACTCAGCCCGAAGATTCGCCATCCACCTGCAACGAGCCCGATCCGACATTCATCTATGAAAACTTATCACAGCGTGACCGAGAACTTTACGCTTCGGGCGCCAAGGTCGGCTCGTAGAAACTCGATCGTCAGTCAAAGCTTCGCTTCAGCGTGACATCGCTTCGCCACTCTGTAAAATCAGCGGTCGCCACGGACGTTACCCGCAGGTCGCTCCAGCGTTGTTACGTCGCTTCGAGTACGGAGGCCAGTTTTGCGCGTGTCTCCGGGCGGTTGAGTTCTGCCTTGCCAAAGCCGTAGATCGCTCCCATCTCAACGGCCTTCTGCTGCCATTCTGCGTAATTTGAAACCAGCATAACTGGCACGCTGGAGATTTTGCTGTCCGCGCGAATCTGTGTCAGGATCGCGAGGCCATCACTGGAATCGATGTCCAGTTTGCGATTGATGAGTACAAGGTCCACCGCATTCTTCCGGAGCGAATCCAGAGCCTGATCCGGCAAATCAGCTGTCAGTACCAACGCATTGAAATTCGTTTTCAGATAATGGGCGATCGCGGCGCTATCCGGGCGGCATTGTCCAACGCTCAGTACAGTCTTCGAAGTCATTGAAATTCCTATGGTAAACCCAGCAAAACCAACGCTGGATAAGATTTTGCGCGGCCTCAAAATCGAATTAAGCGGTAATGTTGATCACGGGGACCTGCAAATCAATGATTGTGACGAAAATGTCCACAAACTTCGAGAGATGTCTCTGAAGCATGCGGATCATACTCGGCAATCTTCACGATTCCGGTGGTTTGTGTCGTGAAATGCTCTGACCCGGCATTTCTTTACCCCTGATGATTTCGCAGATTAGCCCAACAGCACGGATGCATTTTCCGCGACCTTTGTTTGAGGTCCGAATATGAAAGACCCAATTTCGAAAGGCCTCGTCATTCTGGCGAAGGGACTGCGCCCCTATGTCACGGATCGAATTGTTTCTGCAATGCGGAACAATGAGCTTGCGTCCGAGGTTGAACGCTGGGACGCGCAGGCTTTGATGATCTTCATGTGGGATCGATGGAACGACCTGTTTCGCGGCGAGCTTTCTTTTGTTGAACGCAGTCTGCTAAGTGAACTGAGAGACTTCCGAAATCGCTGGGCTCATCAGGATGGGCTTGAAGAGAAAGACGTCTATCGAGTTCTCGACGACATAGAACGGCTTCTCATCGCCATCCATAGCCCCGAAGCTGAGGTCGTCGCGCTTCTGCGTCGTGAGTCACTCAACCGACTCTGGACTTCGGAACTTGGCATCGATGAAAAACAGCGACGCATTCGCCTGCTTTGGCCATACCTGCTGTGTGGCGCCAGCGGCGTTGCCCTTGATATGGCGATCCTGACGTTCGGACCCTTTCCGTGGTCGTGGCTGCTTTCGCTGCTCGTCATGATCGCGATGATGCGTCTTGCGTATGTTCAATCAACGCGAGAAGCACAGCGTGCCCCGGGGCCTCATGAGTGTTCGCACTGCGGCCGAATCGTCTATTCCGTGGATTGTCCGTACTGCAATTCCTCATCTGAAAAGAGCGAACATCCAGTTAGCACTGACTCCGAGATCCCTTTGATTTTGGGATCATTGACCGGGTTCCGATTGCCTAAGAACATCCCGCATTCGCTGGAAAAATGAACCTGTGAAACGGCTGCAATGATGGCTGCGACAGGGTATACTACCAGTCGTTGGAATGAAGGCGTTTCCCCGGCAAACAGAGGATTACAAGACCCGGGTGCCGCATGCAACACTGGTGAAATCATCGGTCTGAAGTCCATCGCTCGCCAATTGCACAATGGCATTTGATTAGGTCGGCAATCTCGCAATCATGGAGTTCGTTCCCTCACTGCTGAAGCGATGCTGGTTTCTTGCGGGGCCCACAGCGTCTGGTAAGTCGTCCGTCGCCATGGTTCTGGCACAGCGCCTCAACGCAGAGATCGTCTCACTGGATTCCATGGCGATTTACCGAGGCATGGACATCGGCACCGCGAAGCCGACCATCGACGAACGGCAACAAGTTCCTCATCATCTGATTGATGTGGCCGAGCCATGTCAGGACTTTAGCGTCACCGATTTTGTGCGTCTCGCTGCGACAGCCGCGCAGGACGTTGTCGATCGAAATCGGGTTCCGCTGTTTGTTGGCGGTACTGGGCTTTATCTGCGATCAATTTTGCGGGGCATGTACGAAGGTCCCGACGCAGATTGGGATTTTCGCAACGACATGGAACGGAAGGCAATCGAGAACGGTCCGCAATGGCTGCACGATCAGTTGGCGGCCTGCGACCCGATGACAGCCGTTCGACTGCACCTTGGCGATATGCGACGGATCATTCGGGCTTTGGAAGTCTTTAAGCTGACGGGTAAGCCGCTTTCCGAAGACCATCATCATGGTCCGCGGCCAGAAAAGGAACGGCCGAGAGTTGTCGTCTGGCTGTCTCCACCTCGCGACTGGTTGCGATCTCGCATTAATCTTCGCATTGATCAGATGATGGATGCAGGCTGGCTTGAGGAAACGCGATCGCTGCTCAACCAGGATCCGCCACCGGGCCGCACGGCACGGCAAGCCATCGGATACCGCGAGTTGATTGATCATCTAGCCGGTCACATGACGCTGCCAAAGACCGTAGAACTGATCAAGATTTCGACTCGCCAGTTTGCCAAGCGACAACACACGTGGTTTCGCAACATCGAAGAATGTCAGCCCGTTCCAATCATGCCGAGCGACTCGCCCGATTGCATCGCTGACGAGATCCTGTCGATTGCACATGGCAAACGTCGCTGACTTCAGGGTCAATGATCCTTAGGCCGCACGATCAACAGGTTGGCATCATACGTCAAAATGCCCAGCAGGATCGAACAAACGACTCGATCAAGTGAGACCTCGTACTTGAAGTCCGCAGACAACGGGTTGGGATGAAACGGATCGGCGACAAGAACCGAGCGTTCGATCGAATCGTAGCCGCATAAAACGACGAAATGTCCTCCCGGCAAGCCAGCAATGTCATCGGGAGTTGATGTTGCTGGAATTTCGCGACGCTCGCGATACAAGTAAGTGGAACTCAGGCCCGTGAGCACAGGGATCGACTGCTTCAAATAGCGGCGAATCAGGTTCCCCGTCAGGTCCTCCATTCGAACCTTGCCACCCAGCTTCAGGAAATCAATGTAGCTTTCACAGGCTCGCTGAAGTTTTTCTTTCGGCTTGACCTCCATCTGAGCTCGCAGCTTTTCTTCCAACTGCAAGCCTTCACGGATATGGCCTTCGGAATTGAACCAGGTCGGATCAAACACCTGCAGGTTAAAAGTAAAAATGCGAGCGTCGTAGCCCCTTCGCAGTGCATGGCAACCCAGCATCACGGCCAACGTGCCACCACCTTCGAAGGCCGGAGCTTCCTGAATCACCTGAGTCAGTGGTAGATCATCGCCATGGTAACGATAGACGGCATGCAGACACGTTGGACCGCAGGTCGTGTTATCAGGCTGCTTGAGAAACTCAAACTGCAGACGAGTATCCATCGCGCGGCCTCCAGCCCAGCATCAACGATCGTCAGTTGCCAATGGGAACGAATGACTTCGAAACGAACTATGCGTCCACGGTCGAGATTCGCTTGCGGAGACATCCGGACCTACTCACGCGGAGACAGATCGCCCAACGTCGTACTATCTACTCTCGCAGGAAGTCGAGTGGTCGGCAAGCCTTCCCGCCTGCGACTTCCGCCGCTGCCACCTTCGATGACTCTTGACGAAACCGACGATTCCTCTTTTGAGCTTGCTGACACGAAGACCACTGAAGCCTCGGAATCATCAATCCGTCGGATCGATTGCTTTGCAGGAACGTTGCTGGCTTCTGCTGGCTGACTTGTTGCGGTCGCATTGGCTCGCATTAGATCCTTCATTACCGACTGAGTCGTCCTAACGGCTTTACGTCGTTCTGGAAGGGCGAGTAGTGCCAGCAATCGAGTCGCTCCGGACGCAACAAACACCGTCGTGTATGCGCTTTGATCTCGCCCCAGCCAGTTCAGGATGAAAGCACCGATAAAAGTACCGGCCACCATCGCGGCTGAATTTCCCAGGTTGTAAACCGTGAGCACGGCGACTCGTCGTTCAGCAGGAATCTGTCGGAAGAACTGCAGCAGCATTGCCAGTTCGTAACAGCCCCAGACGAGCCCGCTCAGAATCTGAGTACACGCCAGAAACCAAACGTTCTGCGAAAAATACCACATCGCGCTAATGGGTACGATCCCGACACTTCCGACCCACAAAAGTCGATCGGCGCCGAATCGATTCGCAAATCGAGCGGCCCACGGCAGAGAAATCATCTTGCCAATAAAGCCCAGCGAAAGCAGGCCCATGTAGTCAACCCACGACAGCTTCAGGATCTTGAGCATGTAAGGATTGAAATACGGTCCGGAAATATGCACGGCCGTCTGAACGGCCATCAGATAGAGAACCAGACGACCAGCTGTTCCGGGATTGCGAATCGTCCCAAGGACCGCCTTCAGTCTTTCGCGAGCGGAAATCGTGCCAACTCTAACATCGTCCGCACTGACTTCGCGAGACGACTCTGTGTGCAAGCCGTCCGACTGACGAGCCAACATCCCCGCCGAGACGAATCGTCCGAGCGCGCCGACTCCAAACAGCACGGCAAAGACTGTCACCGTCGCATCATGCGCCACGGACCATCGCAGCAGCAGTCCGCCCGAGACCAGGCCCAGCAGCACGCCGACATGACACATACGACTGCGACGTGCGAAAAAGCCACTTCGAATCTTCTGCGGCACAAGTTGTTCGGCCCACGTATTCCATGCAGGTCCGGTCGCAAGTCCTGCGGCCCAGTACAAGGTTGCCGGCACGAACACCGCCCACGCTGGAACGTTGTCCATGAATGCCATACCCATCAGCATCAACATGCTGCAGGCTTGCAGCGATGCCGTGGTAACAACAAAGCGCCGATACGATCGAAGTCGTTGCAGAGCGAAAGGCGCGAGGAGCTGAAGGATGCTTCCCAGAAGGACAGGGACCGTGGCGATCATCGCCGCCGTGAGATCGCCCATTCCACGAGCGAGCACGAAGGCGGGCAGATAGGTTTCTGCAATGCCTACCATGACGCTGAACGAGAATCCGTCCGCGTTCATCGCCTTCAGGTTACGCCGCAGCGTCTTCCGGCGAGGAACAGTTCGAGCCTGCATGATCATTTGATTGACGAACGTCGAAAGAGAGGAGTCAGGGCAAACCCTCAGTAAACCCGGTGTCGCCGGTTCTGAGGTCAATCGTCATCGAGCGGACACGGCTCGAATCGCCTGGGTTCTGAATGAATAGCTCAGGATTTGCCTGACTTCGCCATTCATTGGCCGGTTTGTATGACCCGGTCCCAGACGGATTGCTGATTTTGAATTCAAACGCAGCATCGGCCCCACGGGGAATTGGTACCCGAACGCAACTCGCCAGACAACCACTTTTTGAGGACTTTCCCCCACCCGTCGACCGTTCCTGAACGGGGGAGTTCGTCCGACGTCACCGCGCCGCCGATCCGCTGAACTGTCCGGCAGGAAATGCCAACCTGCAACCGCTCGGATTGGTACACTGCCAGTATCACTTTGCGAACAAGGCATCCACGAAGTTATCCGGATCGAACAATTCAATATCGTCCACCTGCTCGCCAACACCGATGTACTTCACCGGGAAGCCCATCTCCTGACGAATCGCCACGGCAACACCGCCGCGAGCTGTCCCGTCGAGCTTGGACAGGATCAAGCCAGTGCAGCCGATCGCCTGTGAGAAGCTCTTTGCCTGGCTCAAACCGTTCTGACCGGTCGTCGCATCCAGCACCAGCAGACTTTCATGCGGCGCGTCGGGAATGAGTTTTCGCATCACGCGGCGGATCTTCTCCAGTTCGTCCATCAGGTTTCGCTGAGTCTGCAAGCGGCCCGCCGTGTCGACGATCAGGTAGTCCGCGCCGATTTCAATGGCCTTTTGCACGCCCTCAAAAGCGACAGCCGCTGGATCGGAGTTATTCTCTTTGCGAACAATCTCGCATCCCAGTCGCTGGCTCCACAGCGTCAACTGCTCAACCGCTGCGGCTCGAAAAGTGTCGCCCGCCGCAAGAACAACCTTGTTACCATTCTTCTGCAGCAGGTTTGTCAGCTTCGCGATTGTCGTCGTCTTACCAACGCCGTTGACTCCGGCGACAAGAATCACCGTCACGCCCGACGCTGCCTTTGCGATCGGCGAAAGCGGGTTGCTCAAATCCCAGCGAACGTTGTCGTTGCCTTTCAGCAGGTCAACCAACTCGTCATGGACGGTCTTCCAAATCGCATCCACGTCGACCGTTCGACCACCATGATCCTCGCGAATTTTTGAAGTGATCCGATTGGCCGCAGCGACGCCCATATCCGTCCGAATCAGGCGAGCTTCAAAATCCTGAAGCAGCTTGTCGTCCAGAATCTGGCCGGACCGAAACAAGTCGCGAACATCGGTTCGCAGAATTTGCTTCGTCTTTTCCAGGCCTCGCTTAAGTTTATCAAGAAGTCCCATGCGATCTGTTTCTTGTCTAATTCAGTACTGTAAATCTTGCGTTGAACTTCGAGTGCTGCTGAGCCGGGCGGGCTGTTGATTTAATGGGGTTTCATAACCCGAAACGTCAGTGAGGGATAAAAGTTACCGCGTTTTCAAAAACAATCCCTCGCTGACGCAGCGGGTTAGGAGTAAATCAACAGTCCGATGAATCTTCGCGAGCCTCTCAATCAGCGGATTAACATCCCCCGCTCGCCGAAGACACCGATCAAACCTCGCAGATCTTCTTGAAGCGTTCCCAGGCATCACTCCAACCATCCGAATCTCGCGGATGGAACTCTGTTATCGATTCGGACCGGCGGACCACTTCACGGATTTCATGCAGCGAAGAAATATCGCCCGCGGACATCGCCTGAACCAGCACGTTGCCAAGCGCTGTTGCTTCCACCGGACCCGCGATGACCGGAACGCCGCACGCATCAGCCGTGAACTGATTCAGCAGTGCATTCTTGGCTCCACCGCCAACAACATGGACGACCTTCACCTGCACGCCGGTCAGTTCTTCCAGCCAGCCGAGCACCATTCTGTACTTCAAAGCCAGGCTTTCCAACGCGCATCTGACGAACTCGCCTTCGTTCTCAGGAGCGGGCTGGCCGGTGCGACGACATTCTGTCGCAATCGCCTCAGTCATGTCGGCCGGACGCAGGAACTCAGGCCGATCCGGATCGACCAGCGAACGGAACGGAGTCGCTCCCGCGGCTTTGCGAGTCAGCTCCGCGTAATCAACCTTCAGGCCTTTTTCTTCGAACGCCACCTTGCAGCGCTGCACGAGCCATAGACCCATGATGTTCTTGAGCAGGCGATAGGTTCCGTCGAGCCCGCCTTCGTTGGTGACGTTTCGCTGCAGAGCCTTCTCCGTCAGTATCGCATTCCTGACTTCGACGCCCATCAGCGACCACGTTCCGCTGCTGATGTACGCCCAGTCCGGATTGCCCGTGTGAGACGTCGGCACGGCGGCCACCGCGGAACCGGTATCATGAGTCGCCGGTGCGACAACGCTGACCTTGCCCAGCCCCGTGTATTCGCTGACCTCCCGTCGCAGGTTGCCCAGTTGAGTACCCGGGTTGACGATTTCAGGAAACATCTGCGTCGGGATCTCGAGCTTGCGAAGCAGATCGTCGGCCCAGT
>JANMEV010000638.1:0-1587 GCA_031377305.1 Planctomycetota bacterium | reverse complement strand
AAATCCCCTCTATCACCACAGAGTGGTTAGCACCGAGGTTTGCTTTGTTTACCTAAATGCCGCCCGTCGCATTGGTGAAGGCCAGCTTGTTGTCCGGATTGATCACTAGAGCTGTCAGAAACGATCGAGCTTCAAGCGACTCGATGCGAGCCGACTGGGGCGAGCTGCTTCGGACGACTCGGCGTGTGGCGGAACGCTGAGTGAAATGGCGGCGAGCGGCAGAAAGCCATGTGTTCAAAAGCATGGTGCTGTTACCTAAATGCAGACAGACCTGGAAAACTAAATCGTTCTGACGACTAGATGATGGATTCCGGATTCGTAGTCTGCCAGATGATCAGGCAAAAACTGCAGATCCACAAAACTGTGATCCGCAAATTCAGACAGTCTACGAAAGCGCAGGGCATCCCCTGATGCACGGAACTCATCACATCATTCACTCGGTACAATCGCTACAACAGGTTTAATGAAACACTGTGCCCTGCGACGTTTAGAGACGAATGCGGGGATCAGACGGGGAAATGTTCACGTCCCAACACGTTCGCGATGCAATCGACGCGATTCGCAGCGAATTCTGCCGGGATTTACCAATCGAAGTTCCGCGGCGAAGAATAGCCGATTACGCTGAAAGTTATCCAGATCACCGCCGTGTTCAGTAGTTGCTTGAAGTAAATTGCCTCTCACGAAAACAAAAATCGTCACAAACATAGGGCAATTGGGCGGCATAGGCCGTGCTGCGTCTGCGGAAACAGGAACCCAAACGCCTGTAAACTCGGCAAACTATCATGCATGATGGTCGAAATCGAAAACCGACAAGGAAATACCTGAGCGATTGCGAATTCGATCAACTGGCTGACTTCTGGATTTTAGCAAGCGGTGCCACGGCTGTTGCCGAGGTGGAGATCTCATGACGCGTCGAATTCACATCGTTGGCCGAAAGAACTCAGGGAAAACCACGCTTGTTTGCGACCTGGTGCGAGAACTCACGCGGCGGGGAGTCAAAGTCGCGACAGTTAAGCATACGCACCATCATCACGAACTGGATACGCCGGGCAAGGATTCTCACTTACATCGAGAAGCCGGAGCTGCCGCCGTGGGAATCCTGTCGCCTCGCATGACGGCCATCTTCGTCCCGTCAGTCCGTGAAGAGCGAGGCGACCATCGGTACGAGCAATTCGAATCGCAATTCGGGGATTGCAAGGTGATCCTCGTCGAAGGCGATCTTCAGGCAACTGCCCCGCGAATCGAAGTCTGGCGAAGTGTCGTCAGCGAAAGACCATATGCGGCCGATGACCGGGCGATCCTGGCTGTCATTTCCGATGATGCGGCTTCGGGCATCGAATGTGCTGTTTGGCCTCGCAGTGGCATCCAGCAACTCGCGGCACGAATCCTCGAGATAGCCAACTCGCCAAATTGATATCGCAAATCGGTCGCCGACGTCGTTGCGAGTCACACCCGGACTTCTTTTCGAATGCACCGTCTGCTCTGGCGATTCGTCGCGATGACAGCGTCACCCGGCACATTTGGATCGCTAATCTTTGCGTTTTGCGTTGGCTGAGGTTACGCTGAACAGATCCTCATCGCGTTTCC
>JANMEV010000585.1:0-9637 GCA_031377305.1 Planctomycetota bacterium | reverse complement strand
AGAAGAGTCGTCATTTCAGATCTCCGTTCAATTCAATTCACAACAAACCGCCCTGCGGGTAGGGACGATTTGAAATCTTCTGAGGTCCATCAGCCGGAACGCGATAGCTGCCTGTTGATTTAGTGAGCCGCAAAGCGCTAGCTGCGGGTGAATGTCAGAAAAACAAAGGGGAAACACCCGCGGGTAGCGCCTCGCGGCTCAGGTATGTAACTTAATCAACAGACCGCAAGCGTTCCGGCTAATCTGAACTGTCCTACGACTGCCAGTTCAGAATGACTTTTCCAGACTGACCGGATCGCATAGCTGCGAAGCCTTTTTCAAACTCCGTGTAGTGCAAACGATGGGTGATGACCGGACTGATATCGAGCCCGCTCTGAAGCATCACGGTCATCTTGTACCAAGTCTCATACATTTCACGACCGTAGATTCCATGAATAGTCAGCATATTGAACACCACGATGTTCCAGTCAATCGAAATATCCTCGGATGGAATCCCCAGCATTGCAATCTTCCCACCATGCGCCATGCTCTTTAGCATGCTGCGAAAAGCTGACGGATTGCCGGACATTTCAAGGCCAACGTCAAACCCTTCGACCATTCCCAGTTCTTTCTGTACATCTTCAAGCGTCTCAGTTCGCACGTCGACAACTCGTGTGGCGCCCATTCTCTTCGCCAATTCCAGACGCCACGGATTGACATCACTCACAACCACAAAGCGAGCTCCTGCGTGTCGCACAACGGCGGCGGCCATCAGCCCGATCGGGCCCGCTCCGGTAATCAGCACGTCTTCACCAAGCACTGGAAATGCGAGTGCCGTGTGAACCGCGTTACCAAACGGATCAAAAATCGACGCAATATCACGATCAACACCATCATGGTGATGCCAAACGTTAGTCATCGGCAGCGAGATGTATTCGGCAAAGGCTCCCGGCCGATTGACGCCAATTCCCTGAGTCTTCGGGCATAGATGACGCCGTCCCGCCAGACAGTTTCGGCAGCGTCCGCAGACGACGTGCCCTTCACCACTGACAATTTCGCCGGGATGAAAATCAACCACATTCGCACCGACTTCCACGATCTCGCCGACGAATTCGTGGCCAACCGTCATCGGAACCGGAATCGTTTTTTTTGCCCACGCGTCCCATTCGTAGATATGAACATCGGTGCCGCAGATGCCGGTGCGATCAACCTTGATCAGCACATCATTCATCCCAACTTTCGGTTCCGGAACATCTTCCAGCCACAGACCCTTTTCCGCGTGCCGTTTGACCAAAGCTTTCATGGTGGCGTCCTTCAGCGTTTTGAATATACTGGATTCCCTGTGCAGGATATTAGACGATCAAATTTCCATCTTGCAAGACATGAATCCGTTATAGTGGAAATTCTTTCGGCAAAGAAATCGGCCATGACGAAGAAGAAACCTACTGAGCCAGAACCGACGTTGGCGTCTGCCGAAGACGTCAGTCGCCATGTTTGCCGCCGAATTCACGAGCTCCGTCAGGAGCGAGGCTGGTCGCTGGACGTGCTGTCCCGATCGTCTGGCGTGAGCCGTTCGATGCTCAGCCAGATTGAACGAGGCCAGGCGAATCCGACGCTCGCCGTGACCGTCAAGATCGCCAGCGCGCTGGGGATGTCGATAGCAGAACTGATGGAACAGGTGGCTCCGGTGCGGAACATGGAGATTATCCGTGCCGAAGATCGAAGTCACATTTTTCGTTCGGACGGAAACTGCTCGATTCGCACGCTGTCTCCTCTTCATCTGGAAAAGGACGTTGAATTCTACGAAGTCATGCTGAACCCCGAAGGAACACTTCGATCGGCAGCCCACTTTGAAGGGACTCGCGAATTCCTGACGGTCCAAAAAGGCCGCGTCGGCGTGACGTCCGAATCCGAAGTGGTTGAACTCAGTAAAGGCGACTCCGCCAGCTACCGCGCCGACGTGCCTCACGAGATTCGTAACCTTACCAAATCCGAAGCGCTGGTTTTCCTTGTCGTGATCTACCAATAGCCGCGATTGCATCAAATTTGCCTAACAGGCTGTTGATTTATTGAGCCGCAAAGCGCTAGCTGCGGGTAAATGTCAGAAAAACAAACGTAAAACACCCGCGGCTAGCGCCTCGCGGCTCAGTTTTGTGACTAATTCAACAGCCTGCTAACGGCAGGCGGCATGCGACTGTGTTTTGCTCGCAGATTGGTGAAGGTGCGACGCCGAACAATTGGTGAAGGGATGAGCGGCCCGCCGAAAATGGACAGAAGCGAACGAAGAAAACGAAGGCCTAAACACCAGACGGTTTGTGAGTCTCCTGCAATCTCGTACAGAGCATCGCTTCCTTTGTGACCTTCGTTTCCTTCTGTTCCAAACACTTGTATCCAAAGGACTCCGGAGGCCGTCGCTGATCGGCTCATCGATGTCGGACAGCCTCGCACATTGCACCAACTCGTCACGGAGATGCAGTCAACTTCGGCTTGCCGTTTAGCGAAATCGCAGATTCGCTTACAAATCTCTGACAAACTTGTGACAGACAGCTCACCACATTTTGGTCGATTAACCATCTAATACATCCTCACGTCGATGACGACGGTGAGATCAACTGAGTTTTTCAAGGAGAGCATTCCATGTCGAGACTTTCATCCGGCGTTTTCCTTCACGCGCGAACAATCTGTGCACTTGTGGCACTCGCGTTCACGTCCACGGCCTTCGCCTCGGAGCAAGCCGATGGGCCGAAGCTAACTCTGAACGCCAAACCAGCATATTCAATCCTGAAATCCGGTGAGAAGCAAAAGGCCTGGATGCGAGTCGGCTTAACCGGCTTCCACCTCGCCAAAGAGGGTCCACGGTCGCCGATCAACGTGGCAATCGTGATGGATCGTTCCGGTTCGATGCAGGGTGAGAAGATTCAAAAGGCTCGTGACGCCGCGATCGGGGCACTTGACCTGCTGAAGTCCGACGACATCGTTTCCATCATTGCCTACGACTCAGAAGTCAACGTGTTGTTGCCCGCAACGAAACTGACCGACAAGGAACATGTCGCGAAGATCATCCGAGACATTCAGGCGAACGGCAATACGGCCTTGTTCGGCGGAGTGAGCAAGGGAGCAGCAGAAGTTCGCAAGTTTCTCGATGACAAGCATGTGAACCGCATCATTCTACTCTCTGATGGGCTCGCCAATGTCGGCCCGTCTGCCCCCGGCGAACTCGGCGCGCTGGGAGCGTCGCTGAAGAAGGAAAACATCAGCGTTTCGACGCTGGGTCTTGGTCTTGGATACAACGAAGACCTGATGGTGCAGCTTGCCGGCAAAAGCGGCGGCAATCATCAATTCATCGAAAACGCATCAGAGCTGGCTGACATCTTCCGTCGCGAATTCGATGACGTTCTGTCCGTGGTGGCTCAGCAGGTTGACATTAAAGTCAACATCCCCGAGGGCATTCGTCCGGTTCAAGTACTCGGCAATGCCGCGGACATCAACGGTCAGTCTGTGGTTACTCGACTGGCTCAGGTTTACAGCGACCAGCAGAAGCACGTCGTGATCGAAGTTGAGATCCCAGCCTCGATGGCGGTAGAAGCGGCTGAAAGCAACGATGCAAAAGCCGCTCAACTGGCGACCGTGGAGGTCACATACACAAACATGGCCAGCCAAAAGTCTGAGTCTCTAACGGGCCAGGTTTCAGTGACGTTCAGCAGCTCAGAAGAAAAGATAAAGGCCAGCCTGGACAACGCGGTCATGGCGGATGTCGTCGCACTCGTCGCCAGTGAGCAGAGCAAGCTGGCCACCGACCTGCTGGATTCTGGAAATCTCGAAGCCTGTCGAAAGAAGCTAAGCGACAACGCGTTCTTCCTCAGCACGAACGCAACCGCACTGCAATGTGAATCACTTGAAAAACTTGCGGACTTCAACCGTATTCAGGCGAAACAGCTTGAGGGAATCAGTTCGAACGGAGCTCCAGCGGCGGTCTCGGCCCGAAAACTGCAGCGAGCCTATCAGAATGCAACAGATCAACAGGCCGTGGCAGATCCTGCACCGTCCAAGCCGTAGATTTGAATTCGAATTCATCAAACTCCACTAAAGTCCAGCAGTCAAAAACTGCCGGGCTTTTTGCGTCCAGTCGTTTAACCCCGAGCCGCAAGCGACGGCTTTGCCAAGCCTCACGATCACGTCGCCTGCGGGTCGGGGTTTAACGAAGACGATGTAACAGGCTGCTATTTTGCAGCCTCAAACAACGAGTCCTCAGCGTTGCCGCCCGACTGAATGTATGCGGCGAGGTCCAGAATCTCGTCGCGGGAGAATGTGATCAGCAGGTTCATCGGCATCGTGGAAATCTTCGACGCTTCCAGTTCCTCAATATCGCTGTGCTGCAGAGTCACCTTCGTTTCAGGCTTCAGCGGATTCGGAAGCAGCGTGATTGCCGAATCCGACTGTTCGACCATCAGGCCAGCGATGACTCGCCCGTCGTTCAGTGCGGCAACCCAGGTTTGGTATTGCTTGTTGACTTCAGACGAAGGCTCCAGAATCTGCTGCATCAGCTTCTGCCCTTTGAAGCGTTCGGACACCTTTGTCAGCTCAGGCCCCAGCGCTGTGCCAAGGTCTTTGATTTTGTGGCACTTGCTGCAGCCAGCGACTTCGAACGTCTTTCGCCCCTGTTCGAAATTGCGATGAGCCAGCGAATCCGCATCGTTAGCCAACTCGGCGGTACTCCACATCTGCACAAACTTTCGCACCGGAGCAAACGCCGACTCCGGCAGCGGCTCGCCGTCCGGAATCACGTATAAGCTTCCCTGCATCACTCGCCAGTGACCGGGGTACGTGCAAACCAGGCGATATTCCCCCGGCTCCTTCGGCGCTTCGAAGAACATCGTGTACTGATCGCCTGGCTGCAGAATTGGCGAAAAGCAAATTTCGTTGGGATCGTTCGGAACGTAATGCGTCGCGATGGCTCGCGGGTTACTGGCAAGCTGCATTGATTCCTCACCGAAGTGATCAATGTCGCTGGCCTTCACCACAGCGACGTTATGCGGCATACTCGGATCTCCGTTACGAAACGCCAGTGACACGCGAGCCCCCGGCGGAACTCGCAATTGGCGAGGTTCGTACTGCAAACCCGGCGACGCATTGACGGAAATCTTCATGGAACTCGACACCCAGCCGAAGTCGGTTCCCAGTTTCTCCTGCTTCACAAGGCGAGGATCCTGTTCGTACTTTTCGGCGATCGGAAAATCCGGAGCTCGTCGTTTCGCAACGGCCGCGTAGCCGGGGAATTCAGCGAAGTCCGAACGCAGCTCGTAGATCGATGCAAACAGGTCCGGCGTAAACGCATGACCGCTGGCCGACTTCACTCGCATGTGGACATGAAACTGCATCACCGGATGCATTTGCGGAACTTCAATGAAGACTGACTTGCCGTCCGGCAACACTCGAACCGACTTCACATCCACCAGATCATGTCCCTGTCGACCAGGATCCTTGATCGAATACTCGGGCGACCCATACCCAGCGCTGTAAAGATAGTTCCACTGTTCGCAGAAGGTGTTTTCCATAGTCACCGATGCAGGATTAATCGTATCACTGAAGCGAACGATGACGCCGTTGTTGTGAGCCTCAACGGCTGTCGGCAGCAGCATTGGCTGCCCCGTCACGCGGACTCGATGCAGACAGCCGTCTTCCTGAGCGTAGCTTTGCCAGCCTTCCGTACCGGCAAGATACATGCCGCCATCATGAGTGTTGAACGCGACTCGACAAACGCCACTCAGGTAGTCGCCCGGCAGCGGAACAATCGCTCCCTGAGCCTTTCCGTTGACGACATCTCGCAGCACAACATAAGCCTGACCCGCGCCGAACGATGTACCGATCGCTGCGCCGCTCAACGGGCCAAGTCGTTTATCCGAAGGCAAAAAGCCGACCTCGCCGGATGAATTGTCAATGCCGCGAGGAAGGTAGCACAACGGAAGATCGTAACCGTATTTGCCATGGTCGTCCTTCGGTCCCTTGAGCCCATGGTAGCTGTGTCCGCCGACTTCAAAAATCGCCGACGCCGGAGTCCAGGTGCCTTCCTGCACCGTCGCGAGCACGACGCTGCCGTCGTGAGAGACTCCGATACCATTTGAATTGCGAAGACCGTTGCCAAGCGACTCGATGATACCGCTGGAATCCATTCGAGCCACGCCGAAATCGCCCGATGACACGGCCCAATAGAGCCGCCCGGAATCGTCCTGCTGCAGCGATGTGCAGAAATCATGGCCACCGGTCGTCGGATAGTTGTTGGTCACACATTCGTAGAAGTCGATCTCGTTGTCACCGCTCAGATCGTGCAGACGAGTGATCTGGTCGGAACCCAGCACCAGGATTTTGTCGTTCTGAACGACGATCCCGAGAGACTGGTAAAATCCAGCAGCGATCCTCTGCCATCGAAGCGGCTTTGCGCCCATCCTGTCGATTCCATCGACAAGCCAAACTTCGCCCATCAAAGTGGAAACCACGACTCGACCATCAGACAAACATCCCACGCCACCGATTCGCATAGACGACTTGAACGGGTTGGAAGAACCGTCAGGCGGCGTCACGCTGTCGATGGCTAACGGCCCCGAATCATCCCCGAGGACACCTTTTGTTTCCGCAATTTTTGCCACCCACTGACCGGCTGCTCCGGCGAGAAAATTTTCCGCCGTGGGCACATCTTCAGGAGCCGCCTGCAAAGGAGCACCAGCGATGTCGACTCGGCCTTCGGTGATTTCGACATGGATTTGGCCAGCCGGTGCAGCTCCGGTGAAAGCAATACCCAGCGAGCCATCCTTCACAGCGAGTTTGGCACCGGCCGATTTGCCGATCAGCCTTAGCCGAAACAGCTTGCCGTCTGGCCGAGCAGCTTCCAGCGACTGAGCATTGTCCCTGTTGTCCTTCACGACAGCATCCGGCGGAAGCGTCAGGACTTTCAAAAAACAAACCGGCATTGCGGCGTCGGTCTGCAGAGTTCGAACAATGCGGCCATCAACAACGCTGACGGAATCCAACAGGCGAGCGTTTCCAATCTGGCTGGCGAACGCGACGTGCTTGCCATGCCGATAGAAACCGAGATAACGGCCGGTCGTCTTTTCCGACAATTGCCACGCTCCTCCGGACAGATCAACCGCGCGCTGACCTTCGGCTTCGACGCCGCCCATCAAACCGAAGCGAACGAATCCCCACTTCACAAACCCACCGCGCCACGAATCAACAAACGTCATACGCTGAGGATCAAACAGTATCGTGGTCTTTGATTCGGGATCGACGTAGACGTTCACGCCTTTAAACGTTTTCGCGCCGAAGTGATTTGTCCATTGGCAAACCACGTTTCCCGTGTCAACCTCACTCAGACTGTGGTCGAAGCTCACGTCTTCCGGATTCTGGCCCCAGTGCCCAAAACCACCTCCGTCCAGTCCCGGAAACTGCGACAGGATGTCGACAGGTGCCGTCGGGCGATGATCAAGAAACTGCTCGGCCTGGCGAAAGTAGAAGTCCTTAACCCGGTTCTGAGGAAACGGAAGCTTTGGATTCGACTGAGCCATCACGACGTTCGGCAAACAGACAACGCACAGCAGCACGATCAACCGCGCTGGCAACAACGGCAACGGACGGGGCATGTGGGAACCTCATCAGAAATCGGTTCGGAGGGAAAGTCGGCAGGAGCATATCGAGGTCTCGCGATGCTGTCACCCGGTCGGGCTGCGATTGTCAGGCGGGGCTGATTTCGGGCTCCAATCGGGCGAGACCCAATTCGATTCTTGCATTGTCGCTGCCTGTGAATGATCACGCGAGACCGTTAAGATCGTGGGCCTCACGACACAGAACGACGTCACCAGCCTCTCGTAGCTCCGCACGCGATCACGATGTTTATCAACCAGCATTCCCTGCGACACCTTCTGAAACCTGAGCACTATTGTTCAGAGCAGCAGTTTCGTCTCGAACTGGACCGGTTGTTTCGACCCGCCTGGCAGTTTGTGGCAACGAAGTCTGAGCTTCTCAAAGACGGCGACTTTCTGACGCTCGACTTGTTGGGCACTCCGATTCTTGTCAGGAATTCCAGCGGGCAGTTTCTGGCCTACGAAAACGTGTGCTCGCATCGACATTGCCTGCTGACTGACGAGGCTTGCGGGAATCAGCCGACGCTTCGCTGTCAGTATCATGGTTGGGAGTTTGATGACCACGGGCGGACGGCAAAGATTCCGGATGCTCGATGCTTCCGTCCCTGGGATCGAGACAATTCGCGGCTCAGAATGTTTCGACTGGAAGCCTGCGGCGATCTGCTGTTTGTGTCACTCAACGCTGATGCTCCTTCGCTAAAGGATTGGCTGAGCCCGTTCTTTGACGAAACGGAGCATGCGTTTTCGGCGCCGATGTGGAAGATGACACACGTTTGGGAATACGACTGTCAGGCCAACTGGAAAGTACCGACCGAAAACACTCTCGAGTCCTATCATGTTCCGGCGCTGCATCACAAATTCTTTGGCGACTTTCTTCCGCCTGAAGAAAACTCCGAACACCTTCTGCATGAACGCTACACCGCGCTGACGTATTCGGCCACTTCAAAAATGGAGCAGCGACAGGCTCAGTTGAATCGATGGCTGGGCGGGACACCAACGCTGAAGTATCTTCATCGAAACATTCATCCCAACACGATTCTCGTTTCCACCGACACCATCAACTACGCTCTGATGTACATGCCCACGTCGCCAACGACGGTGAAGATCCGAGTTCGCATGTTCGCAATCCGGGGGACTCGCCGAGGTCCGCTGGCGAGCTTTGTGTCGTGGCTGGCCTGGCGAGTCGCGAAGTCGAAGACGTTGCAGGTGCACACCGAAGATCGCAATGTCTACGCGTCCCAGCAAAAGGGACTCGAACGCAGCAAGCATCCAGGAGTGATCGGTTCCCGCGAAGAACGCATCTACGTTTTCCAAAAGTACATTCTGGAATCGCTCGGCCTGCCATTGCCGCCTGATCCGGCTGCGGAATCGTTGCCTGCGAATGCTACGAAGCCAGCGGTCTCGGAGGTTCCACCGTGAAGCTGCCTGAGGGGACTTTGAGATACCTGCTGATTGGCCAGGCCGTCATCCCGTTCTTTATCAACATCGCAGTGAATCTTGTTCTGGGCGCTATCGCTTTTGGGCGACAGGCTTCCGTTGCGACATGGGCTCTGGACAAGGGAGCGGCTGCGGATTCCATTGGAACCTGCTTCTTTCTGCCATTCATTACCTGCCTGATCGCAACTCCGCTTGTTCGTCGCAACGTGTCTGACGGAGTTGCGGCGGCGCTGCAATTCTCCGCTCTGCCAAAGGCCCTTCGTGCGATGAGCGGTCCCACGCTTCTGCGAGCCTTCAAGTTCGGAATCGTCGGACTGCTGTTTATGGCCGGGCCAGTCTATCTTGCTTACTGCCTGCTCGCCGGCGAAGAGATTGAGACCGTTCGATTCATCACTATCAAAGCACTCTTTGCCGGAGTCTTTGGAGTGTTCGTCACTCCTCTCATCGCGATCGTCGCCATGGCCGATGCCGGCCCCGAACCAGGTTCGCTCGATCCGATCCGCAAGTAAGGCAAACGGCAGGAATAACTCGACCGAACACACTCCACATGAGCCTGAGGCGCTAGCCGATTTGAATGAGGGAGATCG
>JANMEV010000556.1:0-3560 GCA_031377305.1 Planctomycetota bacterium | reverse complement strand
TCGCTGTCGATGTACTGAGTCGCTTCAACGGCCTCGCTGAGGAACCTCAGCTTGCAGCCGAGGCTTTGCTGGTCAGTCGTACGGTGTGGTCAAAGCAGCTTCTGGCCGCAATCGATGCGGGCGCGATCGACAAAGAAAAATTGACGACGTCAGCGATTCGGAAGATGCTGATGCACAACGACGATTCGATCAAGGCGTCCGTAGAAAAGCTCTGGGGCGAGATCGGCGGGCTCACCGCCGCTCAGGTTCAGTCCGAGATTGCTCGACTGAAGACTGCTTTGTCAGCCGGAACCGGAAATCCAAAAACAGGCAAGCTGTTGTTCACAAACAACTGCGGTCGTTGCCATCAGTTGTTCGAAGAAGGCGGCCGCATTGGACCGGACCTGACTCCGTTTGCTCGCGACAACCAGGAACGCATGTTGACGAGCGTCGTGAATCCAAGCCTTGAGATCCGTGAAGGGTTTGAGAACTACGTTGTTGTTACCGTCGATGGTCGCGTCTTCAATGGCTTTCTAGCCGACAAAGACAATCAGATTGTGATGCTGCGAGGCGTCGATGGTCAGAACGTCATTGTCAACAAGGATAATATTGAAGAGATGAAAGTGATCCCACAATCCGTGATGCCCGAAGGCGCTCTGAAGACACTGAATGATCAGCAACTGCGTGATCTCTTCGCTTACTTGCGAGCGACTCAGCCGGTGAACTATTGATCGCCGGAAAAAGGCGGTGCAGCAACGTTTGGCAGTACTCTGAGCAGCTTGTGGCGATTTCTTCGACCTCGAAATCGCGTTTTGAAGGTGCGATGTTCAAGACTGCTGGAGATAAAAGGAGCGAAAACAAAGGGAATTATCAAAACCCAAGGCGTTAGCGAGAGATTTACGGAGTCACTTGTAAAACGCGACAGCTCAATCCCTCACTTACGTTTCGGGTTGTGATGGACGCAAACACGCAACTTCAAAAAAATCGCGATGCGAGAAGCTCAACCAGCCGCGTCGTGATTCTTCATCAGCAGGCCTCGCATTTCGGCGGCAAGAAACAGCGAGCCCGTGACGCAGATCAGGCCGTTATGGCCTGAGAGTTCGCGGGCCTCTTCCATGGCGAGCTCGGGGTGCTCGGCCTGATGCAGTCGCACTGGTCGATCGGTCTGAAAGTCCAGCGACTCGGCGAGTGCCAAGAGTTGCTCGGGCGGCACGCTGCGTGGGTTGTTGACGTATCGAGTACACACGACGTGGTCGAAATGCGGCACGATGATCTGCAGCATCGCCGCCGTATCTTTGTCGGCAGAGGCTGCAAAGATGAGCACTCGTCGTCGATTCTGCCATTCGGTTCCCTTGAGGACACCCGTCACCGCGTGCATTGAATCCGGATTGTGAGCGGCATCCAGAACGATCGTGGGATGACCATCAAAGATTTCGAATCGAAGCGGCCAGCAGGTGGAGCGAATACCTTTCGAGATCGACGAAGCATCAATCTGATGGTAACCCTGGTTCTTCAGCAACTCAGCAGCCATCACCGCTAAGCTGGCGTTGTGAGCCTGATGTTCTCCCAGCAGCGGAATCGTCAGATCGTCATAACTTTGAGACGGCGTGAGCACGAGGATCTTTTGCGAACGCTTTCGGCCGGAAAGAATATTGTCGTTGTGATCCACATGCCATGCGAATTCCTTCCCGCAAACCAGCCGCTGACAGCCGAGCTCCTTTGCTCGAGCGGCAACGACCAGGTTGGCGTCTCCTGGAAGCTGTCCCTGAACGACGGGCACTCCGAATTTGATGATCCCTGCCTTTTCCCATGCGATCTTTGACAGCGTATCTCCCAGAATGTGCGTATGATCGAGTCCAATACTCGTGATGATCGTCACCAGCGGCCGACAAACGTTCGTGCAGTCCAGTCGTCCGCCCAGACCTGTTTCCAGCACGGCAATCTGGACTCGTTCATCGTCGAACAGCATCCACGCCAGCAGAGTTGTGACTTCAAAAAATGTCGGAATGTTGTCGTTGACGTCCATCTCGGCGTCTTCGAGAAGCTGACAGAGTCGCGAAACGAGTCGCGTGAGTTGTTCGGGAGTCGGCATGTGCCCGCAGACTCGCATGCGTTCTTCGAACTGTTCAATATGGGGCGAAGTGAAAAGTCCTGTACGAATACCGGACGCCTGGAGAATGGAATCCAGCATTGCAGCCGTGGACCCTTTGCCCTTGGTGCCAGCGATATGCACTGACGGAATCCGCTCATGTGGCGAACCGATTCGTTTCAGCAGCCGTTCAATGCGTTCCAGTCGAAACGGATTGATCTGGCCAGACGGACGAATCCGTTCATAGTCAATGCGGTCGTAGAGCCATCGAATGGCATCGTTGTAGGATTCAATTCTGGTGGGCAAGTGCTTGTCCATCTGCAGAGTCTGTGCTTGCGAATAAATCCGGAAGCAATTGGTTTACGATTTCCAGTAGCTCGCTGGATCGATGTTCTTGATCATGTGTGGCTGACAACTTCGCCACGGAACTCACGGTGCCTTTAGCTCACAAACTGTACCAGCCGCAGATCGCCGTGATTTGCGACATTTTGGCCAGTTGTACAATTCTCTGACGTGAGGATTTCAAACCCAGGGCCGGCGAGTACCCGAAGTTATGGTCCAGCGTCGCCAGAGCTCCCTGAACGTCTCGCAGAGCCAGCACGCCGCGTCCTTCACGAGCCGCTCGCAGGCGAGCGACCCACAGAGTTGCCGGATACATCAACGCAAGGGACCGAAATCCATCAATCAACGACATATCGTAGTAGGCTGGCCCGCAAAAATGAATGCCCTGAATCTTCACTCGGAAGTATCGGGTAAACAGTTCGTTGAATTCAGGATTACGACCGCCAAATTTTGCTTCGAGATCCGAGAAACGCGGGCGGGCGACGGCCGGATTCGAGGTGCCAGGCGAATCCTTCGTGGAATCTGAAAATGCGAACTTAACGGAGATCGGGTCCGCCAGAGATGGGACGCGCCCCAAACCCATCGTGTATTTAAGGCCCTCAGCGAACAGGCCAAGCCGTCCAGCGACACCCTTGCGTGCCGTCGCGTCGGTGTCGTGTCGCAGCAGCTGAGCGATCATCTGACGAAACATCAGCCGTCCCAGTTTCGAAGGTTCGACGACCGGCAGTTCATCATCCGGCTGAGCTCGAACGGACGCCGCATGGACCAGTGCCAGCAGCTCGCCAAGCCGATCGCCCTGAAGCGTATCTGATGGTGATTGTTCGACAAGTTCCATCCATGAAAGGACTCGCATAAGCCGCGTCGCAAAGCCAACGCTCGGATCGCCCAGACCTCGCTCAACATAGGCCTGAATCCGAGTGAATCCCGACCAGTCGAGCTTTTGTCCAGCGAAGAAGTCGGGAGCCTCAGGAGCCTTGTAGTTTGCCGGAACGATCTGTTTCGCGAGCTGCTCGACAAACGGACGCTGCTGCGCTACGGGGGCACCGAGATTCTGGACGACGGAAGGACAACTAAATCTTAGACTGGTTGTAACCGAACTGCCTGCGGGATGGACGGCAAACGGATAGACCTGGCAGGCCAGCGGCTTGGC
>JANMEV010000548.1:0-4970 GCA_031377305.1 Planctomycetota bacterium | reverse complement strand
CACTGGGGCAATCTACGCAGCGACTACGGGAGAATACGTATTTTTGCGACACGGATTTTCTGATCGTTCAAGTTGTCGGGGTTGTGCCAATTGCCACATTCATGGGAACTTCGCGTTCCGTTCGAATCCTCGAGGGCTGATACGCTCTGAGACATTACTGAACGTGTGCGCAGACGATCGCCGATCGCACGTCCTCTTTACTGCGATCATTCACCCAGCACCGCGTGACGGGACTCTGCGATCCGAAACAACATCGTGAACCAGCGGATCCATCTGGCCGGCGGCAGAATGGGACATTTATTGAGTATGTGCCAGCCGAACGCCTCACCGTAGCACTTTTGCGATCTGCACACTGATGCTTTGAGATACAGCATTGGAGCAGTCCCAAAGTAATTTCCCGCTTTGAGCGGCGCGAGCCGTCCCGTGACGGGAAACTGGACGGCGCGAGCTGTTCCGCTCCCTACCCAAAACCGGAGACTATTTCTGGTCTGTTCCTGAGCTACCAAACAAGGCCAAATCAGAACCATGACGACGATGATCTAAGGGTGCCTGTCCTGGTATTGTTGGAGTCGCGTAGTCAGCCAACCGCGAACGCACAATTCTTGCAGCCAATGTCGTGTCAGCCAACCGCTATCGCTTGCCGGTTGCTGTTTAGAAATTCGAAACGACCAGCGAATCACGGCAGTTCGTAACATGCCGCCTCGGACGCGTTCCGAACAAACAAACGCCCCTGATTGACAACTGGCACGTTCCACGTGCGGTCGTTCAATGCGTCCAGCCGAGCGATCTCAACGAACTTCTCGGGGTTGGCTTCAACGACCGCTACGAAACCGGTTTCTGCCTGGACAATCAACTTGTCGCCCCAAAGCAGAATCTGGCCGTACCGATACCGCCCCCCCTTCCAGGTCCGTTCGCCCGTGCGAACGTCGATGCAGGCCAAAATGCCATCGTCGAGTCCGTAGACGAAATCGCCGAGTTGCACGGCTTCGTTGAACTTGAGCTTGAGGTTCTTGTTGCGAGGCCACACATCAGCAGGAACGCCGTCGGTCAGTTTGGTGGGATCAATCATAACGCAACCGGAGTCATAGCCGCTGCTGAAGAAGATCCGATTGCCAAACATCATGGGTTGAGCGACATTGATTTTGTATTGATTCGTCCACGGATATTCCCAGAGCTTCTTGCCGGTCGACGGCTCAAAACCGGCCAGTCCGTCGCCGTGAAAAACCAGCAACTGCAACGATTCGCCGATGCGTTCCAGCCGGGGCGACGAATAGCCCGCCTTGTGACTGTCGCTTGCCCAGACAATTTCTCCGGACGTGCGATCATAGGCAATGACAGCCTTGTCGTTACTTCCACCTGCATCCACAATGACTGTTTGCTCGTAGATCAGTGGAGCACCACTCATTCCCCATTCGACCATTTTCGACCCGGCATCCGTGCAGATATTTCGCTGCCAGATCGAGGCGCCTGTCACAGGATTCAGTGCGTTCAGGATCCCACTGGCACCGAGTGCAAACAATGCGTCTTCCGTCACAGTCGGCGTTCCGCGTGGTCCGGTACCGCCTTGTGCAGTATCGTAGCGAGCCGTATCTTCTCGCCGCCACAGCTCCTTACCTGATGTGGCGTCGTAACATACGACACACTCGAGCTCCGCCCGCTGTTCCTGAGTAAACAACTTCTCCCCGACGACGGCAAACGAAGACCAGGCATCTCCCACGGGATGTCGCCAAAGTTCTTTCGGCGGGTTGGTTTTCCAATCGAAAGAACACTGCGGCTCTCGAATCAGTCGATCGCCATTCGCGCCGCAGTAGCGGGGCCAGTCGCTGTCCTTGATGACGATCTTGACGTCCGCGTCAGTTGCACTATCCGAAGTCGCTTCTGGATTCTTCGTCGCACTAAGATCGGGAGCATTTTCGTCCAGCCATTTTTTTGCCTGTTCGCTGGGAAGCGGCGCGTCCCAGACAAAATGGAAGTGAGGCCGCATGTCGCCTTCAAACGTGACATCTTTCAAACCGGCTTCCAGACCGGCCACTATCGCCACGAGAGCGAGACAGCCGACGACTCGTTTCCAGATTTTTATGCCAGAGAAAAAGATCCACCAGATCAGCACGAAGCTCAGTGTCGTGCCGACTCCGATGAAGATTCGAATCATCCGATAGGTGTTGTCCGCGGCGAGTCGATTCGCAACAAACGTCCCGCCAAGACCGAGGGCAAGCACCAAAAGCCCTGATTTCCAGCGAAACCCACCGGACGGCCTTTTGATTGGGCCGGTCGGCGCTTGTTCAACGTTGTAGGGGTCGTCGGCCATTTGTTGCCTCAATGCTGCGTTTGGGGAACCGCGTGTCCTGTCTCATTTTTTTTTCAGTCAGTCCAACAACGAAGACTTTACCTGGACCTTGCCGTTTTTGAAATGCAGACAGGACGGTGGCATCGTGGATCGCTTTCAAACACTGTATTCTTCGGCTCAGCCACTTTTCCGCTCGGTTCGCACACACGGACAGACAGCGGCGTTTCATAGGAATCATCCACTTGTCAGTACAGACGTTCACAACGACCCCTGAAACCGAAGGAGCCGTGCTTGCATCATTGCGCAAGCATGTCGGAAGCCTTCCCTGGTCGATGGCAAAAAAGTATCTCGCGAATCGCCTTATCAGCGTCAACGGAATTCTGTGTGTGGACGAAGGCCGACGAGTCGTTGTGGGCGACGTGATTGAACTTCGTCAGCAGCACCAGCCGCTTCCGCCGCCGCCGCGCGACGAAGACGTGAAGATACTTTTTTTGGATCAACACATCGTCGTCGCCGACAAACCGTCGGGAATGTTGTCACTCAGGCATCCCGGCGACGTCAACTGGAAGCAACGGAAGAAGGACGTCCAGCCATCGCTTGAAGAATGTCTACTGCGATTGATTGCTCGTCGACGTGAAATTCATATCCGCAATGCCAGCTCAGAACTGCTCGCCGTGCATCGCATTGATCGTGAGACGAGTGGAATTCTTGTGTTTGCTCGCAACGAGATCGCTCAGAATGGGCTGATCGAACAGTTCGCCGCTCACAGTTCAGTGCGTCGCTATCTTTGCATCATCCCCGGTTTTCTTCAGGCACAGAAAATCGAGAGCTGGCAGATCCGAGATCGCGGCGATGGCCTGCGAGGCGGCACGGCAAGCAGTTCGGTGGGGAAACACATGTTGACGCACATTTCTCCGCTTTGCCGAATGGGTAAGTTCACAGAAATGGAATGCCGCCTTGAGACGGGCCGAACGAATCAAATCCGCATCCAGCTCACTGAGCTCGGCCATCCGCTTTGTGGCGACGTCAAGTATCGAGGTTCATTTGGAAAAACTCCCATCCCGGACCTCAGCTCTGCCCCCCGCCTCGCCCTTCACGCCGCCGAACTCGGATTCCTCCACCCCATCACCGGCGAAGCCCACGAATACAAATCCGGCTGGCCGAAAGACATGCTTGCACTGATCCGAAGACTCAAGGGAAACGAGTGAGGTTCAGGTCGTTCAACGTCGTGTGAACACGAAACGGACGGCTACTGAATCAAGCATAAGAGTAATCGCAATCTGCACTTGCCAACGTCGCATGTTGGGCTTGCCTGATGCTCTCTCACGACTTAGTGTTGGGGTAAATGCAATTTAAAGGAGCGAATCGCCTACGCCTATTCGCCGCTCCTTTGGCGAAAATAGTCCTGTCTGATAACCAAAAATCAAATGTTGACACAACACAGGCCGCTCCATTGTGAGGCCCAACTGTCAAAGAATCGTTCCACAAGGTTGAGTGAATCCGGACTGACAGATATTGGAGATCATGCCACAGACTCTCCCTGGCAGCGGATCGTCCTGTTTTTCCTTGCCCGTTTTGTTACTTGCGTTTCTCTGCAATCGCCAAGGCGATTAACAGCGACTCAGAACAAAGCGGATCGCCTGCAGTTTTGCAACTTATCGAGCCCTGTTGCCGCCGACAATTCCTTTCGAGCGAATCTCAACGAAACCCGGCCGCTCGACTCACCATCATCGATTAACGAACGCTTACGTTCTGCGATTCAAGTCATCGTTCTGGCCGGCTCCAAAACCAGGAGCCCATCCGATCCACAACTTCACTCGCCACAACAACCCAACGTCAGCATCGGTTCAAATTCAGAGTGCGGCATCCATCTCAACCAACGACCGACAAGCAGCAAAGCTTTCGACCACAACTTCTGCACGCGCCACTGTCGCAAATAACGTGAATCCGTCTCTGAGTACGGACGGTGCTCGGTCTGAATCACGTACTGGCCTGGCCGCCTTCCCTACACCGACATTACTCGGCTTCTCGCCAACCGATTGGACTTCGGCAGGCTTCGGTACTATGCGGCCATCCGACTCCCTGATGGTCATTTGCCGTCCTTGCTGATTAGGCTTGTCGGGCATACTCGGTCGGTCATGACACGTGTGTCATGATTCGAACAAGAACCACAGGGTCTCACTGGTTGCCTTGATGACATAATGTATAGCGCGAGCGGACGAGCGACTCCGGGTCTTCTCTCACAACTTGCCATGTCGCGGTGAGAGATATGGCCTTCCAGCATGCACACGCCTTGGGCAGGATCCAACAGATACAAAATTTCGGAGCTCATGTCGTTCACCGCCGGAAGGCCACTCCCGGTCGATTCACCCTCACTACCTTTCTGTGTACGCTTCAACGTGGCACTTCGGAGACGTCGCCAGGATTACGGCTTCACCTCGCCTTATAGACACGCTGCAACACTCGATAATGGGCCTCTGGCTAAGAGCTACCCATGCGGGAGTCACACCCGCTTGTCATCAAACCATTTCCAGTTCGCACGTGCAACACATTGTTCAAGTAAGCCGCTGTCGCGGCGGGGTATGTTGGGGGTGAATGGTACTGAGAAATGGTCGCGTTTGGCAATGGGGGATGGTCATTCTGTCTGAGGGGGAGCGTCGTTGGATGCTCCATACGATCTCTA
>JANMEV010000536.1:0-15553 GCA_031377305.1 Planctomycetota bacterium | reverse complement strand
ATCCACAAGGACGATGAGTGTTCCCACGGTCAGCATCACGGCAAACCACGTTATCGTTTTTGTCAGCCAAACAGATTGTCCGGACACTCCGATGTTGGCCAGCAGCGAAATCGATCCCGACCGCTGATCGGCTCGCATCGTTCGTTGCCCACATTCATGAATGAAAACAATCAGAAACAACAACGGCCAGACGTAGTCATGGCTATAGACGAAAGCACACCCGGCGCAGATTGCGACTCCGATAAGCAACCAAGTCACAGCGAAAGGAACCGCTGATCGAAACTCCCGCCAAAACAGCGTTGCCAGAACTCGACTTTGAGACATCGGCCACGCGACCACTGGCTTCAGCAACACGCTCCATTGCGGTGCAAATCTCCATACGCGGCTACTGGGTCTTGCCGTAACACGCTGTGGCATTCTCCATTCCCACGGGACTCGGCCAAGGTGCCATGGACGAGCGAGAGCAGCAGCGATCGCAAAAAAGAACGGGAACGAAAGCCATGTCCACGAGTCCAGGAAATCAGTAAATGGGTTGCGTTCATGAACAAACCCTCCAACGATCTCTGCACCACGAGCCACGGCAGCACAAACCGCAAGGCATGCGAACCCAATAATGGCTGAGAGGCCAACTGCGGAAATCACCCTTTTCGTGACCAGGGATGCCACGAGTGTGCTCGCAAAAATCAATATCATGCTGGCAATAAAACTGCTGAGCCACGGATCCGCCAACGTAACGTTGCTGCTTTCTGTCCGCCAGATTCGTGGAAACGCCAGACCGATCACTTCAAAGACACCACTCAAAGCTGCCATGGCCAGAAACAGTTCCAGACAGCCAGTCACGATCGCAGTGAGCTTCGCCGTCATCAGCGTCGACGTTCGGCAAGGAAGCATTCGCAACAGGCCAACGGTGCAATCGTCTACTTCGCCGGCAAACGCAATCGCAGTTGCGGCGACAAGAAAGAAGACGCAAAATATCGACGACGTCAGCAGCGAAATGAGCCACGGGGAGGCCTGCAGTCGCATAATGACATACAGGCACACGCATCCCAGGAGCAACGCGAACCACAACTGCCGCTGGGCTCGGTGTTCCTTCCAGATCAGTCTCGTAAATGCGGTGCTCATAGGTGACTTTCTAAATCGTCTTTGGCGAGCGGCGGATGTCAATCCCCTGATTTGCTCGTTGCGAATCGCAGCTATCAGGGGACTGACGTCCCCCGCTCGCCGGGTTCGTTTAGCCGGCTGCTAACTCAAGGCCTCAACGATGAAACATCATATAACCCCATAGACAACGCCCCTTGTTCCGCTGACTGCTGATTTCGATTTTGACGCAGCAGAGTGAGCAGGATGTCTTCCAGAGACGGCTTGCGAACAATGGGCGACGGCAGCTCCTGCGACCGGCAAAGATCGGTGAGAGCTCCACCGTCGAGATTTCGCATGAGCCAGAGGTGTTCGTGACCGAACGGTACATGAGCGAGCACCTCGCCGGGCAACTTTGGCGGCATCGCTGTCAGCGACGGCATCGTGAGCACGACTTCCGTCACGGATTGTTTAAGATCCTCAAGCCGCTCGTGAGCGATCACCTTGCCGTTCATCAGCACGATCACATCATCGGCGACTCGTTCGACTTCGCCCACCTGATGACTCGACAGCAGCACCGATCTTCCTTCAGCCGCCACGTCGATCATGCTTTCGAGGAACTCGCGACGCACGAGCGGATCGAGCCCTGACGTGGGTTCATCCATGATTAACAATTGAGGTCGATGAGCCATCGCAAGGGACAACGCGACTTTCGCTCGAGTGCCCTTCGACAGGCCTTTGATTTTTTGCGAAGGATGCAGGTCGAATCGTTGGGTCAGCTTTTCGTACTCGGCCTGATACCCCGTTGGATAAAAGCCCGCCGCGAACCAGCCGATTTCATCAACCGTCATCCAGTCGTACAACGGCGGCGAATCGGAGACATAGCCGACTCGCGAACGAATCTCCAGTGCGTGCGTTTTGGGATTCATCCCCAGCACTTCAATGTCGCCTTTGTCAGCGGACTCAAAGCCCAGCAGCAGCCGAATCGCGGTGCTCTTGCCCGCTCCATTCGAACCCAGCACGGCGCACACGGTGCCCGGCTGGATTTTGAGCGAAACATCATCCAGCGCTTTCACACGTCCGAATCGTTTGGAAACACTCGACAGCCGAATGACAGGTTCCATAGGAATGCCTTACCGGAAGGATACAAATTCGTCTAACTTCATGAGCCGCAAGGCGCTAGCCGCGGGTGTTGAATTAATGAGTGTTCCCAACCCGAAACGTCAGTGAGGGATAAGATCTGCAGCGTTGTTCAACAACAATCCCTCACTGACGCTTCGGGTTGGGATTGAACCAACCGCCTGCCTGCGCTCTGCGGCTCACGGAGGCGGTTCTCTTTGCAACTCAGCCCATTCGCTGTGAACGAGCGAATGGATTTCTTCCGACGACACTCCGTTCTGGATCGCCTCACGCAGAATGTATCGCAGCCGTTCGCGGATCATTTCGAGCCGCTCGGAACGGCACTTTGCCGGAGCGTCCATGGCGACTGCCAGCCCGGTTCCTCGGATGGAAACTAACACTCCCTGAGCCTGCAGGTCGCGATACGATCTGGCCACTGTGTTGACGTTGACCGCCGCCGAAGTCGCCATTTCACGAACCGACGGAATATGCTCCCCGACGAGCAACGAACCATTCGCGATGGCAAATTTCACCTGACGGCAAATCTGCTCGTAGATTGGGATTCCGTTATTTGTGTCGATTTGGCAAATCATGGCCGCACCTTGTGTACTAGGTAGATAGTACAGTAGCTTGCGTAGCGCCGAAGTGTCAACGGGTATGATCATTATTTCGCGAGTTTTCCGATCCGATGTCTTCGAACGCATTCGTCCGCCGGGAAACGCCGCGCCGGGGACGGACAGCCGCGAGTTTCGATTCGAACTTCAACGAGCGACTCGAATGCCGCAGAACTTGCACGCTCAACACCGGTGGATGGGTCGCAATGAAGAGCCGGAAGAGTAAAATCGAAGCGTAGTGACTCGACAGATCAGAATTCCAGATCAGGGAACCGCCGTGGCTGAGCAACGATATTCCTGCCCGCAAACTCGGGAGCAGGTGATCAACATGTACTTTCTCGAACATCGAGCCAAGCTGCTCGACGTGGCCGCATTCCTGGATCGCATTGACAGGGCCGAACCGACATCTTCGGAGACGGACTTTCGCCACGCCGCGCTGATGAAAGCCATTCAAGTGATGTTGGATGGGCAGCCGCAGCGGGCAAAGCGAGTACTGGACCTGTTGAGCGACGCGGAGTCCGAGATTCCTCAATCCGCCCACGGAACCAAAGGCGCGTCCGGAGCTGTTCGTTCAAAGTCCGGAGGTGCAACATGAAGTATATTGATCCTCACGTGCACATGGTGTCTCGTACGACTGACGACTACCAGCGAATGGCGCTCGCGGGCTGCATTGCGATCACCGAACCGGCATTCTGGGCTGGCTTTGATCGTTCGTCGGCTCAGGGATTTTATGACTACTATCGCCAACTGACCGATTACGAGCCTCGCCGAGCAGCCCTGTTCGGCATTCAGCACTTCACATGGCTTTGCATCAATCCCAAAGAGGCCGACGATCCGGCTTTCGCCCGCGACGTGATTTCGCTCATACCGGACTTTCTGAAGTGCGGTAATGTGCTTGGAATCGGCGAAATCGGGCTCAACAAGAACACCAAGAATGAACTCATCATCCTTGAAGAACAAATCGCGCTGGCGGAAAAATTCAACCAGTTGATTCTGGTGCACACGCCTCATCTGGAAGACAAACGCAAGGGTACTCGAATCATCATGGATGCTCTCAGCGCCAGCAGCATCGATCCCGGGCGAATCCTGATCGATCATGTGGAAGAGCACACGGTAGCTGAAGTTCTCGATCGCGGTTTCTGGGCTGGAATGACGCTCTATCCCGACACCAAGATGACACCACAACGCGCCACCGACGTCATTGAAATGTACGGATCGGAACGTGTCTGGATGAACTCCGCCGGCGACTGGGGCTGCAGTGATCCTCTGGCGGTTCCCAAAGCTCGCATCGAGATGGCTCGTCGCGGACACCAGATGTCACTGATAGACAAGGTGACGCTGGAAAACCCAAAGACGTTTCTCAGCCAATCAGAGAAATTTGTGCTGAAAGAATGAGCGGCGTTCGGTCGGCTGATGAATCGGCCGTCGTTGCTGCGCCTTATCTTCGATTCCGGGGTGACGCTTCGAACTAACTCGCAGTTTCTGGTACGCCGCTCTTAAGAACAGTCCCAGAATAACTTCCGGAACTCTCTGTGCATTGAAATCCCAACCCGACACGTCAGTGAGGGATTTTGCACAACAGTTCGGTCCCTCGCTGACGCTTCGGGTTGGGATAGACGGAACTTATTTCGGGACTGTTCCTTATCGCTTTAACAACGTCTTTCGAGCGAACTCCAAAGCGTTCATCAACGCGTCGATATCATCGGTTGTGTTGTACGCCGCCAGGCTCACTCGAGTCGTCGCGGATACGCCAAGATGTGTATGCAATGGCATGGTGCAATGGTGACCGTGGCGAGTGAAAACGCCCTTTTGATCCAACATTGCAGCAAGGTCTTCGGGATGAATATCGGCAATGCGGAAACTGACGATGCCGCCGCGATGAGCCAAATCGGGACCGTAGATCGTGATCCCAGGAATTGTCCGAAGTTGTTCAATCGTCTGCGTCAGCAATGTCTGCTCGTGCTGATGAATCGCGTCGATGCCGATGCTTTCAATCCAGCGGATGGCAGTCCCCAGTGCGATCGCCTGAACGATCGGCATGGTGCCCGCTTCGAACTTCGCCGGCGCAGCAGACCATGTGGATTCTTCAATCGCGACCTGGGAAATCATGTGCCCGCCAAAAATCACCGGGTCCATTTCCTCAAGTCGCTCGGGTTTTCCGTAAAGAACGCCCACTCCGGTTGGACCGTAAACTTTGTGGCCACTGAACACGAGGAAATCGATATCATCCGCCACAACGTCAGTCGACAAATGAGGCACACTTTGGGCACCGTCAACCACAACGCACGCGCCAACCAGCCTAGCTCGCCGGGTTATCTCTCTGACGGGATTCACGGTACCAAGCATGTTCGACATGCCGGTTAGAGTTACGACTTTGGTTCGTCGATTCACCACGGAGTCGAGTTGTGTCAGATCCAGTTGTCCGTCCGGCGTCAATGGAATGAAACGAAGAGTCGCTCCGCGCTCTTTGGCGAGCTGTTGCCATGGAACGAAGTTGGCGTGATGCTCCATCAGAGTTATCAGGATCTCGTCACCGGGCTGCACGTGCTTTCGTCCCCAGCCGGATGCGATCATGTTGATCCCAATCGTCGTGCCGGGAGTAAACACAATTGACGATTCCGACGGCGAGTTCAGGAATCGGGCGATCGACGATCGAGCCCCCTCGAATTCTTCATCGATGCGAAGGCCAAACTGATAGGTTCCTCGGTGAGCATTCGCGAAGTACTGCTCTTCGACCTCGCGTTCCTTATCGATCACTACCTGCGGCTTCTGCGCCGACGCGCCGCTGTCGAGATAGACCGGCTGCAGTCCGCTGGGGAGTGGTCGGTTCAGCACCGGAAACTGTGCACGAACAGCTTTCGCGTCCAGAGGTTTGAAAGCAACCAGCGGTCGCCTCGCAGGAGCACACGAGTTGCCTGAAGCTACGACATCAGGCGCCGAAGCCTGGTTTCCATTGGCGATCAGCAAGTGGCGATTCGCCAGCATCAGGATACGTTCAACCATTCCTCGCAAACCATTGCGGCGTTGAGGCGTGATGTGTTGCTGCAGATCGAGTCGGCGAAAGACGTCCAGAATGTCGTACGCCGCAATTTCGCGCGCTGTCAGGCCGGTAAACGCCGCCTGCAGGATCGCGATAAGTCCACGAACAATGTTGGAATCACTGTCGGCGCGAACCGTGAATTTCGCGTTCTCATCAGCGCTGCTGGTTTCTGTAATCAGCCAAACCTGGCTTTGACAGCCGTGTACTTTGTTTTGTTCAGTCCGAGCATCAGCAGGAAACGGAATCAGATCATCACCTAGTTCCAGAAGGTACTGAGACTGATCGTCCCGATCCAAATCGGCGAACTCTTCGAAGATTTCGTTGAGGCTCAACATGATTCAAACGCCTGATGGTCTTTCCCGCAGCCCAAGAAAACTCCCGATACGCCTTGTGGCAGCGTGTTGATTTAATCCTAACCCGATGCGTCAGTTTTGAGGTTGCGCATTTGCGACTATCCCAACCCGAAACGTCAGTGAGAGATCACGATATCGCGTTCGGACAGTTCTTCCTCAGAAATCCCTCGCTGACGCTTCGGGTTGTGAAAACCCATTAAATCAACAATGTGCTGAGGACGGTACCATTGAGCCAACACCTTCCAGTCGACCGGACGATGACGGTGGATATTGTCTAAAGAATTTCCAGCACAGGTCCCGCTGGCGACTTGATGATTTCCTTAAAGACCTGCATCGCCACGTTCTGGCAGACTTTGCGAAGAGCCTCACGAGAAGGATTGTCTTCCATCATCATCTGCATGATCTGGCCGCGGTCGCTGTACTCGCGAATGCACGCATTCAGAGGGATCTCGCCAAGGAACGGAATCTTCAGTTCCTGCGAAACTTTCTGAACGCCGCCTCGACCAAAAACGTCACCCGTCATATTTTCGACAAAGCCCAGAATCGGCACATTCACTTTCTGATACATGTCCACCGCCTTGATCGCATCCAACAAAGCGACCTGCTGAGGCGTGCAGACAACGACAGCACCGGCCAGTCCCACCTGCTGAGCCAGCGTTAGCGAAACGTCACCAGTACCTGGCGGAAGATCGATGATCAGATAGTCCAGTTCGCCCCAGGCCGTGTCCTTTAGAAACTGAGTCAACGCTTTGTGAAGCATCGGACCACGCCAGACGACTGATTGTCCCTGTTCGATGAAGAAGCCCATCGACATCAGCTTGACACCGCCCGCGTCAATGGGTTCCATCCGCATGAACTTATTGCCGTTCTCATCCACAACTTCGGTTGCGGCAGGTCGACCATCGGCGTTCATCATGTGAGGAATGCTGGGGCCGTAAACATCGGCGTCCATCAATCCGACTCGACATCCAAAAGAATGCAAACCACAGGCCAGCGCGGCAGCGACTGTGCTCTTGCCGACGCCGCCTTTTCCGCTTCCCACCGCAATGATATTGTGAACGTTCAGGCCAATACGTCCGCCAGCGTCTTTGCCTCGGACGGTCGTTTGCATCTCAATTCGAGGCTCCAGTTCTGGAGCGGCGAACTTGATGCGTTGCCGAATCAGCTCTTCGAGCTTCTTGCTTTCAGGATACGCCGGAGTTGGCAATTCAATGCGAACGCGAGCATCGTTGCCATTCACAAAGGTATCGCGAATCATCCGTAAGTCGCCCAGCGGCTTTTCAGTCACGGGCTCGATCACGTTTGATACCAAAATTCGCAGTTGCTCGGCGGTAGGCATGGAATATCGTAAATCTTGAGGAAACATCGCGGCAAAAGCCCGCGTTCAGCGAGCCACTCACGCGCATCCTACGTTGCCATCCCGCCAGTTCAACCGCTCGACCCGAGCATCTTTCGGCGATTCGCAGAAACTAAACACGCCAGCCGCAGATTACTCAACCCCACTAAGCCTGCGGCGCCAAGAGGCTGTTGAAAAAGGTTCCTGAAACTTTGGAGGCGGCACCCAATTGTCCGGATTCTTGTGCCGCCTGGGAGTTACAGACACCTTTTTCAACATGCTGCCAGCCGATTCGCTGCTCAGGAAATCGGCAAGCGCCCCACGCTATGGCCAGTTTGGCATGGGGCAATTCGGCCCGGTGAAATCGCTTCCGTGAAATCGCTTCCGTCACTCATTCAATAATGCGGCGGGCGATCGGCGGAGGCATCAGGTCGCTCGGTCGGATCGGACGACACCTGCAACTCGTGCTCAATCCTTCCGAAACGGGCCTCAAACTCCTGCAGGCGATGAAAATGCCTCAGCAACGACGAATTCAGACTATCCACATCATGCTGCAGATGGGCTAGCGCCATTTCAATTCGCTGCAATCTCGCTTCATTTCGTTCCTCATAAGACGAGGCGGAAGAGGACAATCTTGAATCGGTCATGGAGTCTTTCACGTTTTCATCGAAGAACAAAAATGTTATTTGCCAGAGCAGTATTGCGGCGCTCGGACCATGTGAGTGAAAGGCCAGTTGAAGCGCTCGGAAGCCATCCGCTCACCGCTTGCCTTTGCAGGAATCGAACCTTAAAACTCCCAAGGCTCTCAACGAGCCTTCCCGAAGTCTGCCCGATAACGCCAAGGATCATACAAGACCATGCAGCCCGATGACAAAGCCAAAGCCCTGGGAGTCAGTTTCGAACCGCTGACGCCCGGCTATCTGAATCTCTGCATTCGATCCGGCAACCAGTTGATTACGTCCGGGCACGTCAGCGACGTGAAGGGCGTTCTTGGCAACGGACTGACGGTCGAACAAGGCTACGAAGCCGCAAAGGACTGTGCGAAGAAAGTCCTGCGATCCGTCTACAATGCCCACGGCACATTGAACGGGCTGCGAGTCCTCAAAGTATTGGGATGTGTCTATTCGACGGGTGATTTCACCGACCAGCATCTGGTGATCAACGGCTGCTCGGATCTGCTGCACGAAGTCTTCGGGAAAACAGGAAACGGCTATCACGCTCGAAGCGCCCTGGGATTCGCGGCGTTGCCAACCGGAGCGGCGGTTGAGGTCGAAGCGGTCTTTGAAGTCATCGACTAACGCGTTTGCCGCCCCTGCAACGTAACGATGCTCAACATTCGCCCCGTCGCCTCGCTGCCTGTCGCCAAAGCTGCCACAAAACGCCGTTTGGCCTGCGCGGAACCTGCCGGAGGAAAACTGTGCCCGGCAGAACCTGCGGCACTCATCGCGCGGCTGGATTCTGAATCCCTGAAATCTTTTGCCGGCTGACGAGCGGCCTAAAGTTGGCGACCCTCCGAAAACTGCTGCATTTTGCGGAGAAATGCAGCAGTTTCATGTCGGAGACTGGTCAGCGAGCGGGCTGCCGACGCTTGAATTTGTCCTCGTGCAGCGGAAAAGCCTGAACGGTATACATCGCCGTTGTCTGGCGCTTACTTGTTGACTTTCTGGTCGGCGAGAATGCCACAATGGGGAACGCAAATTCAGGGCAGTGACGATCGGAGACTCTTCAATGGTTTCACCATCACGACAAATCTTAATGGCCGCCGCAATCGTTACGCTTTCATTGAGCGGCTGCTGTTGCTCACCATGGTTTGCTTACTGGCACCAGTATTCTCCGATCGATCCGAACTGCCAGTCGCCCATGATTGGCCAGTCGCCCATGATTGGCGGAGGTCCCGCTCTGTCCGAATCCGCATCGCTGCGTCAGGAACGAATGGCTCGACGAGCCTATCGCAGGGTTGCGAGGCAATCGGCTCACCAGTTCGCTGGTTACGCTGGTGGGCCGGCGATGGTTGCCGTGCCTCAACAAATGACGGCGTCCTACCCTGAAATGTGGGGCTACCCGGGCCTGGCGTCGCCTCAGTTCATGCAACAACAGTATTCTGGAGACTCGGGCTGCAATGAGTGTAGCTCGTGCTCTTCGTCAGCTATGACAACGGAACAGCCGTATTCGGTCGAGGGCGATGTGTTCGAGAATGCGATTCCGTCGGAATCCTACGATGCTCCAGCCATTGACAAGAGCGACAGCGTGCCTCAGCCGAAGGATCGAACAGCTCCCGCGGAAACCTGATGTCTACTTCGCGCGGTCAGAAACGAGCTCTGAAGACACGATTTCGCCGAATCATGAGTTTTGCACCGCTCACATACATCGCGAGTCACGGAACCATCGTGCAACAAAAAAGCTCGCCCGATGAGATGTCGGGCGAGCCTTCGGAATGAGATCAGAAACGCCGAGAGAGACGAACTGCGAGAGAGGGAGATTGAGAGAGTGAGATTGGCCGCAGATCGATCGGTCGTCCATGACGCCATTGCTAGTTCTCTTTGTTTTTCTTTTTCTTCTTTGGTTCTGAGTCGTCGTCGTTCTTCATCTGCTGCTCAAGGCGTTCGGACTGAGCCTTTTCCTGCGCTTCGGATTTCCTGACCACTTCGCGAAGCTCGTTGAGAGACTGCTCAACCGGCTCCTGCGTGAATGACGAACCGGCAGTGTGAGCTCCGCATCCGTCCTGAGCGGGAACGCTGTAGCTTTGGTCCAGGCTGCGAATGGCAAACGCCATGTCCTGAAGTTCTGCATTGACCGACTTAGCAACCACGGTCAGGCCCGTCGTGAGCCCTACAACGGCCAGAGTCCCAACCACAACGGCTTCTGCCGACAGAAGGACTCCGTTCTCGTCGTTCCACAATTGACTGAACAAACGCATCTCTCAATCTCCACACAAAGGTCCAAAAAGGAAAGGACTAGTGAATTCCCTCTGAATTCGCCGAGTCCGTCTGGATCAGTTGTGACGATTGTGCCGGATGCTTTACGTCGTATCAAATGTTAATCTGGACAATATGCACAGTTTGTAAAGTTTATTGAACACTTCGTAAATCTGCGTTTGACGGAGCTCTGTTCGGCAGCTTCCATTAGTGTTTACCGCGACTCATCGTTAGCGGATGGAGCGGCAGTCGACTCGGCGCCATCGGACATGTGTTCGCGAATCTGCACCATCACCATGGGAAGAAAAACGATCCCGGAATAGTGATCTGCCAACAATTCAACGTGATGTCCGGCGGGAAGACTGGCAGCAGTGGCCAGCGCAAATGAGCATTCGGGTGGGACGACGTCATCGTATTTTCCACTGTAGAGCCACGTCGTTTCCGGCTTGAGCCGATGGGCCAGTCGAAGTGGTTCGACGGGACGTGTCAGTTCTCGGACTCGATCACCGTCGACGCCGATCGATTCCAGACGTTCTCGCACCTTTGCCGCGTCCTTTGCTCCTTTCAGCACCACGTCGTGAAGGTTTCCGCCGGCCAGCAGGATGAAGACTCGGTCGAAGCCGGAATCCAGCCCTGCGGTTGTGCAGGTGATAAATCCACCGAGGCTCGTACCCTGAACTCCGATGATTGTCGGATCGACCAGTGGCAAGCAGGCCGCGGCGTCACGTGCACGCCGAACATCAGCGACCGCCTGCTTCATGGACGAAAGAATCATCTCCGGCTTTCCCGTCAGCTCAGATCGTCGTGCTCCGTAGCCCGGGAGTTGCACCATCAGCGTATGAAGCCCCTGTGCTGCGAGTCCTCGGGCAAAGATTCGGCCTACAGTCATTCCTCGGCCGGATTCGTGAACCACAACGACCGAACGGGCACGAATGGGTCTCTTTTCGGCGTCGCGAGCCACATACCATTCCATCGCAACGTTGTCGTTGATCGGATCGCCAGTCGAAATCGCTGACGGGAACCTTAGCAGCAGATCGCCGAAGCCTTCCTGAGCTGTTTCGCACTGCACATCGAATTTCCCCGGAACCCATCTCAGGCCAGCCAAACACGCTTGCCCGTCTGTGGTTGAATCGCCGTCAAGAGCAAGAGTATCACCGGCGTCAAACGTGGTCCCCACGGTTGGCACGGATGGTGTCGCGGTGCTGACTTTATCGTCACTTCGGCAGACTGCTGACAGCACAAACGCCAGCGAAAACATTCCCCAGATTCGCAGCGTTTGACTCAGTGCTGGACATACGGCGGTTGAACGTAAAATCGTCTCCGTCCGGAATGATGGGTTCAGGGCGATTCGTGGCATCAACCGGGCTCCGCGGGGTTTCAGGAAGGCAATCTCCCGTGGATCTTCGCATTTGCGGTGCGGAACAACAATCGCGATCGCGAATCCGTTCACTGGACAGGCGATTTTCAATTGAGATGACCAAACTCCAGAAATCTGCCGGATGCCATGTCTGAGTGATTCGCAGCAACGCGTCCACCGTCTACGATCTGCCACGTGGCGCTATCCTGTCTGTTTCAGTGCGGAGTGTTAAGAATGGATGTTGATTTCCTGTTGGCTCTGTTATCTCGATGGATTCACATCGGGACTGCGATTGTGCTGGTCGGCGGGACGAGCTTCATGAAGCTTGTTGTGTCTCCGAGTCTTCAGGGACAGTCGCCAGAATTGATGACGGCGATTCGAGGCCGATGGAAGAAATTTGTGCATGGCGGAATCGCCCTGTTTCTCATCACCGGGTTCTTTAACTACTTTCGAGCGATGCCGGATCACAAAGGCGATGGTCTTTACCACGCTTTGATCGGCACGAAGATCATTCTCGCGTTCGTCGTGTTCTTCTTCGCGTCCGTTTTGGTCGGTCGCTCTGCTGGAACTCAAAAGTTCCGCGACAACGCGGGCAAATGGACGACGGTTGTCTTGTTTCTGTCGGCTCTCATTGTTGCGATCAGCGGCGTTGTGCGAGTACGCGACTCACAGGCCGCCAAGGCCCGGACCGCCGCCGCTGCGACTGTGCCTGTTGCAGCTGAGCCAAAAGCGGCGGAGTGATAGGGATGCCCACGGAAGATCCGCATCGCTTGCCTGATTCCGTTCGAACCGCACTTGCGGGCTATCGGACTATTACGACATTGCCAGTTCAATGGGGCGATCAGGATGCGTTTGGACATGTGAACAATGTTGTCTATTTTCGATGGTTCGAGTCGGCTCGGATCGACCTGCTCAGCGTTTTCCCGTCATCCGTGACGATGTCGGGAACCGGGCTGGGGCCGATTTTGGCCTCCATGAAATGTGATTACCGTCGCCAATTGCGTTTTCCAGACACCGTCTACATCGGTTCGAAGATCACTCGGATCGGCCGTTCAAGTGCCGACATTGGGCACGCGATCTTCAGTCTGCAACAGGAACAAACCGTCGCCGAGGCTTCGTCAGTGTTCGTGATCTTCGACTATTCGGCGCAGCGAGTGACTCGCATTCCGGAAGACCTGCGAGCCCTGTTTGAGGCGTCGATGGATGCTGGCGAAGCGTAGGTCGCCCCGAATTTGGTTCGGCACAGACGCAGACCAGTATTCGGTTGACTGCGGGCGCATCGGTTCAAAGTCTTTGCAGGAACTTGTAGAGGTCAGCCAGATCGCTCGGCTTTGCGTCTTTCAGCAGGCCCGAAGGCATCAGGGAATTTCGCTGCAGGTGTTTGGATTCGATATCCGCCGCTTCGATGCGATAGGTTTTGTGTTCGGCGTCACGAAGCAGCAAACCGTCGACCGATTCGTATACGATCAAACCGGTGAAGACTTTCCCGGCCTTCGTTTCGATCGATGTGGTTTGGTACCTTGGCGAAATGTCACGGTTCGGTTCAACGATTGATGCGAACACGTCGTTGCGAGAAAACCGCTTCGCCACACCTGTTAAATCTGGTCCCAGCGCGCGGCGGCCGCCGTGGCATTTAGCGCAGGCGAGACGTTCGAACAGCTTTCGGCCATTTTCGGCGTCGCCGTTGTCCCATGAGATTTCGTTAAGGCTTGCAAGAAGCTTTTGAGCTTCTTCGTTGCGATCGATCGGATGAAAGTCCGGATACCGTCCCTGCAACCACGTCTGCCACGACTGCATCACGTCCGGCTGGGGCTTGTAACCTTCTTCGCCAAAGACGAACTGGAAGGACTGCGATGTGTTGTTCTCCAGAAGTCGCATCACCGTCTCGCGAATCTTGAATTCCCGCATATCGTTCTGCAGCCGTCGCGCGGCGCTGAGTAGCTGGAATTGTTCTGCGGCGTCGTTACTGCGAGCCAGCTTTGTCAGCGCATTCACGCAGGCTTCCACGGCGTTCAACTGTGCTGATTCGAGCCCTTCAAGATAGAGTGCCCGATCTTCCTTGACTGGCTTTTCTGCGATCTCAATCAACACGGCATCGCGAACGGAAAGGTTATCCAGTTGAGTTCTCAGCAGAGCCTGATGCTCGGGCAGTTCCGATTCGCCGATCGCAAAGACGACCTCGTTCGTCCAGATGAACTCGGGATCCGCGGCGATCGTCGCCACAAAACCCTCGATGGCCTTTGCCACAGTTCCCTGCGGCACCTGGCTCAGAAAAAGCACGTGCCCAGGCTGACCAAATCCGGGTTGTTCCGTCAGCACTGTCGGCATGGCCGGATCGACCTTGCACAACGCCGCGTAAAGTTCCCCCATTCTATCGTCCCAGTTGGTGTCCTGCTTCAAACCGAGCTTTCGAATCTTCACGTCGATGCCAACGAGTGCTTTCGCGGTTAAGACGCTTTCTTCATAGGATCGTTCGATGTTGATACGGCTAATCGCAGCCAGCCGATGGATGTCGTCGGATGGCAATGAGATGTCCGTGATTCCCGCCAAAAGCTTCCCAAATAGATCTCGATTCAACGGCGCGGTCATGGCGATGACTCGAATGAGCTCATGATCCATCGGCGCGTCGCCGGTTGGGAAGATGTCTGCGACTTTGGTTAACAGAGGATTCGTTTCCCGCTCGATACTATCCAGCGCTGCGCGGGGCGCGTAGCCGTCGAACATCGGCGGTCGATCTTTCCCGGGGCCAACATCACTGAGTGCCATCTGGAGAACTCGCACGGCGTCTCTTCTCAACTGAATCGGCTGCTTCGCCGACACGATCACATTGACTGCCGCATCAGCTCCGGCGACGCTCAGAGACGTGATTCGCAGCATTCGTCCCAGATGAAACCACAACAGTCCCTGAGGATGCTTGAGTAGCGACGTTCGCAGAGCGTCTCGCTGCTGGTCATTCAGACGACTCATGAGCTGCGCAGCCGAAAGGCGAACCAGTCGCTCTTCATGTGCCAAAGCCTGAGCCAGCTCGTTAAGAACCTTATTAAACGTCGTGACTTCCGTGGCGGACGTCAGAGCCTCGAGCGCGAACCGCTTCACCATCGGGTCTTTGTCGACGAGCATTGTCTTCAAAGCGTCAAGATCCGGCGCTTCGGGCTTCGTTCGTCCCACGGCCCACGCTGTGCGGGCTCGAACAAGCGCCGGACCGGCGTTGCATAATTTCATCGCGGTCGCCGCATCCAGGCCCGCAAACATCTCAACCAGAATCTCGATCGCGCGAACTCGTTCGGGAACTCGGCGAGCCTCATCCAGCGCGGCGGTTCGAAACGCATCGGCCCCCAGTGACTTCGCGACCGGCATCCATTGCGTGCGAGACCAGCTTGTGTTGGGCTGATGAGCCTTGAGAACACTGTTGAGCTTTTCAGTGGCGGACGATGTGGCATTCACTGTCACCGTCTTCACTGGTCCGTTCGAGTGGACAATTCGATAAATGCCTCCGCGAGTTCCTCGGCCGCCGACGCTGACGAAAACACTTCCATCCGGGCTGACTTCCATATCCGTTGGAGCGAATCCGAACTGATCTTTGCCCTGAGCAAACGTCATCGGTTCGCTCTTATAGCCAGCGCCTTCGGCAGTCAGCGTCACAACCAGAATTCGTCCGAGCGTCCAGTCCTGAACGAACAATGCGCCTCGGTACGGTTCAGGAAACTGCTCATGCTGATAGCAGATCACTCCAGTGGGTGAG
>JANMEV010000509.1:0-2810 GCA_031377305.1 Planctomycetota bacterium | reverse complement strand
CGGCCTGCGAGCTCCGGCGGCTGACGGCATCGAAGAATATGATTCATTCGTCCATCTGGATGTGAAGGACAAGTGGGTTCTGGTTTTTCGATTTATGCCGGAGAATCTGACTCCCGAACAACGACAGCACTTCAATCGGTTCTCAAGCCTTCGCTTCAAAGCCATGCAAGCTCGTGACATGGGCGCGCGAGGCTTGATTGTGGTCAGCGGCCCGACGTCGGGTGTAAAGGAACAACTCGTTCCTTTGCAGTTCGATGGATCGCTCGCGGGATCCGGATTGCCGGTCATCAGCGTTTCCGACGCCGTGGCTTCAGATTGGTTTACGACCTTGAAGAAGGATCTGAAGTCTGTTCAAGGGAAGATGGACTCCGGTGAACCGGCGATGGGTTTTCCTCTTGAGGGCGTCAAAGTTGCCGCTTCGATCGATATCCGTCAGGAGAAAAAGAAAGGCCGGAACGTCCTTGGTCGCTTGCAGGTCAACGCCGAACAGGCTGGCCAGATCGTTGTCGTGGGAGCTCACGTCGATCATCTTGGAACGGGCCCCAACGGCAATTCACTGGCTCGCGGCGACGAACAATCCAACATTCACTTCGGAGCCGACGACAACGCCTCTGGTGTGTCCGCCATGATGCAGATTTCGGAAGCCATGGCGCAGGCGAAGGATGCGGGCAAGCTGAAAGGCCAGCGTGACGTCGTCTTCGCGGCCTGGTCCGGAGAAGAGATCGGCTTGCTGGGTTCCAGCCACTATGTAAAAAACTTGGAAACCCTCTTCTCACAACATGCTGCGGCATTGGGAGGTCCTGAGCCTGCCTCGGATCCGAAGGGAAAGGAACAACCGTCAGCAGACGAAGCGGCGAAGAAATCAGGCGACCTCACCGGCCCCAACACCGGCGGATTGAACCTTTACATCGCCGCGTGCCTGAACATGGACATGGTTGGTCGACTTCAGGAGAAACTCGTGCTCCAGGGCATTGGCTCCTCGGCCGCATGGCAGAGACTGGTCGAACAGGCGAACGTGCCGATGGGCCTGTCGCTAACGATGCAGGATGACAGCTATATTCCCACCGACGCCAGTGTCTTCTTCATGCATGGCGTGCCGATCCTGTCGGCATTCACCGGCAATCATGGCGAATATCACACTCCGCGAGACACTCCGGAGAAGCTGAACTACGAGGGAATCTCGAAGGTCGCCAAATTGATGATGCTGGTTTGTCGGCAGCTCATTTCCGAGGACCGCGCGCCTCAGTATGTGGCTCAGGAACGCCCCAAAGACGGCGAGCGACGAGCCATGCTGCGAGCGTACCTCGGTACGGTTCCTGACTACGCCCAAACCGACGTCAAAGGCGTTCAGTTGTCGGGTGTTGCCAAAGGTGGTCCGGCTGAAGTAGCGGGAGTTAAAGGTGGTGACATCATCGTCAAGCTGGCTGGCAAAGCCATCGAGAACATCTATGACTACACATATGCCATCGAAGCTTTGAAGTCCGGACAGGAAGTCGAAATCATCGTGACGCGTGATGGAGCGGAAGTCGCGATGAAGGTCACGCCAGGGTCAAGGGACTAAGCTCCACTGAAGCGAAATTTGGTTCTTCTGACAAGGCAACAGAATGTTCTGGTTCGGCTGGATTATCTTCACTGGCGTCGCGCTGACAACCATCCCGGCAGTGATAGCGTTGAAACTTAAACGGCTGAAGATGCTGGACACGTCGTCAGCCGATTCAGAACTGCCCGGTGTGAGCGTCATCGTGCCAGCTCGCAACGAGCAGGCCGTCATTCGGAACGCGCTGACGACGCTGCTGAAGTCCGAGAACGTTCGAATTGAACTGATCGCTATCAACGACCGATCCACAGATGCCACCGGCCAGATTATGGACGAAGTTGCTGCGACTGATGGTCGCTTGCGAGTCGTCCATATTCAGGAGCTTCCCGCAGGATGGCTTGGCAAGAATCACGCGATGCACGTTGGTTCGCAAATCGCGACTCAACCACTGATTCTTTTTACCGATGGCGACATTCTTTACGAACCGCGAGCCCTTGAAGCGGCGATTCACCATTTCCAAAAGAATCATCTCAAGCATCTTTGCTTATTGCCGAAGATGATTCCGGGCAGCCTGCTTGAGAACGCTTTGGTCACATTCTTCGGCCTTGCGTTCGCGACTGGAATGCAACTGCACCTGATCCGAACTCGGTGGCCAATGTCGTATGCAGGCGTGGGAGCATTCAACCTTGTCGACGCGGCGTTCTACCGGTCGATCGGTGGCCACCAGCCCATTGCGCTCGATATTCTGGACGATGTAAAGCTTGGGAAAATGATTAAGAAAAATGGCGGCCAGAGCGATTTTCAGATGGCAGATCGCTGGCTTTCCGTGCGATGGCAGCAATCGCTGTGGGGCGTGATCACCGGCCTGGAAAAGAACGGTTTCGCGTCGTTGAACTACTCGATCCGACAAATCTGTTTTGTGACAGTCGTCTTTCTCTGCACGATACTGTTTCCCTGCATCGCGCCGTTCGTATTGCCGTTCCGGGATGCTTCGGGATTCCTCGCGACTGCCGTCGTCTGGCATCTCGTTTACGGAATACTGGCAATTGGTTCGCCTGGCGGCTGGCAGCAGATCCCGTTCTTCATCGCGGGCCCCTGCATCATGGCGTTCGCATTTTGGCGGTCAGCGATTATCACCCTGCGGCAGGGCGGAGTTCGCTGGCGAGATTCATTCTATCCGCTGAAGCAATTGAGAGAGTCGCTGTACCGCTAAGCATTGCGACCGGAAGACACCGAGCACAAACATCAACCAAAGACGATCAGCTGGAGCGCG
>JANMEV010000503.1:0-2091 GCA_031377305.1 Planctomycetota bacterium | reverse complement strand
GAAGCTGGACGATACCGATCTGACGGAAGCTCGTAAGCGAATTCACACGCGTTACCACACCAATCAGATCTTTCTCGACCAGACCGATTCGCATGAGGTTCTGGAGCTGTATCTGTCTTCAATGACGCATTGTCTGGATCCGCACTCAAGCTATATGTCGCCTCAAACGCTGGCGGATTTTGAAATTGACATGAAGCTGAAACTGGAAGGTATTGGTGCTCGTCTGAAGTACGAAGACGGCTACACGCTTGTCGAAGAAGTGATTCAGGGCGGAGCGGCGTTTGCTGACGGTCGTTTGGCAAAGGGCGACAAGATCATTGGTGTGTCGGCGAATGCAGAGAAAGATTTCGTTGACGTTGTTGAGATGAAGCTGACAAAAGTCGTGGACATGATTCGCGGAAAAAAGGGTACAAAGGTCAAGCTTCAGGTGATGAAGGAAGCCGGCGGAATAGAAGAGTATGTGCTGACTCGCACTGAAGTGAAGATCACAGAAGATGAAGTTAAAGGCAAGATTCAGGATTCATCTGAGTGGATTGATGGGCGCAAGTCACGCGTCGGAATTCTTCGAATTCCGTCATTCTACCGCGACTTCCAGGGAGCCTCTCTCGGAGGAGACTTTAAGAGTACGTCTCGCGACGTGAAGCTCGTTCTGGACGAATTCAAAAAGGGCGGAGTCGACGTGCTGATCGTTGATCTTCGCTGGAATGGCGGGGGCGCTCTTCAGGAAGCGATTGAAGTCTCCGGCCTGTTTATTCCAAAGGGGTCGGTGGTGCAGGTGAAGGAGCCTGGTGACAGCGTTCAGGCCTTTGAAGACGAAGATCCGGAAGTGTACTGGCGGAAGCCCATGATTGTTGTCTGCAACCGATTTTCCGCGTCGGCGTCTGAGATCTTTGCTGGAGCCATCAAGGACTACCGACGGGGAATCGTTGTCGGCGACCGAACGACTCACGGCAAAGGAACAGTGCAGAACGTGGTGCCCGTTGCTCAAAGCCGGTTGTCGTTTAAACAGGTCGATCGAGGTGCCTTGAAGCTAACGATTAGCAAGTTCTACCGAGTCAACGGTGACAGCACTCAGACAAAGGGAGTGACTTCCGACCTGACGCTGCCGTCGCTCTTGAACTACCGAAAAGTGGGTGAGGACTCTTTGGACAATGCCCTCGAGTTTGATCGAATCACGCGAGCTGACTATGTGCCGTTGTCCGCGAATGTGACGGATGCCATCATCGGTCAGTTGAAGAAGCGCAGCGAAACTCGTGTATCAAGTGACGCTGACTTCGCGCAGATCAATAAGCTAATTGCAAAGTTCGTCGAACGTCAGAACGATAAGACGATTTCGCTTAACGAAGGCGTCCTGCGTGCTGAAGAAGAAGAGATGAAGCAGGAAAAGAAGGAAGAAGAAGAGGCGATCAAACAGGCCAGCGGGGCTGGCAAGGATGACATTTTCGCCAATGATTTCTACAATAAAGAGTTGGTCAACATTACGCTGGACTACCTTGAACTGGTGAACAGCATGCAGTCTGTCAAGAAATAGCCAGACTCTGGCAGATCGAAGTTCGAGCAGGCCGAGTTCCGTTATGGGGCTCGGCTTGTTTAATTTGGTGCAGCCCAGCCGTCAGGCTGCTTAAACTCACGAACGGGGTAAAAACTAGGTTTTGGCTCAAATTTTGGGAGTTTAACTTGGGTGTTTCCCGTGATTTGGACGCTTTTGTATGATTCGGGGGCATTTCGGAGTGGCATTCTTTGGCAGACGCACGCCCTTTTCAGAACCCCGGCTTTCAAATTCCTGCCCTCAAGTCAGAAACTTGCTGCATTTCCGACTCGAACAATCCGAAGTTCATCGCTACACTCCGCGATTCCTTTGAACACGGCCCAGAGATGCTGTGCTTACGTATACGCTCGGTGGCCAAAGCGTTGTGCTTGTTTCCAGTTGACAGAGTTGGTTGAGGACGGTTTTCAGATGTTCGCTGTGATCGTAGACGGTAATCGTCAGCATCGTGTTCAGGAAGGTTCTTTCCTGTCTGTAGACTATCGTGGCGTGGAAGTCGAAGCGGGTGCTTCGATTACTTTCGACCGCGTTCTGCTTGCTAACGG
>JANMEV010000486.1:0-6498 GCA_031377305.1 Planctomycetota bacterium | reverse complement strand
GTCCGGGGCGCTGGCTTCACCAGTTGCTTCGTTCTTTACGTTGGGTTTCGACTCCGCGGCTTTGACTTGAGCCGCCTGCAGACGAACAAATGTATCAGCCACTGGCTCGTCGTCTGATGCCGCCTCGGGCAGAAACACTTCGAGGTTCTCGGTGAACTGACCGACTGGCCATTCAAGACGCAGCGGCTCCGACAGTTCACGCAGTTCGACACCATCGACCGTCCGCTGAAGGTACTGTTGCATCAGCAAGTGCATCACAACGTAACCAGGAGCCGCCGGAGACACCGGCCAATTGCTCCAGCGTCGCCCGGCACCGGTAAGGAATGCAAGGACCTTTCCTTTGCCAAGCTGTTGTTCGAACGCAACCGGTCGGCCGTTCTTCAGGCGGATCAGCGTGTGGACTCCGTCGGCTCGTTCGGTGTCGTCCGTCTTCCATTCATCGGTGACCTGCAGCCATCGTGAAATCTGGACGGTATCCGGAAAGGGGCTGTCCGGAGCGTTGTAGACAAGAAAAATCGGATGCTGTTCGAAGACAGGGTTGAGGAACGACGGCACGTCTGTTTTTCCACCGCCGCCGGTCGTCACTTCGTGAAGCGTTCCCAGCGGCACCGGAAACAGCGACAGCGACGGTTCGCGAAGTGTCTCGGAATACCAGCGAGTATTGGCCTGATCGCCGGGGAACCAAACGATGCCGCCACCGCTGCGGACATACTCCGCCAACAACACAGTCGCATCGGCCGGCAAGTCGCGAACGTTCAGAAGATAAATGCAGTCATATTGCTTGAGGCTTGAAGACGTCAATGCCTGAGACGGACGCACATCGCTCGTCAAACCTGTCAGCGATGGATCGGCGCTCAGGGCGGCGGCGACGAAAGAAGCATCTTCCTGCTGACCTTCGTCGTCGATGATCAGGACGGCTCGGCGTTCGGTGACGTCGACGGCAAGGAAGCGGCGATTGTCTTCTCGCAAAGCATCGTCTTCCAGACGCACCTCGACCTGATGCCGACCCTCGGAATCAAAAGCAAGATCATGCGAAACCTGAAGTTCGGAGTTCGGCTCCAGATCCGGTACCAGCACTTTTCCCGGCAACGGCGATCCGTCGACCAACACTGTGGCACGCAGGCCACTGACCTTTGATGAGCCGAAATTCTTCACCGTCAAAGTCAGTCGCCAGGGAACCGCTTGAGCAACCGCCATTGTCTCCGAAGTCAATTTTTGCAGTTCCACGTTGGGCCGCTGATCCTTCACGACCTTGATCAGATCCACTGAAGCTTTTGTTGTCTTCAGCGATTCCAGAGCGGCTGCAACTTCCGGCCGACCGTTCCAGTCGGAAGCTCGCAGATCGGTCAGAATATGCACCTGCGGCGCCGCGCTGCCGTCGGCGGCGAGGATATCTTTGGCAGCCGTGATGGCTTCAACCATTGAGGCCGCTCGCCAGGAACAGGTGAGATTTCGTAGTCGCGGTAGCAGTTCCTGCATCAGTGTCGCGTCGAGCACTCGATCGGACACGATCGGCCGCTTGGGATCGGTAATAGAAAGAATCGTGATTCGCGAAGAACCTGGCAGTCGACTACCTTCCGACAGCATCAGTTCCAGTGTCTCCAGGGCCTGATGAAAAACGGTGGCATCACCTTCGCGGTCTCGCATCGACAGCGAATCATCCAGCAGCACAACATGGTGCATGCTGGCACCCCGCAGCATCAGCAGCCGATTCGGATCCAGCACCAGGCGAGCGATCAACAACCCGATCAGCAGCACCGCCAGTATTCGAAGCAGCAGCAACAGCAGTTGTTCCAGCACGATACGTTTGCGGTTGAGTTCCTCGCTCTCCAGCAGGAACTCAATCGCGGCAAACCGCACCTTTTTGTAACGCAGCCGACTGAGGATATGTATCAGAATCGGCACCAACACCAGCGCAGCCCCCGGCAGCACGTAAGCCGGATTGAGGAAGAACTGGGAAAGAGTGGACATGCTTTGGATTCGAGATTTGAACTCTAAAATTTGAAATTTGAAACGAATGACCAATGACCAAATCTCAATGACCAATATGTGCATACTGCGATTCAATGGTCATTGGCACTTAGTCATTGGTCATTTCCTCTTCTGCCTTTGCATCAGTACGTGAGCCAATGCGGCGTCGAGGTTGTCGCTGGTTCGGATGAGCTTGTAATCGACCGCGCTGCCGGCGCAACGTTTTCGGATGGCGTCAAGAAAACGTTCCAGAGCCGCCATGTAGCCGGCTCGCAACGCCGCTGGATCGCAGGTCAGATTGCGGCCGCCTTCGAGTCCCTCGAAACGCAGCGTGCCGGAATATCGAAAGTCCAGTTCTTCGTCGTCCATGATGTGCAGGCAGATCACTTCGTGGCCTCGCTGCCGCAGCATCGTCAGGCCCTTGAAAAGATCTTCCCGAGGACAAAACAAATCCGACATCAGAACCACGATGCTTCGCCGAGTCAGCGATTCGTTGACTCGCCGCAGCACTCCGAAGATGTCCGTCTTGCCGCCAGCCGTTTGAACTTCCAGCCCTGCCAAAATCGCCTGCAGATGATTGTTGCGACTGCTTGCCGGGATCTGGCTGCGAATTGTAGAATCGAAAACGCTGACTCCGACGGAATCGTGCTGCTTCAGTACCAGCATTCCCACGGCCGCTGCGACGGTTCGAGCGTAATCGAACTTCGACATCGCTCCAGTGGCGAACTGCATCGATTCGCTGCCATCCAGAACCAGCGCGAGCCGGACGTTGGTGTCTTCTTCGTACTGCTTCAGATAGTAGCGGTCCGAGCGAGACCACAGCTTCCAGTCAATACGGCGCAGGTCATCCCCGGCCACGTATTCACGGTGCTGCAGAAACTCAAGCGACTGACCAAAGTAGGGACTGCGATGAAGGCCTGAGACGAACCCTTCGACGACTCGGCGTGCTCGCAGCTCCAATCGCGCGATTCTCGCGATCTCTTCAGGCCGCAAAAATCTTTCCAAGTGCTGGGTCACTTGTGAGTTCACTTTCCCGGGCAGGAGTTTCCTGGATCAGCCGTTCGATCACTTTGTCGGACGTAATGCCTTCACTTTCAGCGGTGAAATTCGGCACGATACGATGCCGCAGCACAGGAGCCGCCAGCTTCTGGATATCGTCCGTCGAAACCGTCGTCCGGCCGCTCAGCAACGCGCGAGTCTTTGCGCCGAGCAGGAGATTCTGAACCGCTCGCGGCCCTGCGCCCCAGCCGAGCCAGTCATTGATCCATTGCGGAGTGCCCGGTTCGCCGACTCGCGTCTGTCGCACAAGTGCCAGCGTGTAGTTGATCACGTGATCCGAAACCGGAACCTGTCGAACGGTCGTCTGAATCTTCGAGACCTGCTCGCCGGTCAGGACGGCCTTTACCTCCGGCTTGGCATTGGATGTCGTCTGCCGAGCAATCATTCGCTCCTCTTCAAACGTCGGGTACTTCACGAACACCTTGAACATAAAGCGGTCCTGCTGCGCTTCGGGAAGCGAGTAAGTGCCTTCCTGTTCAATCGGGTTCTGTGTCGCGAGCACGAAGAACGGCGTGCCGAGCTTGTGAATAGTCTGGCCAACGGTGACTTGTCGCTCCTGCATGGCTTCCAGTAGAGCGGCCTGAGTCTTGGGCGGTGTTCGATTGATTTCGTCTGCCAGCACCACATTGTGAAACAACGGCCCCTGGATGAATCGAAACTCGCGGGCTCCCGTGGTTTTGTTTTCCTGCAGAATGTCGGTGCCGGTGATGTCGGCTGGCATCAGGTCGGGAGTGAACTGGATTCGCGAAAACGTCATCGACAAACTGCGAGCCAGCGTGCTGACCATCAGAGTCTTCGCCAGCCCCGGAACGCCTTCCAGAAGCACATGCCCCTGACTGAACAGAGCGATCAGCAACTGTTCGATGACATCGTCCTGACCGATGATGACTTTGCGTATCTGTTCTTTAAGCTGCTGATACGCGTTGTGCAGCAGGTCGACCGCCTCGGCAGAGACGTCGTTCTGATTGTCTTCCGACATGAATCTTCCCCGGCTCGTTTGCGCCGATTTCGTTGAGTAGCCGAATCATCCGCCCCACAACCCAAGACTTTGAGCACAGGACGACGACTGCATCGTATGAAAACGGTGGCGATGATAGCAAACTGCCTGGCATTGAATATCTACAGAGCAAATTCCGTCAAAATGGGGATTGCCATATTGCAAACTGCCGATCCCGCAATCAAAAACGGCGGGGTGAGACTGTTTGCTTCATCCCGCCGATTCGGGTTTGTCATGATCAGACGTTTATCTTATTCGCCAGTTCGGTGATGTGACAGCTCTACGCCACGATCACAAAGAAACTGTCAGTGCCGATGCCGCCGTCGTTGTCGAACACTTGAATCGTCACGCGGAATGCCCCTCGCCCAGTGAATCGATGGCTCAACGGCAAGTTGCGTGTTGTGCCCAAAGCCAGTGTTTCTGGAGGAGTCCCATCACCGTAGTCGACGGTTGCGATCAAGGGGTCGAGTCCCGGGTCGCTGAGCTGAACCAGTCGACGGAATACCTGATTCAACAGCACCTGCGCTGTGTTTCCTGCCTGCAGAGTTGGGGCTGCATTCTTGACGACTGTTTGCAATTGACCGGAGTTGCCCTGGTTTGAATTGTCCGTCCATGTCAGGTTAATTGTGTAGTTGTCCTGCTCCACGTATTTGTGAGCAAGGTTGATGTCGCGTGGTGTGCCAGGGGCAAACTGAGTCTGTGTCACTTGCCCATCGCCCCAGTCAACCGTCATGAAGAATGTGTCGAGCAAATCGGGTTCAACAATCGTGCCTGAGACGATGACGTCATCGCCTTCATTGATGGAAGGCGTGACCAGTCGGTTGGCAAACATTGGAGCCACGTTTTGACGTTCCAGTCGGAGGTCGTTTCCGGTGCCGCCTGCATAGTTGACTTTGAATTTCTGGCCCAAGTTTGAGGTCAGCAACGATCCGTTGGTGGTTCCCTGAACCGCATCCGTCAGGTCGTTTTGAATGGCGATAACAGAGTTCAGAGTTGTACTTCCGGTGACGATGATCGGCGAGTTTGTGACATTCACTGTCCCGTTGACCTTCAGCAAGTCGCCGGAAGAAGGGCTGACTTGAACTCGGATTTGGCCGCGGCTGAGGAGATTCCCGTCAATTGTGAAAGTTCCGACGCCGTCATCGCCAGCGCTAATGGCTCCGCCAGCCTGAACAACGACGCTGCCGACAGTTCCAGTTCCCTGGAGCAAGCCGCCGTTCACGAAGATGATCGTATTGGGCTGCAAACCGTTGATGGTCAGCTTGCCGGCTTCAACTGTGGAAGTTCTACCGTTGAAAGTGTTGTTGCGAGTCAGCACAAGCTCGCCGCTTCCAACTTTTGACAGCCCCTTGCCGGACCCGCTGATCAGGCCCGTGATCGTCAGGACTTCGAAGTCCCGATCGACGCCGACTCGACTGAAGTTCGTCAAAGAGATGTTGCCCAGCCACGCGTTATTGCCTTCAAGATTTCGCAGTGCTCCGGTATTGCCAACGCCGTTGCCGGAGAGTTGCAGAGGTTCGTTGATATTCAACGGCACGGTTTCGTTGTTGCCAACGGAAATCTCCACAAGCTCCAGACCAGCTCCGGTGTCAACTCGCGTCAGCCCAACCGGTGACCCCAGCGCCGATGAGTTCTTGATTTGCACAACGCCATTTTCGATCGCCGTTGTGCCACGATAAGTGTTCGTTCCGGAAAGGATTAAGCGTCCTTCACCGACCTTGCGGAAGCCCGCGCCAATGAACGAGACTGGGTCGCTGATGATTCCTGAGATTGTCAGTTGATCAGGGAAGATCCCCTGCTGTCCTTCCACGCCGATGCGATTGGGCAGCGCAGTCGAGTCGTTGTGAGGTCCACCGCCCAGTTTGATGGAACCTGTCCAAAAATTTGCCCCACTGACGTTTCGCAATGCGACCACACCGCCCAGACCTGCGTCTTCCAGAACCAGTGGCTCCGGAATTGATAGAAAGCGAGGAATATCTTCGCCACTTCCAATGAACTCGGCCAATTCGATGGATCCGCCAAACTCAACACGAGTCTGTCCGGACGTCGAGCCCAGGGCATTCGAGTGGGCCAGGTGGGTCACACCGGAATGAGCCACGAACTCGCCAGAGAACGTATTGTTGCCAGCCAGAGTCAGTCGGCCAAAGTCCTGTTTCGACAGAGTGCCGGTACCGGTCACGGGGCGATTCAGAACCAATTCGGTGCCGGTCGAGACATTCAGGTTATGAAGTGCCGTTCCAACAAACTGAATCGGAGCGTCGATCTCCTGTTGAGGGCCAGTTGAGGTAATCGAATTCGTGAGCCGAATCGCGTTGCCAGTTACGGTGTATGCGGTGCCGGCAAACGAGATTGAATGAAAGGTGTTGGCGGTATTGGCCGGAAAATTATTGTTGGTGATTCTGTTGGTTGCTAACGCAGGGAAACTAAGTGCGTCGTTAGTAACCGGTGCCACATCGCCCTGCCAGTTGAAC
>JANMEV010000484.1:0-2996 GCA_031377305.1 Planctomycetota bacterium | reverse complement strand
TGTACCTGCGAGATCAGGAAATCCTTTGCTGCTACGACATCGCTGAATAGTCACTTCTTGATTTGAGACCTCACCGAGCGACCTGGCGTCGCTCGGTGTATGGGATCAGAGCAGTAATGCGCCACAAGAAGACTCCCAATTGGAGCGCGCACCGATCACGCAGTGGAACTCACAGAAGTTTTCGAGTGTGCGAATTCTCTACGCCGCGCTGATGGATATAGCTATTATCAAACCGGGAACTTAATTCTTAGGCGTGGGATTTGATGCCTCCCGTTGAAGATCATGAGATCCAAATCGCACCCTCGCTGAGCGCAGATCATCGCCGCGCTATAAAGGCCCGCGGTTCGGATCTTCTGAGTCTTGCGACGGCAACAGATCGGCACGGAACTCAAGAATGTCGCTGGGCTGGCATTCGAGAATTCGGCAGATGGCTTTCAAAGTACTGAATCGCACGGCTCTTGCTTGTCCGGTTTTCAAAATCGACAGGTTGGCCATGCTGACGCCGACAGCGGCCGCCAGCTCACCGAGCTTCATCTTCCGCTTCTCCAGCATGACATCCATGTTCACAACAATCGCGATGACAACTCTTCCCGGAAACAGCATCCTGCAAGCCGCGAGCAGGCTATTGTTTTAATGAGCCGCAAAACGCCAGCAGGGGTGTTCTCCCAATACATTTGAGGCACTACGCGATCGGCAGGAGAGACTTTACCATTGTAGAACGACTGTCTCAATCGTTCATGAGCCGTTGAGGCAACTGCTCCACCATGTGTTGGTAATCCATTTCCTGCCGCTCGCCTTAATCCGCGGCTAGCGCCTTGCGGCGCACTTTGCAGGGTACTGTTTTCCCATCGTCAACTGGGCTCGTGCGGCGGTTCACTCGCTTCTGGTGACGCTTCCATTTCAACCGGCTGTTGATTCAACAACGCCTGAATATCGTCTGAGAGTGTCTTTAGAAACGCAGTGTCTGGAATTCCGGATGGCGTATGGACCGCCGCATAGGCCTCAAGTCGATCAACTGTGAACGCCAGCATCGCGAGCAGTCGCGGGATTTCGCGTTCCACCGATTGAACAAGCTGAGCGGCGCGGCCGTGATATTCGTTGGCCTCATGAGACGCTTCACCATGCCAGCGTTTCACAATCGGAATCTGCTTCTGAGCAAACTCGATGTCGTGCTTGGCCTTTTCAAGATCCTTCACTTCTTCGATGCACGAAGGCCGAAAGTCGCCCATCCGTCGCATGCGACACTGATGCAGACGAACTCGGGCATCCGTCATATCACGCACGCAATTTTCAATTTCGCGCTTCCAGAACATCGGGCGATCACGTTCCAGCCAGAACAGAATCGTCCGCAACTGGGCGTCCATTGTGGAAAGGCAAAGGCGTGCCTCTTCCTGAAAAGCAACCACGGCGGCCGCGAACTGCTTGATCGCATCAATCGATGAGACGTTTGCTGAATTGCCCATGGAATCACTCGTTGAACTTGCGTTCGGCCAACCGCTTTTGTCCGTAGGATGGGCATTCCTGCCCGTCGAGTCGCAGTCGGACAAGAATGTCCGACCCGCCAATTTTTTTGTTCGATGCAGGCAGACCGCTATTGTTGCTGCAGGTACTCTTCAACCAACTGCGCTTTTCGCAGCAGATACGGTATAAACTGCTCGTTCGATTCCGTAAAGCGGCCCAGCGCTTTCATGTTGGCAACAAATTCTTCCGAGAAACGAAGCTGCTCCTGGTCCCGCCAGGTTTGACTCAGATGGCTTAACTGCCCGGCAACGGCGGCGGTTTTTTCATTCAATTCTTCGTTGAATCGCCGCAGCATCTGAGCAAATCGCCGTAGCTCGCCGGGATCGACAATTGCCTGAGTCATGACGAACACCTTTTCTTCTCAGTGATAGCCAATACGAGTCGTTGTTAGACCAAAATGAAGGGCAACTTCGGCGAGCGGTGGAAGCGAGTCCCCTGATCATCACGCGCCTCCGGAGAAATCAGGGGATTCATATCCCCTTCTTGCAGGTTTAATTGACCAGCGTTTGAATAACGGTAAACGTGTCCAAAGTTCGGCAGTGTTCGCAAACGAATTGCCAGTTGCCGGACCTATGCTCCCTTTTCTTCCAGAATCTTTGGCACCAGAAAGAATCGCCCGTCTGATTTGGGGGCGTTTGAAAGTGCGGCTTCCCGGGGAAGTGATGGCAGGGTTTGATCTTCGCGAAAGACGTTTTCTGCGGGCACGGGATGAGGCATTGGAGCAACGCCAGCGATATCAACCTCGTCCAAAACTCGCACATAGTCGAGAATTGCGTTCAATTGCTCGCCCGATGCCTGCAGTTCCTCTTCGCTGAGCGGCAGGCGGGCCAGAAGGGCGACTTTTTTCACGTCAGCGAGGTCCATGGTTTGTCTCGACGAAATCGAATGTTTTGATGTCTCAGTCTAACGAAGGGGCAATCCTTCGCCATTCGCGGGGAAGTCTGCCCCGGTCGCCGCCTAGTTTACTCGACTCTGGCGAACGTGTCACTTCGACGACTGCCTTAGAAAACGGTCCCAAATCTCTGCGTTTTGCGATCCATAAGTGCAGTCGCCGATGATCGTTGACCTCGGAAGAAATGTATCGCAACTTTTGTCAAAGCAAACGGAGTGAGTTCCGGCAAGGTCCCGCAACGCCGGTACTTGCTCTGCTTCGCCGACGAATCTGAAGAAGAAGGACCTACGGTCACAAAATCACGGACGGTGCCGAAATCGGCGGGATGCTGTCGATAAACATCCGCTGCCAGAGTTCCAAACACAGCAGGTTCCAAAGCCGATAGGCATGGTCCATTGTGCCGGACGTGTGCTCCTCGACCAGCGTTCGCACGGCGTCGGCGTTCAAAAGGCCTCGCGACAGGCAGCGTTCGGAAAGCAGCACGTCGTAAAGCATGGGCTTTAGTTCCGCGCGGAACCAGTGGTCGATGGGGACTCCGAAGCCCATCTTTTTTCGAGTCTGAATGTCGGGCGGAATCAGATCC
>JANMEV010000469.1:0-14757 GCA_031377305.1 Planctomycetota bacterium | reverse complement strand
GCCATTGCCTTCTGGCTCGGCGACTTCTTGAGAGCGGCGTTTCGTTCGTGCAGTTTTCGCATTCCAACTACGACACCCACAACGAGAACTTCAACTTCCACATCGAACAGCTTGGTGAGTTCGACTTTGCGTTTTACACTTTTGTCGCTGATCTTGCGGCTCGTGGAATGTTGGACAGCACGTTGATCGTCGTGCTCAGCGAGTTCGGACGGACTCCGAACGTGAACCATTTCTATGGCCGCGATCACTGGTCACGAGCGTGGTCCGTCTGCATGGCTGGCAGCCGTGTTCCACGTGGCCACGTCTTCGGTGCGACGAACGACAAGGGCACCGAAGTGATTGACAAGCAGGTCGACCATGGCAATCTGTTCCACACCTATCTGCAGGCAGTTGGTGTTGATTCGACTGGCAACTTTTCAATCGATGGCCGCGAGATGCCGATCGCCGATCCGTCGTCGAAACCAATCGAAGGGTTGCTGGTTTAGTCTCGGACAGATTCCGTCGATCCGCCTTGGGCTGCAAGCAGACGTTTCTGGCCGTTACAGTCGCCGGTGCATCCATCCTGCGATATTCTTGTTCCTTCTGCCCCGCTTCGGGGGAGAAGGTGGCCGATAGGTCGGATGAGGGGGCTTTCTGAGACCTTATGGTTAAGAAGAAGCCCGTTCCCATGCCCTCCAACTCGTTTGCCACAGTCTACGGATCAACACCCTCGTCCCAACGAGACAAGCGACACAGGTCGCTGTTGATTTCGAAATCGCGACACGCCTTTGGACGTAGTTCGTAGTGGCTGCAGCGGCGAGTTTCCTGATTCAGCCATACGCAGGGCAGCAGATCAAAATGCTGGTCCGCTGCAACGCGTTCTCTGACGGCCGACAGCAACGAATCGGGCACATCGCGCTCGGCTTCTTCGCCAGGCTGGAAAGGAGGAAGCGGCGTCCTCATGCAGCATGCCGCGCAGTGGTCGCACGATTCGATCAGCGGTAGCTGGCCTCCCGAATTCATATAGCACGCCTGTGCGACACGGCCGCGAGGAGCGACTTCAATTGAATTTCGGACGCGCGTCCAAAGCTGCCGTTGGATTCGCCGGGCAGACCAAAGTGCAATTCAGAAGTATGCTGCATTGATGAGTCCTCACAGACTTGCCGGACAGCCGAATGAAGCTGTTTGCATCCGGTCGCTTCGAGGAGCGATTCAACGTTGGAAGCGCGAATGCCGCCTCCGGGCAGGATCTCGACGGCTTGTGAAGCTTTTTCGTGGAGCCGTTTTAAAACCGCAGCTCCCTCCGACGCCGTCTTCATTCCGCCGCTGGTTAGAACTCGGTCGAATCCGCTGTTGGTCAATTGACCCAGCGCGGCGTCAAGATTAGGCGTCGCATCAAAGGCCTTGTGAAACACCAGCGTGGCGGATGGGAACAAGGCTCGAACTTTGCAGCAGCGGATCTCATCGACCCCGCCCTCGGACGTGAGAAAACCGATGGCGATCCCATCCAGTCCGGCCGCGAGGAGCAACTCCGCGTCGGTGAGCATCTGATGAAATTCCGCGTTCGAGTACGCAAAGCCGCCTTCTCGAGGCCGCACCATTGCGATGATGGGACCGGAGAAAGTCGCCCGTGCAAACGAAGCTAATCCTGCCGATGGAGTCAATCCTCCGACCGCCATCCCGCTGTTGAGTTCAATCCGATCAACTCCCAGCCCAGCCGCCAACAGAACATCATCGACTCCGCCAGCGCAGAGTTCGACTAGAAGCCGGTTTTGCTGAATTGGCTTTTCAGATTGGATCGCTACAGGTAACAACCTTTCGGAAGCGGAATCTACCATGTGTTGCTTTCGCCCCAGAATAACAGCCCGCTACTAACCTGCGGTTCCGTGTCGAAAAATCCAAGAATCCACGCGGCGCTATCTGCGAGTTCGCGGTTCGAGTGTCGTGCAGTCAGCCTAAGGAGGTTTTCGAGTGGTGGATTGAACAAAGATTGGTCCGGCAACTCGCCGCCATCCGCAGCAAGCTTCCGAAACGCCGTCAAAAGCTCCGCCAACCCATCTTCAGAATTGAAGGCAGAGGACTGAAAAGTCTCAATCGCTCTCTTGCCACTGCGGATGTCGTAACCGAGCGAACCGCTGATTGTATTCCAGAACGCAATGGCGAGACAAAGATTGTTTGGAGTCAACGCGAGTGCCGCCCTCTGTTCGACAACACGGGAAAACCATTCCTTGTGGGGTTGTCTCTTCAACTTGAAGGTCCATGTCGTCCAACGAACCACGGGGAAAACGAAATTCACATTTCGCCGTATCACAATGACCACTCGCGTTGTACCAAAACGCATCACTTCACGAATCCAGACGCCTCGGCGAATGTAGCGATTGTAGGGGCAGCAATCTCCATCGTCGATCTCGTTTTTGGAAACGAGCCACCGCATGCGGACTACATTTGAAATGTTAGTTTCCAGGCGCCTCTTTACGGTCCCCGCATCCGACCATCACCGTTCGCTCATTCCCGCTGGGTATCCTTGTGACAATCTTGGCAGAACCGAATTCGTCAAGCACTCGTGCCCTGAACGTCCGACCCAGCGTCGGGATGAACGTCGCTGATCCAGCATTATTCTCGGCCGCCGATTCTGTTCGGTGCACAAGTCTCACGTCCGCAGACCTTAGTCGCGATGATCTGACCGGATTGAGTTTGGGGCCGTACGTCCTTGGTCGGCGCATTGGCTGCGGAGGCATGGGGCAGGTTTTCGAAGCTCAGCATTTGGCCCTCGGGAAAAAGTTCGCGATCAAACTGATGCTGGCCGATGTCGCAATGAATTCCGAGGCGGAACGACGATTTCGAGATGAAGTCGCGAGCGTCGGAAAGCTTCAGCATCCCAATGTGCTGAATGCCGTTGATGCGGGATGCTCGTGCGGAGTTCACTTTCTTGTCACCGACTTCATTAATGGCATGAACCTGCTGCAGTTGGTGGCCACCAACGGTCCGCTCGCGGTTGACAAAGCGTGCGACATCATTTGCCAGGCGGCTCGTGGTCTTTCACATGCTCATTCGCTGGGCTTCATACATCGAGATATCAAACCATCAAACATTGTCATCGACAGCCACGGCGTCGTGCGGCTTCTGGACTTCGGGCTCGTTCGAAACAGCGAGCGACAGGACGGAATCACTTCCGCCGGACAACTGTTGGGGACAATTGACTTTCTGGCACCCGAACAGGCGGCGGACGGACGCATCGCCGATCATCGGAGTGATCTCTACAGTCTCGGTTGTACGCTCTTGTTTTTGTTGTCAGGTAAGCCGCCGTTTTTTGGCGAACAGTTCGTCAGTCTGACATCGAAGATTCATGGGCATTTGTTCCTTCAGCCCGCTGGCCTTCAGAACAGCGAATTGAATCTACCACCGCATGTTCGCAGTTGCCTCGAAAGCATGCTCGCGAAGCAGCCGTCCGACCGCCCCGTAAACGCAGATGACGTCGTTCGGCAACTGGAAGCGAAGTCAGATGACGCGGCTCGTGGCTCATTTCAAGCCTCAGCGAGTTCACCTGCCCCAAGTTGTGTAGTCAGCACTCGAACTGGTCTCGCATGGCTGCTGATCGCCGGCACTTTGGCCGGCGGCGTGATTTCAGCAATCACAATATTGGGACCACAAACAACAACGGCCGCTTCGATCGCAACGTCAGCCCAACCGGCGCGGCAGCTTGCGTCCGAGTCTGCTGCGTCGAAATCGCCATCCCCAGGCTCGACCCCGATCGAACCATTAAACGCCGCGGCATCGAACGCGTCCGCGTCCGAGACTGCGGCCGAACAAGCCTCGAACTCAGAGACATCCACCGAGATTGACGACCCCACCACCGACTCAGGAGCGTCTCGCACGGTCGAAGTGAAAAAGTCGCTCAGTTCGTGGAACGTCGGGATCGGGAGAAAGAAGAAATCGACGACCGCGAACACACAGACATCTGAGTCGTCGCAGCATCGGACCAGCAAACACATCACGACCAAAGGGCAGCCGTAATGCCAAATCAACTCGTTGAAGAACTCGTTCCGACTCGCTTTTCGCAGACTCAAAGCAAAGAGAGCATCAGCTCCGAAAAGCCCGGCAGCCTTGTGCGAATCTATCCGAATCAGGGAATCGGAAAACTTGTCTCGCTATGCGCAGACGGAACTCTTGTTGGAAGAGATTTACAGGCCCAATTGAGCATCGAAGATGATTCGGTGTCGCGTCGCCACGCGATCATTCAGCACATTGAAGGAGCCGATTCGGTGCAGGATCTTGAAAGCACGAATGGCACCTGGGTGAATGATCAGCGAGTGACCGTGAGAGTTCTGATTCAGGGCGACAGAGTTCGTTTCGGCAATCAGATCTTCACGTATCTTTCCGCCAGCTCGCTTGAAGCTCAGTACCACGAGTCCGTCTACAAGATGATGACCACGGACGGGCTGACTCAGGTGTACAACAAGCGGTATCTGCTGGAAACACTGGAGCGAGAACTCAGTCGAGCCGCGCGTCGCCGATCGCCTTTGTGCGTTTTGATGATGGATCTGGACAAATTCAAATCGATCAATGACACGTGGGGGCACCTTGCCGGTGACGCTGTGCTTACCGAATTTTCCCGCCGCGTAGGTTCTGTGTTGCAGGGTGACGAAGTGCTGGCTCGCTTCGGCGGTGAAGAGTTTTCACTTCTGGTCCCGGATACGTCGCTGGAAGAGGCGACTCAGATTGCCGAGAACGTCCGAGCCGCGGTAGCAAGTTCCCCTGTCACATTTGAAGACACAAAAATTCCGATCACTGTGAGCATTGGTGTGGCACAGTTCAGCGCCGATCTTCCGCCGAGTAGTTCGTCGTTGCTGGAAGAGGCCGATCGGATGTTGTACCTCGCAAAGACATCCGGGCGCAATCAGGTTCAATCGCGCAGGAGTTAGTGTGTAATGAAGAGGGCCATTCTTCGACTCGCTTCCATCGTTGCAGGTGTTGCATTTTCTCTGCCTGTTACTGCTGAAGAATTCGTTCCAATCATCGGGTGGGAAAAACAACTCTTTCCATCCTATCTCATCTCAACAGCCACGATGACGCCGCCGGAACCTGTCGAAGGCGAAGGCGACGACTCACTTGGTGATCGCAACGGTCTGCTCGGCGTAAAAGTCAACTCGCCAGGTGAGAATGTCAGCATCAAAGTCACCATCACCTGCGACGAGATCATGGAGGCCAGTTCATTCTCGGGAATGCTGCCGGACGAGGGGACTGAATATCTCGTCTATCCGACGGTGAAGTATCGCTATTCCAAGCTGGCGGAAATCAATCAGGCGACCCCGGTCAGGATGACGTTCCGGGTGCAGATTGGAAAGCAGCAGCCAGTTGATCAAACAGCGACTGTCCTGGTTCGACCAATCAACGACTGTCCATTTCAGATCAGTGTTGGCGACGAGGTGCTCGATCTAAATGAAATCTTTGCGGCCTACGTCAATGAACAACATCCGTTCCTCGACAAGCTGCTGCGAGAGTCACTCAATCGAGGCGTCGTCGATAGCTTCTCGGGTTATCAGGGCGGCACCGACGAAGACACCATTCGGCAGGCATACGCATTGTGGGACGCACTGGTTGCGAGAGACGTTCGCTACAGCAGCATCACTGTGACATCCGGTGAATCCCAATCGGTCCATTCTCAGCACGTGCGCATGATTGACGAGTCGCTCAATAACTCGCAGGCCAATTGTGTCGACGGTTCAGTCTTGTTCGCGTCACTGTTGCGGAAGATCAACATCGAGCCCGTTCTGGTTTTGACGAACACCCATTGCTACGTTGCTTTCTATCTGGACAGGTCAAGAGAAAAGCTCGTTGCGATTGAAACCACGATGCTCGGAAGTGTCGTCGATTCAGAAGACTACGACACGAACGACCTGGTCGAAGGATCCGTCGACGAAGACGTGCGAGACGAATCGTCGTGGCCAAGCTTTGCCAGCGCCGTTGTGGCGGGGACCGCGGACCTGATCAGCAACCTTGCCGAAACCGAGCCAAAGAACGGCTTTAGAACGATCGACATCGCCGCCGCTCGCAAAGCTGGAATCCTGCCGATTGCATTTCGAGGCAAGGAAGAGTTTACGGAATATGTGACTGAAACAGACGAAGAAATGAGCGAAGAGTCTGCTGAGGAAGAGCCGACCGACGAAGCAGAGTCGGAAGAGTCTACCGACGAGGACACTGAGGAAGAGTCGATGGAAGAAGAGGATGCCGACGAAGAGTGATTCGTGGCCGGAACAAGAGACGACGGGCCGGGGTCGCGCGGCGGCAGGCTGAAACCGAACGCTGTGAAGGATTTTTATTCGAGGAATTGCTGGGATTTCGGCCCAAGGGGCCATTCGATTTCCTAGTCAGGGCTAGTTAAATTGCCGGGCCTTTGGCCCGGAATCCCATGAAAAACACTTGGATAAATGCTTCACAGCGTTGGCTGAACCCCCGAAGCTTCGATTGTCGCCTCCACTATGACATGGCATTCCCTTTGTTCCACTTGCCATCTGTCGCGGCATCAGACTTCTAACGGGCCACGTTGCGCTTTCAAAGTCGAACCAGCGTTCCTGATTCAATACTCGCTGCTTCCGCCCAACAAAGCTGCAATGCGGCCAACGCTGTCGCACCGGACAGCGCGCCAGCTGGTTCTTTGCCGGAGATCGCGTTAGCGGCGAGTTGGAGTTCATCCGTGAAGGCCGCGCACCACTTTCCGGTTCCGCCAAGCGTTGGGTGCGTCAGCTTGCCATCGTTGGTGATGACGCTCAGCGGACGGCTGGCGACCCATTCGCCAGCCAGGGTTCCCGCGTCAAAGAGCACTGTGGCCTCATCAAAATACAATTCGTAGCCGTGTGAAAACTGCAGGCCCTTTGCCGCGATGCCTCCACTGACCGAGGTCACTGCAGGGCCGCCGTCATAGACATAGGATGTGTGCACGTGATTGACGAATCCGTCCTGCATCAGGCCTCGGGAGAAAACTCCGTTTGGCCGACCCAAAGCGTGAGCGATGAAATGGTTATCGTGAATGTGGAGGTCGATTCCCCATCCGCCGAGTTTGCGGAAGTCTGACATGTCACTGGACCAGTCCGGACGACAGATGACTCGCTTGAAGTGAGCGGCTTTCAGTTTTCCGAAACGTCCGTCCTGAATGGACTCGGCAGCGAACCGGAATTCGGGGAAGAACGGCAGCACGTGAGCCACCAGAAGCGGAACTCCAGCAGCCTCAGCGGCCACTACCATCTGTTCGGCTTCAGCGAGTTCGACCGATATTGGCTTTTCCACCAGCGTCGGCTTGCCAGCCTTCAGTGATTCCATCACGACATTGAAATGTTTGTCGGTCGGAAGGCAGACATCCACAAGATCGATGTCGGGATCCGCCAGCAGATCGCGGTAGTCGGAATAGCACTTCAGCTCTGAAACGTCGACGTGGCCGCCGGGCGGGCCAAAATTACCCTGAATCGAAGTCCAGTCGCCCGCCAGTTTTTTGGGGTCCCGAGTCGCAATGGCAGTGACTTTGGCATTCGCCAAGTCCTTCGCACCCTCGAAATGGGTGTAGCCCATAAACCCGACGCCAATAATTCCGATTCGAACCACGCCAATCCCCCTTGTGAATTCATTGACCGCCGCAATCCGCCGGAGTGTCCCGGGACCAGTCTACTCCCGGACGCCGGTCTGCATTTCAACGCGCACGTCGGGAAAACACAAGCAATCGGCTTTCGGAACGACTAGCTGCCAACATGGCAGCAACTCACCAGCGAGTCCTTGCCTAATCCTTGGGCACTCGCCGGGCGGATTAACAGTGCCTGATTTTTGGGCAGTGCTGTATTTAACGATTTTGATGTTGGCACCGTCTTTGAGGAGTGTTATCGTTATGACGTCGCCGTCAAAGTGATGTCAGGCAGTTTCTGCCGAATAGCAAGCTGTGGCGGCAAAAACGGGCTGTGGAATCACGTGTGTGGTCAGCCCAGACGGATCAAGGAAGACCGAGTACGAAGTGCAGGGAGAGAAACATGTTGGTACTGTCCAGAAAGACAAGCGAGCGAATTCTGATCGGTGACGATATCGCAATCACGATCGTCAGGATTGGCCCCAACTCTGTTCGCATTGGCATTGAAGCACCGAAGTCGATGAACATCGTTCGTGAAGAACTTTGTGACTTCTCAAGCAAGCAAACTGAAAACCGAGAAGTCGTTGTTCCTCTGAACTGACCGACGACCTCATTCAACAATAGCCGCAATTGCGATCGTGCTCTTGCGGACCGATGATCAATCCAAGCCGGGTCCATCCCCGGCTTTTTTTACGGACTGACGCCGCTCCGCCCATTGACGTGTCCATTAGTGGCTTTTCACATTGAGCTAAAACTCATGGCGAGCCACGATGCGGGCTTGCTCCATGATGATGGGGATTTGCAAAAGCCCACGCCATTGGCGGTGATCCCGAACTGAGATCCGGTCGGATTGGCCGCGTTCACTCCAGCAGTCAGTTGTTCGCTTCGCATGTTCGAGCCGGACGGAAGCCAACTCTTCTCGTCTCCGCGTGCAATTCGAACTCGGACAGATGGATCGCGGGCTTCGACACAAAACGGCAAAGTGCGAAATCTGGATGGCATTTTCAGCAGCACGACTCGCTTCACGGTGCTACGCTATCCAACTGTCAAAGGACACCGCCCGATGCTGAAATTCTTCCAACCAGCGACATTCCGAACGGAGAATTGCCACCGTCGCGATTGGTTGCGTATCGGCGGACTCGCGGGCCTTGGCTGGGCATTTCCGGGGCTGGTTCCGCCACGAAGTCTGGCCGACGATTCCATCACTCCCAGGCCACCTGGATTTGGAAAAGCAAAGTCCGTCATCATTGTCTTTGCAAACGGCGGGCAAAGCCAAATCGATACCTGGGATCCAAAGCCGGATGCTCCGGCAGAAGTTCGCGGCATCTTTCAATCGATCAACACGGCTGTTTCTGGTGTCCGTTTTTGTGAACACATGCCGCAGATCGCAAAGATCGCCGACAAGCTCTGCGATGTCCGAAACATGGCCCACGAAGATCTTGATCACGGTACCGCGTTTTATTTGACGATGACTGGTCGATACCATCGACTGCGTTCCGGCAATCCACTTCCGTCGCCTGATGATTTGCCTTGCTATGGTTCAATTCTTCAACGGGTTCGACCAAACGAAGCGTTTCCTCAGACCGCCGTTCATTTGAATGGACCGGCGGAAGTTCCTCTGATTATTGGGCCGGGACAATTCGGCGGCATCCTTGGAAAAGGCTTCGATCCACTGACGCTTGGCGATGTCACAAAGGATGAGAATGCAGTGCCATCGCTGATGCCGCATTCGGACGTGCCTTCGATCAGAATGCAGTCTCGGCAAACGCTGTTGCAGTCTGTCGAGCAGCACATGCGACTGATGGACGGGCAAAAGTCCGGCATCGACAAGAACTCGCTGTACTTGCAGGCCTTCGAAATGCTGGCTCGTCGCGAGGCTCGGGAAGCGTTTGATCTTTCGCGAGAATCCAGCGATGTGCGAGATCGTTACGGACGCAACCGTTCTGGCCAGGCCTGTTTGCTGGCAAGGCGTCTTGTGGAAGCAAAGGTCCCACTGGTCACTGTGATGTTATCACACAACAATCGCGGCCAGGATATCGATCCCACAAATACCGATTTGTACGGCTGGGATACTCACAACGACATTTTTGATGGACTCCAGAACCACCTGCTTCCTCGTTTTGATCAAAGTTTTTCGGCGCTGATCGAAGATCTGGATCAGCGAGGACTCCTGGACGACACGCTGGTTGTATGCATGGGCGAATTCGGTCGAGCCCCGCTGGTGGCTCGTGAACGAACCTTCGCCGGAGTCTCACCCGGCCGCAAGCACTGGAGCTGGGTCTATTCGGTCGCGATGGCCGGCGCAGGAGTTCAGCGAGGCTCCGTCGTTGGCGAATCCGACAGCCGCGGCGCGTATCCTCGATCAGAATCGTACGGCCCGTGGGACATGATGGCGACAATCTTCTCCGCTCTGGGCATCGACCCGCATCAGCACTATTCTGACCTGGTCAACCGCCCGTTCAAGATTTGCGATGGCCGTGTGATGAAGGTGATCTACGGCTAGTTCCATTTCTCGACGGAGCTTTCGTAAATGGCGCAAGCCGACAGAGCGTCTCACCTACGTAGATTCGCGGCTCTGTCGGCAAAGTCTGCCCTTTTGGCAACACCAGAATCAGGTGTTGACAGACCAGGAGTGTCATCTGTTGACCCGAACGAAACGTGTCCGGTACTTCGCACTTCAACCACTCGCGCTGTGCGCAGAAAGGTGGGGAACGGACTACTTCGCGTCCTTCAACTGTCGGTACTTAGTGCGGTACTTGTCGTACAGTTGCGAATGGCGGCTCGTCAGGTCGACTTTGCGACCCTGAACCCAGGCGGCGGTGACTTGAGTTTCTGTTTCCAGCGGATCACCGTCGCTGACAAACAAGGTTGCATCTTTGCCAGCTTCCAGAGTGCCGACTCGGTCGGCGATCCCAAGGATTTCCGCCGATGACTGAGTAATCGACTTCAACGCTTCATCACGAGGCAGTCCGTAGGCGGCGGCTGTCGCAGCGTGGTACGGAAGGTTACGAGTATTCCAACTTTCCGATCGAGCGCTGGCTGAGATACAAAAGCGGACCCCGGCGACTCGCAGGCGTTCGGGAAGTGTGTAACAGGAATCGAATTCCTCGTGAGACCGCCGTGGCATCTTGTGGATCGCGTCAATGATTACCGGCACGTTGTAACGCTTCAGCAACTCGGCACATGACTCGGCATCGTGTCCGCCAAGAATGATGACCTTGACGTTTTGTTCGACGCCAAATGCCACGGCTTCCTGAATTTGAGTCGCTCGATCGGCAGCGATTAGCAGCGGGATCCTGCCTTCCACAACGGGAATCATCGAATTCAGACGACTGTCGAAAGATTGCTCGGAAGGATTCGCTGTGCGAGCCTTTGAATAAGTGCGAGTCTCGTCAAACAAATCTCGCAGGCTCTTCAGGGCTTTGACTTTTGCCTTGTCGCGTTCTTCCTGACGTTCGTCGTCGGCTGGAGCGAAATCCATTGTCAGCATCGGTGCGGACCGAGGCCAGTTGACCATCAGAGCACAATCAGCCTTCAGCGTCATATCTTCATAGGTCCAGCCGTCCATTTGCATGACGCTCGCTTTGCCACTGACCAATCCGCCCGTTGGAGAACTGACCGCGATCAGTACGCCGTTGGCACGCGTCACTGGAAGCAATTCACTGTCTGGATTCACACTAACATGCGCGCTGACGTTGGGGTTGATTGAGCCAGTTTCCGACATATCCAGCGTCGCGCGGACGGAGGAAATTTCTGACAGACCCAGATGCGAGTAAGACTCGATCAGGCTTGGATACACGTGCTGGCCTTCGAGATCAATGACTTCCGCACCATCGGGCGGAGCGATGCGGTGGCCCAGTTCGACGATCCTGCCGTTGTCAAAAATCAGCGTCCCTTCTTCAATCGCCTCCGCGTTGACGGGATGCACGACGGCATTAATTAAAGCGATCGGCTTCTTCTGCGGCGCGCCGGGAATCTGATCGGATGCAGCCGCACTGGCGACTGGAATTGCCGTCACTAAAGCTGCAGTCAAAAGTTTGATTCGTCGCATTGTGCTATTTGCTTTGAAAAGATCGCCAGGGGAAACTTTTGTCGGGCCAATGACTTTCCAACGGTTTCGACTACTCGTTGCGTTTGAAGTGGCTGCAGTACTCGTCAAATCGAACCCAGATCGAAGCCGGGTCGACATCGCGTTCGCCGGGCTTTCGCATCCCTTCTCCCGACGAAAGAATTTTTTGAATTAGCACATTCCGCTTCTGCAAAGACTGCTTCTGTAGCGCAGCATCTTCTTCACGCGAAAAGTAGCGGCGACCGTCGATCCATGTTTGTTCGCAGCAAGTGAAGTTTGAAAGTGGGTCGCCGTTCCAAACAACGAAGTCTGCCTGCTTGCCGACTTCCAGAGATCCCACCAGATGGTCGATACGCAACTGACGCGCGGGATTGAGTGTTACGAACTTCAGAGCATCCTCGCGAGGCACTCCGCCGTACTTGATCGCCTTGGCGGCTTCCTGATTCAAGTGCCGAGCCAGTTCGCCATCGTCCGAGTTAAACGATACGACAACCCCCTGTTTATGCATCAGCGCCCCAGCGTGAGGAATGGCGTCTGACACTTCAAACTTGTAGGCCCACCAGTCGGAAAACGCCGACGCCATTGCACCGTGTTTAGCCATTTCGTTCGCAACTTTGTAGCCTTCCAGGATATGCTGAAACGTCCCGACAGTCACATCGTACTCTTCCAGAATGCGAAGCAGAGCCAGGATTTCGTCCTGTCGATAACTGTGGCAGTGAATCCAGCGCCGGCCTTCCAGAATCTCACGCAGGGCGTCGAGTTCCAGATCACGACGTGGCGGCAGGCCTCGCCGATTGGTCTGCCACGCATCCATCTTCTTTGCATAATCGCGAGCCGCCTCGAACGAGTCACGGAAGAGTTGTTCCACTCCCATTCGAGTTTGCGGATATCGATTGGTTGGCGTCGGGACGAAGCTTTGCTTCACATTTTCGCCGAGTGCGAATTTGACTCCCGGTGGTGCTTCTGCAAACCTCAGGTCATCGCTTTTCATGCCCCAACGAAGCTTGATGACCTGATTCTGGCCGCCTATCGGATTGGCCGAACCATGCAACACGTTGGCGGACGTGACTCCGCCAGCCAGTTGACGATAGATCGTCATGTCATTGGCGTCGATGAAGTCACCGATGCGAACTTCGCAGGTGATGGCCTGAGTCCCTTCGTTGACTCCGCCATCGGTCGCCATGTGTGAATGGCAGTCGATGATGCCCGGCGAAATGTGCATGCCGTGAACGTCCACGACGTTGGTCCCTTCCGGAATTGCCAGGTCTTTTCCAACCGCGACGATGCAGTTATTCTCGATAAGCAGTGTGCCGTCTTCGATGATGCCGGCTTCTCCGCATGTCCAGATGGTGGCGTGAACAAATGCTGTGGATTTTGATGCTGCGGGCGGTTCTGAGCGACCATAAGCGCCCAGAGGATAGTTGACCTCGAAAGAGGCTTTTTCAGGCTTCCTGTCGCTAGTTGATTTGTCGTCGCCGTCGGCCTTTGCGCCCGAGCCCTTCTTAACGCCGTCCGTTTTGACGCCGTCCGTTTTTTCAGTGCTCGCGATTGCTTCAGCGTTGGCGGCTGTTTCGGAGTTAGCGACCGCTTCAGCGTTGGTGGCGGCCTCTGGCGTTGATGGGACGGGCGATCTCACCATGCTTGCATTTGCCGACCGACCATCCGGCCAGGTAACGCTGCCGATGGCCAGAACTCGACCATCCAGAACGGGCTCAGCCTTTGTCACGGCGACCTTCTCGGTCAACGTCAGCGAGATCCGCACTATGCCTTCGATTCCCCATTCCTTGCCGTCGAATGTCGCTGACAGCCACGTGTCGTTGAGTCTCAGGCCATCCAGTGACAGAATCTCTTTTGGCGACTTTGACTTCGATGCGTCTGCGTCTGCTGCAGCGTCGGCGGTCGGCTTGTCGCTGGATTCGACGTTCGCGACGTCGGCCGATGGTGGCTGGTCGTCGGTCGTGGTGGCAGCGGGAGTTTCCTGCGTGGCGTCATCCGTTTTAGCAACGTCCGTTTTAGCAACGTCCGTCGGCTTCGCGTCGCCAGCGGCCGAATCGCGTTTGCCTTCCTTCTTGTCCGACTTTGGAACGGGCTGCCTTGAGATACGTCCTTTCAGCTTGCCGTTGTCATCGGTCAGCTCGACGTACAGACGATTCGGAACTTCGGCGACTGGTTGCAACTGCAATTCAAAGTGACCCTCAGCTTCGCGAGCCGATTTGGGAGAATGTTCGAACCGAATCCCGTCGACCCAGGTTTCAGTAATTTTTGTTTTCTCGGCGAAGAGGTCGCCGTCGGTTACAACCATGCTGGCGATACGACCGACTTCCAGTGTCCCCAATTGCTTGTCGACGCCGAGCATTTCAGCCGGGCTGACGGTGAGTGCTCGCAGTGCTGACGCTGGTGAAAGGCCTCGCGTTACGGCTTTTCGCAGGTTCTTCAGAAAATCGCTTTTGGCCGCCAATCGCTCGGTCGTAAAAGCGAATCGAATGCCCGCTGCGTCGACTCGGGCTGGGTTTTCCGGAGCAATATCCCAGTGCATCAACGTTTCCAACGTTGCGTCCTGAGCCGTTTCAGGAGTCGCCACGTTTGGCGGCTTCGGGAACGCCAAGGGCAGAATCAACGATCGCCTTGTTGCGGCGATTTCTGGCAGGCGACGGTACTCCTTGCCGCTTCCCTTGACGATCAAGCTCAGGCCAAACTCACCCGCAAACTGATCGGCTCGCACGACGAACTGTTCGTTCGAGGCGGACACAATGATCGGCATTGAACCGTCAATGATCGGCTGCAACGCCGCCAGCGCATCGTTGAGTTCGGGACGCGGTAACGTTGGATCAGCCGCCACCGCAGCATGAGCGTCGCGGTACCATTGAGCGTCATAGATCGCCTGGCGAGCCAACGCGACCGCGCCCATCGGACTGCCGGGAAACGCGTTGCGACTTGGCTTTGAGATCGTCAACCGCACATGCTGAGCCACATCGCTGGCCAGGATCGAGGTGTTGGCGCCGGCTCCGGAGAGGCTCAGCAAGGCACTGCGTCCCTGGATTACGCCGTCCTCGGGAACAACCAGTTGAGCAACGAAACCTTGCTCTCGGAGCGCAGCAGT
>JANMEV010000466.1:0-17966 GCA_031377305.1 Planctomycetota bacterium | reverse complement strand
GCAGCGTGAACTACTCGCGGAGATTGTCATCAGTCCATCCGTTGATCTGTCGGAAATCATCGCCGTGCATGAAGTGCTTGAAGAGTTCGAACGCGAAATGCCGGACAAGGCCGAACTCGTCAAACTGCGATACTTCGCTGGCCTTGATGAAGTCACCGCCGCTGAGACTCTTGGTATCTCCCGCGCAACGGCGTCACGCTGGTGGACTTTCTCTCGTGCGTGGCTGTTCCAGAAACTATCGGAACGAACAAAAGAAGAACAACTGTAAAGCAAGATCGGAAAAGGCAGGCGAGTCAGTTTTTGCTCATGCCATTTTCAGCTTTGTGCGGAACACTGTCCTGGCATCAACGCGTGATCCTGGCGGCATGGAGAGTTGTTGAGGAAATTCGGATCATTCTCGCAGTCGCTTCCTGTGGTCTGCCGCCGAAGTAATCTCGAGACTCTTCGTGATCGACGAAGTTACTTCGGCGTCATCATCGCGGCCGTGCCTTGAAGTTGCTCAAGACCCCACTTGACGATGGCCTTGACGACGGGGCCGAGTGTTTTGCCCTTGTCGGTCAGTCGATACGCTTCGCGGCCCGGTTGCTCGGGGGACGGAAATTTTTCCGCCAGGCCGTGATCGACCAGTCGCGTGAGTCGATCGGTCAGGATGTTCGTCGCGATACGTTCGGGCGACGCGGCAAATTCACGAAAGTGCGATCGACCCAGCAAGAGGTCTCGCACGACCAGGAGCGTCCACTTGTCGCCGATGATGTCGAGCGTGCATGCCACCGGGCAGCAGGATCGAGGATGTTCCATTGTGGTCGTTCTTTCCCAGGTTGCAAGTTGAAGTTTGCAGAGATGCGAAGAGCGTGCGGCGATTCACGTTCTCTGTTCAGACGAGCCTTAGCTTCAGCACGCCGGCGAGCGGGTGACGTCTGACCCCCTGCCTAGTGCTTCGTCAAACCAAAGTTCCAGGGCGTATCGTCATTCCCGTGCAGGCGGGAATCCAGAGTGTGGAATACTGGATTCCCGCATGCGCGGGAATGACAGACGAATGACAAACCCCTGTTCCAGGCTCTGACAATGCACCAGATAGATGAACAAACCGCAAACCGCCATCAGAGCATTCACATGCCCCGCTCGCCGAAGAAATTAAGGAATAATACGCTCTTCAGAATATACTCTTGACAATACGCCAATAACTTGCAAAATGCAAGTATTTAATTCACTTGCAGTTTGCAAGTATTTACACAGCTGTCAGACCAGCAACACCTGACCTCTGGAGCAGACTATGGCCCGACTCGACGACCATCCAACTGTGATCAGGAAACGATCTGAACCAGCAGTTGTCCGTCCTGCTCCGTTGGATTCGGAAGCTCTGCGACAGTTGTGTTTGGATTGTGGGGCCGACGACGCGGGCATTGTTTCGATCGACCGACCAGAGTTGGACGACCAGCGAGATGACATCCTGAAGTTCGCCCCCTGGACGAAGACCCTGCTGGCGATCGTCTGCAAGATGAATCGCGAGCCGATTCGCAGCGTCGCTCGCTCTGTCGCCAATCTGGAGTTTCATCATACCGGGGACCACGTGAACGATGTCGCTCGTATGATCGTCACGGCTTTGGAGGCTCGTGGAGTCAGGGCGGTGAATCCGTCGATGGGCTTTCCCATGGAGATGGACAACTTCCCCGGCAAGACCTGGGTCGTGTCTTACAAGCCCGTGGCCGTGGCGGCTGGCCTTGGTCAAATGGGCATCCATCGAAACGTCATCCACCCGAAGTTCGGAAACTTCATTCTGCTTGGAGCAGTTCTGATCGGCGATACGGTTGCGCAGCAGTCGACGCCGATTGAATACAACCCCTGTCTCGAATGCAAACTGTGCGTCGCGGCATGTCCGGTGGGAGCGATTTCGCCCGACGGCGGCTTCAGCTTCAGTGCGTGCTACACTCACAACTACCGCGAGTTCATGGGCGGCTTTACTGACTTCACGGAGCAGATTGCAGACAGTGGCAGTCGGAATGAACTGCGTTCGAAGGTCAATGATTCTGAATCTGCATCGATGTGGCAGAGCCTGTCATTCGGAGCCAACTACAAAGCCGCGTATTGTCTGGCTGTTTGCCCGGCCGGCGAGGATGTGATTGCTCCGTGGCTGGAAAACCGGAAAAAGTTCATGGACGAGACTCTGCGACCGCTGCAGGACAAAGTCGAAACGATCTACGCGGTCGCTGGTTCGGATGCCGCCGAATATGTGGTTACAAAGTTCCCTCACAAAAAGCTTCGGCCGGTCCGCGGAAATGTGAATGTTCGAACGATTGACATTTTTTTGAAGCTGATGTTTCTGCAGTTTCAGCCGGGGCAGTCCAAAAGTCTTGATGCCGTCTATCACTTCACGTTCACCGGATCTGAGCAACGCAAAGCGACGGTGACCATTCGAGACCAGAAGCTTCAAGTGGAAGATGGTCACATCGGCAAGGCGAATCTCGGAATCACGGCCGACAGCAAAACGTGGCTCGGCTTTCTGGCTCGTGAAAGGAATCTCGCGTTGGCCTTGTTGACGCTGAAGATTCGCCTGCGTGGTTCGCCAATCTGGCTGATCAAGTTCGGGAAGTGTTTTCCGTCGTAACATCGCCTGCCCTGTCCTGCTGCTGAAGGAGAATTCCTGAGTGTCAAAGCCTAACGACCATCAAAAACAATTTCGCGACCGCTATGGCTCATGGGCCGTTGTCACGGGAGCGTCCTCGGGAATCGGCAAAGAGCTGGCCATTCAACTCGCGGCATCCGGGCTCAACCTTGTTCTTGTAGCCCGCAACTGCGACGCACTTGAGCAATTGGCTTCGACGCTGAAAGCAGCTCATGCCTTGGAATGTCGAGTGGTTGTGCTGGATCTCTCACACCTCGACAGCATGCAAACACTGATCGATGCCACAAATGACCTGGACGTCGGTTTGTTGATTGCATCCGCCGGGTTCGGGACTTCCGGCGCACTGGCCGATGGCAACGTCGCCGACGAACTCACGATGCTGGATGTCAATTGTCGTTGCCTCCTTCAGCAAACATGGCATTTCAGTCGTCGATTCGTGGAACGTGGTCGAGGTGGCATCGTCCTGCTGAGCTCCATCGTGGCGTTTCAGGGAAATCCCTGGACCGCACACTATTCGGCGACGAAGGCCTATGTCCAGTCGCTGGCGGAAGGACTCGCAATTGAACTCGCTCCACGCGGCGTGGATGTTCTGTCCGTAGCTCCCGGACCGACAGCAACAGGCTTTGCATCGCGAGCTGGCCTGAAGATGGGGAAAGCAATGAACCCCGCCGATCTTGCTCGGCCCATCATCAACGCGCTCGGTCGCCGAACGACAATAATGCCCGGCTTTCTTTCGAAGCTTCTGACCTATTCTCTGGCCACTCTTCCCCGTTGGGCTCGCGTTCGAGTGATGGGAATGGTGATGAAGGGGATGACATAGTACTCTGTTTGAGATGTTCCAGCCGATTCAGGTTGGACCACAAAACATGAGTTCATCCGTTCAAGAAAAGGTTTTTCCGAAACCGCTCAAACCGGAGCGGGAAAACGTGACACCCGGAAGTTTGTACCCACAACAGAAGCGACACCAACCCATGAAAGCTTCCCCACAAGCCTTTACAACAAGACATTAGTGCACGCCAGGGCCACACAGCGAACGCCACCATGCATCGGACCTATACAGATCCGGTACTGTCTGCTTGGAAGGGTTGTTGATTCCCATCGTAGCAAGCGTCTCAAACCAAAAGTCTCGTTTGGAATCAGGCATCGCGGTGCCGCACCACGGGCAGAAACGCATCAACACCGAAGACCATCCGCCATCACGAACCGGCATGCCATATTCATCGAAGCGAGCGTTGTAGATTACGAACACATCGGGGCAATCATGAGGGGCAGGATGCTGATCGCAACGGTACGTCAACTGCCCCCGCATAAAGTCAAGTAAATCCTGTCTTCATTGATGCTGTAAGCCATGCCACGGAAGGTTTCTACGCCGCCACAGTGAACGAAGCGGTTGAGTTTGCGTTAGACGGATTCTACCACCGCGAACGCCCGCTGCCGAAGAGCGAAGGTCCGCGAACCGACGAGCGTAAAAACTATGCTGCACGCCCGCTGCGCTACGAGAACGCCCAGAGTCGGAAAAGGGTAAAGACGAATTGAAGTAGTGCAGCGAGAATAAATGGGCCACCGGTGAGGCAATAGCCGCCCGTTCGCCCAGCGTAACCAATGACCAGCACCGCGCCGACCAGAATAGCGATGCCCGCAAGGAAGAACGCCCAATGAGAGAGGATACCAAGAACGATTAGTCCTGGCGCAATCAGCAGTATGGAGCTGTAGGGAAAGCCAAAAAGGAAAACGTCTGGGTAGCGTGAAAACGAACGATTCCAGATTAACTCGCCACGAACGGCCTCGATTTCGTCAGGGGTGAACGGCAAATCGAAAGTCTCGACCTTGCCGCGAATGTAAACGCCGGACACGGAAAAATCGGGGGCAACGGCAACGACGCCATCCCATTTCCCGTTGGCGCGAACGTCAAGCTTCCAGAAGCCGCAACTGGGTAGCGTGCCCAGCCTGTGACGATGCTCGGTCGGAAGCGGAAACGGCGTAAGCATCATTTACCTCGGTGCGTGCAACATTATGATTGTCCGACAGCATGTCGCAAAAACCAGTTTTGCCCGACGTTGTGGGATTCAGAATAGTCAAGAGTTTGGAAGACGGCAAGGCGACGCACATTTACGGCGTCGTGCTGCATCATGACACAGGCCTCGAGCAAGCCGATTGGCCGTTTGGATCCGAAACCTCATGAACTCGAAACGTCACACCTATGGATGTTTGCGTCTTGGGCCCTTCGTGCGGCGGTGCCGAGCGGCAGACAGCCTGTCGAATCGGAAGGGCAACCATTTTCGGCTCGCGAGTAGATTTTGGCTGGTTACGGAAGCATGGCGTTACGGAAAAGAAAACGATCGCGCCGCTGCCAACCCAGTTGCGGACGCGATCGTTCAAAACGGCGTAAAGGATGGCCGTCACATTACGCCGACGACGCAGGGAATTTGAGATCTGAAATCTGAAGTCTCAAACTGTTTCACGGCAAAACTCGATGTTGCATTTCCGTATCAAAACTGATCCACAATCTCGCCACCGGCCCGAGTCAGCAGCTTTTTCCAGAGGGCGAGATCGATATCCCTGGAGATAAAATGCACGCTCCCGTCACAGATTCCGGCGATCCAGCCTTCGGGAACAATCCCAAGCTCCGGCAGCTTATCATTTGTCAGGTCAACCTCGATGTCTTCTGGTTTGGTCCAGGGAATCTCCCGTTGTGCCTCCACGATGGCGACAGTGTTTGACGTACCGTCCGTGATTTCTTGAATCTTCGTACCGTCCTTATCATCCTTTTCAAAGACCAACCCTTTGCCAATGGCCGCGAAGATTGATGTGTTCGTCGAGCCTGCAGCCATTGTTGGGTGCCGAAAGACGCCCGGCATTTTCTCCAGCACGGCCTTGTTGGCGTCGCTGTCCCACGGCTCGTCCTTGCGGTACTTCTCGTACAGAAACGCATGTTCAAGAAACGGCAGCAACTCAACACGCCAGCTTCGCTGAACGCCTGATCTCGGATCGACGACCACGGCCGGTGGAAAGTGTCCGTATGTGTCATGATAGTTGTGCATCGCCAGCATGACTTGTTTGAAGTTGTTCGTCTGCTGAGCACGTTGGGCGCCGTGTCTCGCACTTCCAAGAGCAGGAACGAGAAGTCCAACGATCGCGTCCACCTGAGCCTTCGCATCGCCCGTGAATGTCAACGTGGTCTGATTTCCGTTTCGCACCACAGCCTGTGAGGCAAGCAGTTCTTCCAGTGATTCAACTGCTGGCTTGATTTGTTCGGGGACGCCTGCTTTTTGACTGGCCACCATGCCGGTCAGCATTGAAACCCCCGCATTCAGCGAAGCCTGAACGACCTTCGCGTTCTTCTCGTCGGGAGACGTTGAAACAAGTTTGATCTCTGCCTTTTCACCCAGTGCAACACCAAGAGTGTGGCTGTCCGCCTGCATCCAGAACGGCGAGAACATACCGACGATGGGATTCGGCGGTGCCTGAGCCATGATGGTCTTCAAACCCGTGGGATCAACAGCAACAGCAAGTGTTCCTTTGCTTGCAGCTGTCCAGACATCCGTCTGAGTCAGCAGTGACAACGATGAAGGTCCTGCAAGAACCATACTTTTGACGGTATCGGCTCCGCCAAAAATCAGCGTCCGGTCGTCTGCGAAATATCTCGCATTTGAACCCTGCACTTCAATCTCGGCGAAAAGCAGTTTTTCCTTTTGATAACGGTTGCCGGGAGCCAGTATCTTCGCAGCCGCATCAAGAGCAGCCTTATCGGAAAAAGACAACATGACTCCAATTGGTTCTGTGCCTTGTGGAGGATTTGGATTCGACATGATCACAGTGGCTGACTTGCAATTCTCCATCACGTCCATCAGGCTCTTCTCTTCATCGGAAACTGCGCCTTCCATTTTCTGTCGTGCCTGTCTGAAGATCGGAAGCAGCTCCGATGGTCGAAACACAGCCACGGCTAGCACGTTCGCAGGAACGTACTTCGCATCCATCGCAGTTGCTTCCTGCGTCGCCGTTGGCTCATTCGTCGTAGTTCCAGGCGCGAGCTGTCCTGCAACTGCCTGATTCGTCGACGAAGTCCCGGGCGGTCGGATTCCCGCTACGGCCAGAGTCACAGCCAGCACTGCGACGAGCGAGCTGACTCGCAGAGCCAGCGGAGCTCGATCAGACAACAATTTCATATCTCTCAGCATTTCAATTCTCCTCAGAAAAGTTCTGCGGGTTGGCAGAAAAGCGTGAGCCGGCCAGCTCACATGTTCTTTGGATTGCATCAGCGCCAGTTCTCCGATCGCACGCAGATACGCCTGCGAGCCTCCCACAATACGAGCCGCCATGGCGTCCGCGGCCAGTTCTTGTTCCAAACGCAGCCGATTCACCAACCAATGAACCAGCGGATGATAAAAGTGCAGCACCAGCCCCAGTTGAGCAGCCACGGTCGCCGCGAAATCGCCGCGAGCAATATGAGCGATCTCATGCGCCAGCACGCTGCGAAGCTGATCTTCCGACCACGACTTCCAACTGTCGGAGATCAGAATCACCGGCCGTCGCCAACCTACCGTCGCGGCAGTGGCCAGTCGCGTCGATCCGCGGATTTCGATCAACGCAGGACATCGCAACTCAGCGCAGAGAACTTCGATCGTTTCCTTGAGCTTTGCATTCCGCAACGGACGGCTGGATCGAACCATCTGTCGGACTCCCGCGATGCCACCAATCAACCGAATCAGCCCGACAATCACACCGGCCGCGAACAGCCAGACAAACCATCGTGTCCAAACTGAGCCGGCAGGAGCCACCTTTGCGGCCTCCGTTGTCGTTGGGATCGAAGACGCGGAGATCTCAGTTCGATTTAGATTGCGAAGTCCCTCAACGCCATCTGACATGAACTCTGCGAGGCCAAACGGCACGGGCTTTGTTAAAGCCTTCGCCTTCTCGAAAGCATCAGCAGCATCCACGATTGCCAAACTCGCAGCATTCGACTGTGTTAAGACGGTTGCCGCCGTTGTTGCTTCGTCCAGCCAACTCGGCCACGGCACAAATGACAAACCGGTCAACATAACAATCGCAAACAGCGTCACACAGGAAAACCAGGCGGCCAAGATGCGACTCCATCGACCGCTGATCGCAACAACAACCAAACCCATTGCCGCGACGAGCGTGACCTGCAGCAGTCCGCAAACCAATAAGTTGCTCAACGAATTCATCGAACGCCCCCTGCGAATATGAAATTTCAGATTTCAAATAAACCGACTGCCCAATCGCTTACTTCTTCTTCGTTGAATTCAGAATCTCTTCCAGTCGAGTCTGCTCGGCCGATGTCAGCTTTTTCTGCTCAAAGAGCCTCATCAGCAGATTCATGCGTGACCCCGCAAACACCTTCTGAACCATATCACCAAGCATGCTGCCCGAGATTTCTTCATAGGTTCTGGCCGGAACAAATCGAAATGGCCGCTCGGTCGCCGTCTGAGTCAAAAAGTCCTTTTCCAGCAGGATTCGAACGAGCGTCGCGACCGTCGTATACGCCAGATCCCGCCCCTGCTCCGCCATGGAATCACGGACGTCCGACGCCGTCGATTCGCCTCGGTCCCAGAAAACCTGCATGACTTCCAGTTCCCGCTCCGTCAGTTCTTTGGCCTTTGGTCGAGCCATTTTTTGAGTCTCCTTGAGTCACAGATCAGGCACGTCGTTCAATTTGTCTGATCGATTTGCACTTTTATTTGGTTTTGTAGATTTGGTTTTATAGTAATCGTTCCGAGAACATTGTCAACAGCGTTTTCTGGAATGTCATCGCCGGGTTAACCGACCGTCCGAGATTAATAAAGCCGTACTCGATGTGAGAACCGATTGGCTCCGGGCCGGTTACTGCCGCGAACCCCGAAATATCGAGGGCCGCAAATTCCTGACGGCTGAAGAAATTCTGAGTTTCCGGTACACAACGGCATCCGAAGCACGGTAACTCCATGTACGAGTCACTGGACTTCGACTCGAGTGCTTAAGAATCCTCAATCGGTCGCGCGGATGCCCGAAGATGAAAAACCGCAGTCTGTAGCACAATATCAGCGGCTTTTGGAGCCTCTGGCGGCAGCTCTTGCGCAGCGTGTTTGGCGAGTTCTGCAAAACCGGGACGACGTTCTCGACGTGTTACAGGACGTGCAGCTGAAGATCTGGCAGAAGCTGGCAGTGATTCAGAGGCACCCGAATCCTGCAGCCCTTGTTGTGAAGATTGGGATTGAACGGGCGCTGGATGTTCGGCGTGAGCGACGGAACAGAGCATCGCAATCCGAACAGGATCTTTCTCAACGACTCGATGAGTCAGCATCCGTTGAAGGAATGACGGAACTATCCGAGGCTCATGAAGAAGTTCTGGACGCGATTGCTCGCTTGCCCAACCAGCAATCCGTTTGTGTGTACTTGCGACTCGTGGAACAGCAGGACTACTTCGAGATTTCAAGGACTCCGGAAATCACTGAAGCCACAGTTCGAAAACATGTTGAACGCGGACGACGTCAATTACAGCTCTGGCTGCCGCACTTGATGACGACAAATGAGGTCAAGCAATGAATCGTGAAAACCATGACCTGGTTGACGAACTATGTCGCCAACTGGCTGACAAAACACCGCCTGCGGATGTGCTGGCCGATCTCTGCGCGGAAATGGCAACTCAACGGCTGGCGATTGTGCGCAAGGCCGTCGTTCCGCAGAGCTCTTTGCGACGAAGACTTTTGGGAAGGATGATGCATCGCGCTGTTTTGGGAACATCACTTGTCGTCGTGCTGGGGTTCGTTTTGCTGAGCAGGGGGACTCATGAATCGCCGCCGAAAGCGGTTCAGAATCAAGTCACGGATGTCCGGGAAATCAATGACGAACTTCGACATCAAAGTGCCAGCCGCGAATCAGAATACACGCTGGTTGTGATGGCTCACGGAAGTGGAGTTCCGGAGCTTCAAAATCCTGGGTTTGAATCGGTGATCGATGGCAAACCGGACGGATGGTTTTTTCCGCCCGTCTGCGAGCAGGCTGGGTATCGCGTCGAAGTTTCTGACGATGCTGTTACTGGAGACAAATGTGCTCACGTTTCGGCATCGGAAGCTTCCGGGCAGGGATTTGCAAACTTGATGCAGGTGTTTACGGAAGACTCGCTGGATGGATTCCGAGGCCGCCGGATTCGATTCCGTGCGGCAGTAAAGACAAAGAATCTTGCGGATGCGACGAAACCCGGCCTGTGGTTGCGAGTTGATCGCCCGTCTTCAGACCCATCTCGGCCGCAGATCGGCGACTTTGACAACATGCAGGATCGACCGATTCACTGCGATGATTGGCAGCACTTCGAAATCATAGCCGACGTCGCAGACGACGCGAAGTCGCTGACCGTTGGGCTTCTTCTGGCTGGCAACGGCGATGTCTGGATCGACGATTGCTCACTGGAAGTTGTCAGCGACGATACTCCGAAAACGACGACAGACATTGTCGCAATGAATCCACCAGGTCGAAGCACTTCAGCCACTTGTGCACCGACGTCTGTGACGGAGGAGTTCTTTTCACCATGGCTGGTGTGTGGTGTTGTCGCTGTGATCTGCTGCTCTCAATTGCCTGACGGTCGCTTCCAGTTATTCGCATTTCGCTTTGCGTTTGCGTATTGGATTTTGTTTGCACTTCCATCACCACTGCAGGTTCCGCTTTCGAGGCTCAGTCCAACGGTCCTGATGTGGTATAGCCAGGCAACGGACGCATTCGTTCGCTGGACCGCGGTGAACGTAGTTGGCATCGAACGCGCGTTGATTCCTCCAAACGGAAGTGGGGATAGTCGGTATGCCAGTGGACGACTGGACGATCGAGTAGGTCTTTGTTACCCGCTTCAGCATCCTAGTCCTCCGACTCGCTTCATTGCGACTCTTCGCAGAGTCCTGTGTATTCAGTGGTACTTTAAATACCATTGTGCGAAGTGAGGATTCTCAACCACTCAACCGCAAGTCTAAAGTCGGGCTTTCTTTTCGGCAGCATGGGTTCCGGCAGTATGAGTTGTTCACTCAGGCTGTTGTTTGTCGCCCTGCGGGCGAATCAGCAAATCCACTTCGGTTCTTTCAACCGATTCATTGGCGTCGGCGTTGAAGTCGAAATCGACACCGATTCGCTCTACGAACTCGGAGCCTGTGCCAAGTGCCACTATGACCTTTGAGCGGGGAACCGTAACGCCGTGCGGCAACGGGTGAGTTTCCTTCGCACGAGACGTGTTCTTAAACATCCGGCTGAAGTAGGGAACTCGGCTCACGATCGGCGTCGCTCGCACAACTTTCGCGATGGTCACAAGCGATGCGTCCTTGAGCACGATGTTGTCAGCGTCAATTGCATCAATCGTTCCGAAGTACTCAGTCGTTTCGACGCTGCCGCCGTCCTTCATTTCTGCAAGCGTCGAAGCGGACGTGACGAGCCGAACCTGTTGACCTGCCTGCAGATCTTTAAGTTGAATCTCTAAAGCTGATTGATCGATGACCTGAAAACCGCTTTCGATCCTGTGAAGTGTCTCCATATCGAAAAGCACTGCGTCATCTGGAGAGCTGCTCGACATCGTTTCAGTGGATGCCAGGCCAGCGCAACCCGAGATCACGAGGAACGTGATCGAAATGGATGCGAATCGTGGACTCATCGTCTACTTCTCCACATGGATTTGTTTGAGACCTGGCTGGAAGGCAGCGTTTACCAACTGTCTGATATCAAATTTCCAACAGTGGTCGCTCGCGGAAATATCCCCGAACACCGACATTTGTCTCGCGGACTGTGCCGCGCGACAAACGTCGGCCGAATTTGCTTGGTCTCGACGTTGTCATGCGTCGGCATGCTGATTCGACGAGTGGCTGTCAGACGAAATCAGTGTGCTGAGTCCCTCCGGCAAGCTGCAAGAAAGGCAGGGCCGTGCGGGTCACGAGCTGGGTGCTCGTTGCCGTAACAAAAAATTTCTGCCGATGTCAGCGGCCGATTTGGGCGGACGATGTGCGCTCAGGTCGCGACAAGTCGCGAAGTCCCGCCCGGCAGGCGTGACCTACAGTGGTGCTACCGCAATTCAGGCGTCGCATAGATCTGTTTTCCCTGCACACGGATTTCAACGTCTACCAGATACGGAGCGATGCCTTCGAAATCGGGTTCGATGCCGAGGCCGGGGGCGTCCGAAACATGCAGCAGGCCGGTCTTGTCAGGAACGATGTGATTCTTCGTCATCGCTCGGGCCAGTGATTTGAGTTCCGTTGGGAATTCGCAAATCGTATGCGACGCAAGCCCAGCAAACGGTTGCAGAGAAGCAGACAACGCGAGGTTAGACGTGATGGTGTGATTGACGTAGGTCACGCCCTTCGCGACAGCGTAGTCGGCCACGTCGTTGCTGATTGTGATACCGCCGATGCGACCTGCGTCGATTTGCACGTACTTCAGTCCGGCATAGTCAACCATGTGTTTGGCCATGTGGAAATTATGACAGCCTTCTCCGCCCGCCATTCCGACCGAGCCACCTTCCAGTGACAATGCGTGGTACTTGGACAACGCGCCCGAGACGAATGATTCTTCCAGCCACGTGGCGTTGACTTCTTTCAGCATCGTCAGCCGAGCTCGAGCGGCGTCCAGATCTGTGCTCCAGACGGTTCCCGCATCGACCAGAAGAATGCCGTTTTTTCCTAAGCCTTCGCGGGCTGCGGCGAGCTGATCACAGTCGGCTTCAACGGTTGATAAGCCGAACGGTCCCCAACCAAACTTGGCTGCTCGAAAACCATATGCGGCGATGGACTTTGCCTTCTGAAGCGTGTCGGCGGCGGTATCGCCAAACAGTACTGACGCATACGGCGTTTTTGGAAAGCGAGATTTGTAACCCAGCAGCTTCCAGACAGGTTCATTCAGTCGATACCCCAGCAGATCCCACAACGCGATATCGATTCCCGAAAGTGTGTGGTCCGCCTGCAACAGATCAAGACTGTTGGCACGAACGAGATTTCCGATTCGACGGATATCGTTGACGTCATTGATTTCCTGGCCGACGACGAAAGCAATTACAGGTTTACAGGCGCTGTGCGACATCGGACAAATCAGGCTGGCAATCGAAACCAGCGGAGCCGCTTCACACTCGCCCCAGCCGACATATTCGCCAGCAGCGACGCGAAGCAGCAATGCATCCTGGCTGCCGTCGCCGATGTCCAGAACCTGAGGCATCGAGAGGTAATAGAAATCGACGGAATCAATCTTTATGGTTTAGGCGTTCTTCGGCCGAAGAAAAAAACAGGCCGGTCTCGATTCAACAAGACCGGGCCTCTTTTTTCGACAGCAACTCAATTGTTAAAGTGAAGATTACGGCCATGGCTTTGGAACGATGCCGCTAAGGGCTGCGTCGAGTTCTCGATTGAGCTTTTTCAACAACTTGCCATCCGTCACATACGTTTTCAACTCATCAGCGGCTTCCTTGGCTTCCGGGATGCGATCGTTCTTGACCAGAATTGCCACCAATAAGGCCGCTTCGTTGACGACCTTCTTGTCGACGTAATCCTGGTGCGATTTTCCGAATCGTTGGCTCAAAGTCAAACCACTCTTATAGCTCTCACCAATCCTTTCGACGTCTGCTTCCGGATCGATGAATTTTCCACAGAGCTCGTACTCTTTGTGCTTGATCAACGCCGCCTCGGAAATGCCGTACACTCGTTGAGCATCTTCCTAGTTCTTTTTTCGCTGACCCACTTAAATGCCTCCACCGTGCGTACTTCCTGTCGCAGAGTGTCGTTGAGTGCTGTGAAGTCGTGAAAGTCTTCAAAACGGACTCGAATCTGTTTTTCGTCGCGAATTTTTTCCACTGTCTTGTCACGAATCTCGACAAGCTTCTCGAGTGCTGGCGGATAGACTTCCCCCAATTCCAGCCACTGCGAGAGAGCAAATGATCGACGCACGCCCGATTGACTGGGCTGCAATTTGGTCGCGTTCTCGTAGTACCAGGTTAACTTGGCCAAAGCGACTTCGTACTTTCCGGAATCGGCATCAGCTTTCGCTTCAGACTTGATGACGGAAGGGTCTGGATTCTCGGGGGGTCCAGTCGTCGGTCTGGCCGACTCCGGTTGGCAAAAGCAACAGACTCACCAGGATTAACAAACGCATGTGACTAACCTTTCGGAGAATTCGGTGGTACTGACAAAAGTAACGGTTCATAAAACAAACGCATCTGATTCTTCTGGTTCACAGAACGTGCGGCTTCTTGTTCTCGCTGACAGACGGCCAGGGCCACAAAAACCTGTTCGGCGGAGTGCTCTTCCTGCAATGCGTCACTTCGGAAAGCGAATCGACAAAGCTGGGATCCAAGTGTTCAACGGCGGCAGGGAGGACTGTCAATGAACTATGAGACAAATCACGTTCGTTCCCCACTCGAAGCGCCAGACCGATTAAAATGCAAACTGCCACTGCTGCAATTACAGCGAAGCTTTGAGACGCATTTCGAGCCCTTTTCATGGCTGGCACCGGGAGTGCCTCGGGCGATGCGACTGCCGCACAATGCCGCGCCGCATCAAACACCTGCAGAAACTTCACGCGAAGATCGGTCTGGTGTGTTTCAGGCAAGCAGTCGTCCAGCGGGCATCGGTGCTGCCAGCCATCAAAAAGTTCTTGTTCTGAAGATTCGTTTCGCGTCATATCTCGATTCTCAATTCGTTTCGCATTTCTTCCAATGCGCGGCTTGCAGCGGTTCGCACCGCACCGGGCGACATGTCGAGGATTGTTGCAACATCGTCGTACGACAATTCTGAGTAAAAGCGAAGCACAATGATTGCCTGGTCTCGGTCGCTCAGTTTCAGGAGGACTGTCTGCAGAGTGTCGCGGCCCACGTTTTCTTCAACGACCTCACCTCTGGCCTGATGTCGCAGTTGCCCTGCGGTTGCGGCGTCTCGCAGCAGTTCCCAGCGGCGCGCCGTCTTGCGGCAATCAGCGTTCAGTTCGTTCGTTGCGATCGTAAATACCCAACGGCGAAAGTCCTGAAACCCGGCTCCCGAGAAGCCCGAAATACTGCCTGCCCCCTTAAGGAACACTATCGACGTGATGTCTTCCGCCAGGCCTCGATTACCGGACCGACGCAGGCAATAGCGAAAAACCGGCGGATAAGTCAGGTCATACAACGTCCCCAATGCTTCTCGGTCAGTTCGCGACCTCTGGACCAGGCAGTCCTCGAAACACTCGACAGGTTTGATGGGGATGTCAGTCAGTGCACTGAGATCAATGCGCGAACGCCCGAACTGTTACAAAGAACAACAAGGTTCATTGGCAATTCTCGAAGGCTAAGGGGCCGACCGGCAAGCATTGGCATGCTTCCAAAGGGCAACAAAATCAATGCAGATGCCTGTTGCCACTCAATAGTCAACATCAGGCGGAAACTCGACATTGACGCTTGAAGATACTATTGCAAATCTCATTCGCCGTCCTCATTGAGGACTGAAATCCGACGGTGTGGCGATAGCCAGCGGACGACTGCGGCCAGAGGCGAGGGATTGTTTCAGCAGAGCTTCGAGTTCGACAACAATCTCAGGGTGTTTCAACGCGAGGTTTGTGGTTTCGCCCGGATCACATTCGAGGTCGAATAACTGGCCGGCTGCGGTTGGTGCCGTATCGGGCAAAGGGTACGGTCTGAGTTCTGGGTTGCTTTCGTAGTTGTTACCGCCGGAACCCTTGTGAGCCAGATACTTCCACTGGCCGCGACGAATCGCCAGATCTCTCGCACCGGAGTAGGCCTGCTGCAACAGATAGGGACGAATGGGTTCGCGGTCTTTACCCATCAACACACTCAGCAAACTGAAGCTGTCTTCGGCTGCGTTGTTGGGAACTTTCACGCCAAGAATTTCCGCGGTCGTCATGAAGACGTCGCACAGCGAAACGATCTGATCCGATGTCGAACCCTGCGCGACTTTGTCGGGCCAGCGGACGATGAAGGGAACTCGATGACCGCCTTCCCAATTGTCGCGCTTGACGCCTCGCCAAGGTCGTGCGGGATCGTGGTTGTAATCGTTCCGCATATGGACAACAGAGGTCACCTCCGGCCCATTGTCGCTGGTCACGATTACCACCGTGTTGTCAGCAACGCCCAGTTCATCCAAAGTCTTCATCAGTTCGCCGACAATGTGGTCGAATTCGAAAATGAAATCACCGTGGGGACCGGATTGGGTTTTCCCTTTGAAGTCTCGGCCCGGAAATGATGGCAGATGAACGGCCTGTGTAGCGTGGTACAGGAAGAAAGGTTTGTCCGGAATTTCCTCCACATGCTGGCGAAGGAACTGCTGACTTCGTTCCAGAAACTTCATGTCGACTTCTTCAAGGTCGAAGTCAGGAGCATGCCAGCCGCGTCGGTTGTCATTGGTGTAGGGATGTTTGGGCAGATTGGATTTGTCGAGCAGCCTCGTTGGCGGCACTGGAATTCGGTCACCATCAATGTAGGCGTAGAGCCAATCGGTGGTCGGACAGCAGGCCGTTCCGAAGAATTGATCAAAGCCACAATCAAGCGGCCCACCATCAATTCGTCGAGTGTAATCGATCGACTCAACCGCATCCGGGGAGTCCTTATGAATCGACTTGCCGTCCTTGTCATAGAACGTCAATCCGATGTGCCACTTGCCGACACAAGTGGTCGAATATCCCTGTTCGTGCAACATCCTGGGCAGAGTCATTCGGTCCGTTGCGATCAACGACGGACCACCAGCTCCCGTGAAAACTCGCCCTCCGTTGGGAACTCGAAACGCCATCTGTCCCGTCATCAGGCTGTATCGAGTCGGTGTACAAACCGTACACGGACTATGAGCATCGGTGAAACGCATGCCGTCGAGTGCCAACCGATCCAAGTTCGGCGTGGGAACGCGAGACTCAGGGTTGTAGCAACCGACATCCCCGTAACCCAGATCATCGGCCAGGATCAACACGATGTTGGGTGGGTGGCTGGCGTTGGACTCCGCGACCGAATCACCTGCCGCGGCGAACGAGGTGGTCGCAATCCCGACGATCGGTATGAGCAAAACCAATTGACGTTGAACAAGCTTGCGGAGCATAGAGCTTCTGGCTTTCCTTGTAGACCTGCAGCCTGCCAGACGCCGTGTTTGACAGCCAACTTCTCAAATCGGCGGGCGGCTGGGCGTCAGCCCCGTGTGTTAAGAATGCTCGTTACTTCAGCCGCAGTAACTTGATGTTCTTATACCAAACATCGCTGCCGTGGTCCTGGAGGCCGAGATACCCTTTGCGAGGATGATTCTTGTAGACGACGTCAAATTTGTGAGCGGTGCCATCAGGGCGTTTGTTAGCGGTGATCCATTGGTCGAGGTCTGTCCGAGTGACTTCGACTCCATTCACTTCGACGCTGATCAGGTTCTTGTCGCAGGTGATCTGCATGTGATTCCATTCGCCTTGCGGTTTCATCGCGTTCTTTGACGGATGCACAAGATCGTAGAGTGCCCCTGTGTCGTGGAAGCCATTGGTCGCTGTGTCGTCGATGGCGACTTCGAGTCCGTTGAAGCCCACGTCCTTACCTTCTCGCGGCTTCAGCGGGAACGTGCGAATGAAAACTCCGCTGTTGCATTTCGGACTGACTCTGAAGTCCTGCGACAGTGTAAAGTTGTCGTAGATTTCGTTGTGGATCAGCATGTAGTTGCAGGGATGCGGATTCAGGGTGCCGTTTGAAACGTGAGTCGCATCGACCGGTTGTTCTTTGGAATCGAGCCAGCCGTCGGTGGACTTGCCATCGAATAGCAGAGCCCAGCCGTCGGCTTTTTCAGCGGCGGTGAGTTCGTTGTCGGCGGCGTGCGTGGTGGACGGTGCAGCGACAAGCACGATCGTTAGAAAGAGGAGTCGCAAACTGCTCGTCGGCGGAGCGACGGGTGTACGGCAGGCCCGTCGCTCCGTCGACGGGATTCTGAGTTGATTGCACTGATTCATAGCGACCACCCCTTTCGATATTCGGTGTGAATGTACTGATTCACGTCGGGAAGATTGGTCACCTTCAGTTCGGCTGAATTCCAGATCAGGCGACGCCCCGGAGCTCGCAGCGCGAGCACTCCCAGCAGTACGGTTTCGGTCATCGGGCCGGAGTAATCAAAGCTGGCTGCCGGAAGTTTTCCGGTCTTGCACGCCTGATACCATTCTTCGTAATGACCCGGAGATCGTTCCATTGTCGGCGCGACCGCTTTGGCCTGCTCAATCAAGTCGCCCGGCAACAGCTGAGGCATTCCGCCGTGTGAACTGTGATACATCTTGCCTTGACTGCCAACGTACAGAACTCCGTTGTCGGGCAGACGGTGATCGCCCGACATTTCGGCTGGCGTCGGTGGCATCAGGCCTCCGTCGTACCAGGTCATCGTGACTGCGGGAAGTTTGC
>JANMEV010000401.1:0-10688 GCA_031377305.1 Planctomycetota bacterium | reverse complement strand
GGCTGACACTGATGGCATTCGCAATCTTCGTGGTCATGCTGGCTGTTTACCTGCATTCGCTGACAGCGGGCGTGATACTCAGCCTGCCAATCTTCGTGCTGCTCGCGAAATGTTGGGACACCCTATCGCACATTATTGCTTTGGTGCGTGAACAGGCACTGTATCGAGCCGCCCCGGACGTTGTCATCGACCTGGCACCAACTGAGGTCAAACGCCTGAGTTGGTGGTCCTTGCGGAAATCGGGATTCGACTGCAACAAACCGCCAGAACGCTTCGACTACCCAGCAGGAAATTTAGCGGGTAACCCATGGCGAGTGCTCAAAAAGGGCGGACTGGTGATCCCCGTCATTCGACGACGTCGTGGCAATACAGAATGGGGTAACCAACATGAAGTTCGCCTCTCGGCCTACTGCGATCTAATCGAGAAATGCACTGGCGGCGAAGCACCGTTCGGCGTCATCTTGTTTGCAGGCACCAGCAACTGCGTCATCATTCCAAACACCGACACACGACAGACAATTTACGAGCGAGCCCTCAAAGGCGCCCTCAAGTTTATGGAGCCCCACAGAGAAGGCTCTCCACCTACGAATCCCCCAACTGACAACCGCTGTACTGGCTGCCATCACGGCAAGCCACGGATCCTCGAGCCGGGAAAATCGGAAACCGTGTTGAACGGAAAACCTCTCTCCGCATGCACCGCCAACAGCGTCCGCCCCGATGGCCAATTCCGCGGAGAATACCACAGCACCTGTGGCGACCGGTTCCGCTGGACTCCGCCACATCAAGATGCGGTGGCCCTTGGCATTGCAAAGACGCCGTGAGATTCACGCGCATCGACTTCAAAAGAACTGATGCTCGCTTCGACGGCCCGAAAATCGCGATTCGTTCACGACATCGGCGGGTCGGACCGACGCGGCTAAGCGAACTCTGGATTCCGGCCTCCGTCGTGACCAGGAGCAGCTTCGCGGCAGTTGGATTCTTTAGCAGGATTAAGCTTTATTTTGAGCGAGGCGTACGCTTTTACGTCGCCAGTAGGCTAACGATGCGATGAGCGTTCGAGTATTCTAGCCAAGAGCGTAACACGAGAATGGGCGTTGCAACTTGTGCCAACTGAAACGTTGAAGTTGGCAACGGCCGACAACGCTGAACTGCTCGCACTCTCCGGCCTTCGCAGCCCATATCCGGGAAAGTTTGGCGTCGTGGAAGAGGAAGCGATTGCTGATCTACTGCTCATGGATGGCGATCCAACCGACAACATACACCTTGTCGATGATCCGGCAAAGAACTTTGTCGTCATCATGAGAGACGGAATGATCTATAAGAACTTGCTGACCAAATGAGTCAGCAACCAAATCATGCGAAGGCAATCGATCTAAATGGTGAGATGGTCGTAAAGGAAAATGTCACGACGAAAGGTGGCCCAGACTGTCAGGCCATCATACAATGTCGACGCGATGTCTTTGCTTTCAAGGGGCCTCTCGGGATGCCTCTGCACCCATCCACAACACAAAAAATCTCAAGGGGTGGTCTTTAGATCGGCCAATCGCCTGACACGAAGATCGAGATCCGTTCTGTCTCTAAGTGCAACCGAAGTCCAAATCCGAAAGAATCATGTGTCCCGCCACAAAGAACGACATCGTACTGAACACATTGGTTGGCTTCGCGCTGCCGTGTTAGGAGCCAACGATGGCATTGTATCAACTGCAAGCGTGGTCGTTGGTGTTGCTGCCGCCGACGCGACACACCCCAATATAATGGTGGCGGGTGTCGCGGGATTGGTTGCCGGTGCCATGTCGATGGCAGCGGGTGAGTACGTCTCTGTGAGTTCTCAGGCCGACACCGAGACGGCAGACCTTGGCCGCGAGCGTCAGGAGCTTGCAGAAAATGGCGACGCAGAACTCGAAGAACTTACCGGGATTTACGTTGCTCGCGGGTTGGAGGAATCGCTTGCGCGACAGGTGGCTGTGCAATTGACAAAGCATGATGCGCTCGCCACGCATGCTCGCGATGAATTGGGAATCTACGAATCAACGGCCGCCCGCCCAGTACAGGCAGCGATTGCTTCCGCTGGAACATTTGCGGTTGGCGCGGCAATGCCAATGCTGACGGCGTTTGTAACGCCCGTCAGCATGATCGGAATTGTAGTCTCAATCATGTCCCTCGCGTTCTTGGCTCTGCTTGGTGGCGCGTCGGCGTACGTGGGCGGTGCTCCCGTAGCGAAAGCGGTAGCTCGTGTGACTTTCTGGGGAGCGCTCGCGATGGCAGCCACAGCTGGCATTGGTACACTGTTTGGCGTTGCCGTTTGAAGCTGCAAATCGGAACGTGCCAGCATGGCTGTTGCCCCACACCACCTGGCATGTATGTCGGCACCGAGCGTTCAGATCTCTCCCGGTGAGATGCCGCCTGCACTGCTGTCACCTCAATCAATTTCCCAAGCGACACTGAAACCCGCATGCCTGACTGTGACGGGCTCGTCCGCGACTCGTAAGATTCGGCGTGAGGGAAAAATGTCAACGCACGAGCTCTTCGTCGACTCATCACCAAACTCGAAAGAAGACAACACTAAAATCAAACGACACGCTGGCGGAATACTGGAAGGACGCTCCGGTGCTTGCCCTCATCTGTCGTGTGATGTAGAGTAAGAGCGAAAGCACTTGCCGCTTCCCGTCTCATTGCTCTGGATTCGCTGAGCAAGTGCCGAGTCTATTCAGGCGGCGAATTGTGACCTCGCCGCAGCGATTCCTGTTGTGTTGCCGATGGAATCTCCCATATTGGCCGATGTGTTGAATCGGTTTCAGCAATCATCAAACGTATCAAAGTTTGCACATGATTCGAATGTGCCTGTCAACGACAAGGTCAAAAGATGACTACAAAAGCCGGAGTGTGGATCGATCATCACAAGGCGATACTTGTGCGAATCACCGCCGAGGGGGAGGAGATCACTCAGATCAACTCCGACGTTGAAAAGCCATTTTCTTCAGCGGCTGGCTCTGGCTCGGACGGTGAGCACCCTAAAAACTACCAGTCTGAGAATAAACAAGAGCACAAATTCATGAATCAGGTTAACGGCTTCTACGATGAGGTCCTTAAAGCACTTCATGGTGCCGACCCATTGCTGATTCTTGGACCGGGTGAGGCCAAAGGGGAATTTCAGAAGCGTCTTCAGAACAAGCATTTCCCGGCAAAAACCGTAGACATTTCAACGGCTGATAAGATGACGGATCGACAGGTCGCGGCGAAAATCCGAGAGCATTTCAACGTTTCATAGAGTGGTTAACAGGGTGTCGTTAGCTCATTTGTTATGAGCAAGTGGGCACCGCCCCGAACAGGGAAACTACGGCAAGCACCTCTTTGTTTCAGGCACACCGCGGTTTTCAGACAGCCATAGTCAAAAGTATTGCATTGCATCAAACGCGGTGCGGCTTGTATCCAAGTGGATCAGCTGCAGACGATGGTGATTCAGGTGCCAAAGTGCGAGTCTCTGGTACCTGATCAATCCGTTTCACTGAAGAGTCCGACGCTGGTGTCCACAATTTTTGCAGAGTCATCGACTTCCAAAAACATGACATCGATCTGAATTGTTTTTGCCAGCTCAAGGCCTCGATTTGTGCCGAGCACCATCAAGGCCGTGCATAGCGCATCGGCCGTCATGCAGGATTCGTGAATCACGGAGACACTGGCTGGCGGATCATCAACCGGGCGTCCCGTCTTCGGATCCAGGATGTGTGCATACTTCTTGCCGCCTGCCATGAAGAAGTTTCGATAGTCTCCGGATGTGGCAATTGCTTTGTCCGTCAGCTCAACAACTTTATGAAGGTCCCCACCAAGTGGTGACTCAACTCCGATTCGCCACGCATCTCCATTGGACTTTGCCATCCCGGCACGGTTTTCACCACCAACATCCACGACATGCGAATTCAGTTGGTGAGTTCGAAGGATTCGGCAGACTTCATCGGTTGCATAGCCCGGAGCAATTGCGGAAAGAGTCAGTCGCAGCTCCGGAATGGCCTTTCGTATCGCTGGTGGATCAACGCGCACTTCAACATGCTGCATGCCAACATTCCGAAGTGCGTTGGAGATTGCCTCATCCGTCGGAATCTCGCGGCGAGGCTTCTTGACACCAAAGCCCCAGGCATCGATCAGCGGCGACAGAGTGGGATCAAACGCCCCTCCGGAGATCTCGTGCACTCGCTTCGCTTCCCGGACGACAATCGCGAAGTCTTTTCCCACGATGAACCAGTCGGTCGACGTTGAGCGATTGAATCGCGAAATCTCTGAGTTCTCATCCCACGTTGACATCTGTCGGCTGATGTCTCCAAAAAAGGCTTCGATTTCTTCCTTTAGCTGTTCTGCATTCGCGTTACCCGGAGAATCGACCACAATGGCATAGTATGACCCCATCGTCTTTCCGCCGATCCTGAGTGGGTCGTCCGCAGCAGCGGAGTGCTCTTCAACACACTGGAACCAACAGGAAAAGATTAACGCTGTACGTGCAAGCAGTCTCAGTCGCATAGTAAACACCTCGTACTCCACCATTGCAAAAAAACTGTTTCGATTGCCACTTGCACCATGGAAACGTTGCTGCATTCACGGGCTATGCAAAATGACGGAAGTTCAATCCACAACAGAATGGGGCCGCTTGCCCGCATGGGCTGTGATGAGGATTAGATCCACGCCCTTTTCAGCAACCACATTTTGACCACCTGTGTCAGCACAATGTAGCACAACAGTGAAATTGCCAGCAGCGGCCAATACAGCGGAGGCAGCGTTGTGAAACCGAGGTAATCGCCCAAGGGCGAAAATGGGATCGCGATTCCAATCGCCATGATAATTGCTGACAGGACGAGCAATGGCCATGACGGCCAGCTCTGAAGGAATGGAATCTTGTCGGTACGAATGATGTGAATGATGATTGTCTGAGTGAGTAGACTTTCGACAAACCAGCCTGTCTGAAACAGACTAGCGCTGTGCGCGGCGGCCTCTGGCGTACTGGTGTTCCAGCAGTTGAAGACGTACAGCATGATGAAGTAGGTCGTGTAGTCGAAGATTGACGAACACGGTCCGATGAAGACGATGAATCGTGTGAGCTGCTTCATGTCCCATGGACGCGGCTTTTTGATTTGCTCCGGATCCACGTTGTCAGTCGGGATCGCGGTTTGCCCAATATCGTAAAGCAGGTTATTTGCGAGGATCTGAATTGGAGACATCGGCAGGAACGGAACGAAGACACTCGCTCCCAGGACGCTGAACATGTTGCCGAAGTTGCTGCTCGCGCCCATCCGAACATACTTCAGGATGTTGGCAAAAACTTTGCGTCCTTCGACGACTCCTGCTTCCAGAACCATCAGAGACTTTTCCAGCAGGATCAAATCGGCTGACTCTTTGGCGATATCGACCGCGGTATCCACACTGATTCCAACGTCGGCAGTGCGAAGCGCCGGAGCGTCATTGATGCCATCACCCATGAAACCGACAATGTGCTGGCGAGCCTGCAGGGCTCTGATAATGCGTTGTTTGTGTGCGGGGGAAACTCGTGCGAACAGTGTAGTTCTGACCGCTGCTTCCGTAAGCTGCTCATCGCTCATCGCTTCGACTTCACTGCCCAGCAGCGAAAACTCCGTGGACAGTCCAACCTCTTTGCAGATTTTCTTCGCGACAAGGTCGTTGTCACCAGTGACGACTTTGACCGCGACCCCGTGACCTTGCAGAGCCTTGATGGCTGCTGTTGCCGTTTCCTTTGGCGGATCGAGAAAGGCAACGTAGCCATTCAGGATAAGGTCCGATTCATCGGATGTGGAATACGGTGTGGTATCCCCGGCCACGATTCCGCGAGGCACAATGTCCCGCGTTGCAATCGCCAGAACTCGAAAGCCGTCGGCCGAGAGCTTTTCATACTCTTTCTTCAGGTCATCGATATGAGCGTGGTCCATCGGATAAAGGTGACCAGCCAGCTCAAAACTAGCACAGCGAGGAAAGATCGCTTCGGGAGCCCCTTTGCTTATGATGCGATCTTTTTCTTCTGGCGTACGAACAACAACCGACATGATGCGTCGCTGAAAATCGAAAGGGATTTCGTCCACCTTTGCATATTCAGGAATTCTTGCGTGAGTGTGAGTCTCCACGTGCGCCAGCACAGCACGGTCGAGGACGTTTTTCAGGCCGGTCTGAAAGTGGCTGTTCATATAGGCCAGGGCGAGCACTCCTTCGCTTTCCTTCAGCGCGACGTCGCAATGTCGCTCAAGGATCACCTGGTCCATTGTCAGCGTGCCGGTTTTGTCCGTGCAGAGCACGTCCATCGCACCGAGATTCTGAATGGCGTTGATTCTCTTCACGATCACCTTCTGACGACTCATCGCCAGCGCCCCTTTGGACAGGCAAACCGTGACAATCATCGGCAGCATCTCAGGGGTGAGGCCGACAGCAACCGCAATGGCAAAAAAGAAGGCCTCGGTCCAGTTTCCTTTGGTCAGCCCGTTGATGACAAAGACCAGTGGAACCATGACCACAACGAAACGCAGGATCAGCCATGTGAATTGAGCAATCCCTTTGTCAAACGCGCTCTCTTCCGTTTGCACAGACAGAGATTGGGCCATACTTCCAAGATACGTCTGCCCACCCGTCGCTACAGCCACCCCAGTTGCAGAGCCGCTTTCAACGCTGGTACCGAGAAATGCAATAGACGTGAGTTCGACCGCGACAGTGCTCTCCTGATTTTGCTCAATTTCAAACTTTTCCACCGGCAGGCTTTCGCCGGTTAGCGAACTCTGGATGACATGAAGGTCTTTGGCCGACAGAATTCGAACATCGGCCGGTACCATATCTCCAGCGGCCAGCGTCACCACGTCACCGGGGACCAACTGCGAAATCGCGATTTCCCTCGATTGACCACTGCGAATGACCGTGGCAGTGAGCGAAATCATCGCCTTGAGTTTTGCCGCAGCGTGGTCGGCTCGGGCTTCCTGGATCAGATTGAGGCCCACCCCCAGAACAATCATCGCCGACATCACAATCCCTGCTCGATAGTCGCCGGTGACAAACGACACAGAAACAAGAATGGTCAGCAGAATGACGAGGGGATTGAGCACCGCGTGCAGGAAGATCCTGCCAATCCCACTTTGCTGATCTGTTGCCAGCACGTTCGGCCCATACTGGGCCAATCGCTGCTGAGCCTCGTCGTCGCTAAGCCCTTCGGCACGGGTACCAAGCCGCAAAAACACACCTGTTGCGTCCAGCCGTGCCGATTCCACAAGCAGTATTGAAGGGGCGACTTTTGGTTGCTCGCGCAAAATAGAGGCGAAAAGTCGTCTGGGAAAAATCGTCACGTAGCCCATCGGTGATTTCCTTCGCACGAATGCCTGAGATTCACGTCGTGGGCCGATCGACCTAACGGATGTTGTAACGCGGAGATCATTATAGCGATGCGCGATCGGATCTGGATCTGGGGCATCGCGACGGAATCGTGTGGATGGGCGGCTGCATTTTTTAAAGGGATTTGTCATAGTTCTCTGCCTTCAAACACACACCAAACGCTGAATTGATTGAGATCAGGAGAAGGCATCGACAATGACAATGCTCGAAAAGCTGGCCCTTCCGGAGGTGCGTGAACTCATTGCAGAAGCTGATCTCGTAACGCTGCGTGAAGTTCTGAATCGATGGCTGCCGGCGGATATCGCAGACCTGCTTGGCGATCTGTCATCAAAAGAAGACGTCGTTGCCTTCCAGTGCCTGACTCCTGTGTTGGCGGCTCGAACCTTTGAGTACCTGCCTCTGGTGGCACAGGAAGAGCTGCTGAATATTCTGCCCGAGTCAGAACTTCGGGGAATACTCAACGAGCTGGCTCCGGACGACCGGACGACTTTGTTTGAGGCTGTGTCTCACGAAGAAGTGGATCGTCTGCTGACACTGTTGACACCGGAGAACCAGAGAGTTTCCCTTTCGCTGCTTTCGCACAGCGTGGGTACTGTCGGTCGCTTGATGACACCCGAATTCATCGAGGTCAAAGAAGACTGGACGATGCTGCAGGTACTTGCTCACGTTCGCCTTGTGGGACGTGACAGTGAAACGTTGAACGCCGTCTATGTGACGGATCATCATGGCCACCTCATTGACGATATTCGGATGCGCGAGATTCTGCTTGCTCAGCCAGAGGCCACTGTCCTGAGTCTCATGAATCGCGAATTTGTGTCCTTGAAGGCAAACGATACAGAAGCCACGGCCGTGGATTACTTTCGTCGTTATGACCGGACAGTGCTTCCGGTTACAGACGCTCGCAACCTGCTGCTCGGAGTCGTCACGGTGGATGACGTTCTCGACGTAGTCGAGGAAACGTCGACTCGCGAAATTCAGAAGTTCGGGGGTCTGGAAGCTCTTGATGAACCCTATGTCTCAACGCCCGTTCTGGAGATGGTCCGTAAACGAGGTGTCTGGCTGATCGTCCTGTTTCTCGGTGAGATGCTGACGGCCTCCGCGATGGGCGCTTTCGAAAGTGAGATTGAGAAGGCTGTGGTTCTCGCGTTGTTTGTCCCCCTCATCATTTCCAGCGGAGGAAATTCGGGCTCACAGGCCGCCACTTTGATCGTTCGTGCGCTCGCAATGGGCGAAGTGAAACTTGGCGACTGGTGGCTCGTGCTGAGACGGGAGATCTTTTCGGGCCTGTTGCTTGGACTTGTCCTGGGAACCATAGGTTTCCTGAGAATCGCAGTCTGGAGTTCCTTCAGTACCATTTACGGTCCGCATTGGCCACTTGTGGGTTTGACGGTTGGCATTTCTCTTGTGGGGATCGTGCTGTGGGGAACCCTTTGCGGGTCCATGCTGCCGTTCCTGATTAAACGCTGCGGACTGGATCCAGCTACCAGCTCAGCTCCGTTTGTTGCGACTCTCGTGGATGTCACGGGACTCGTAATCTATTTCTCGGTAGCGTTGGTGATCTTGCATGGCACGCTCTTGTGATTGGCTTTGTCTGCTGGATGAACTGAATGCCTCTTCGGCAAGTGAGCCGACATAGTGATCGAAGGGGATTTTTCATTCAGACATTCCGAAAATGTGATACTGAACTTGGTTGAGACAATGGCAATTCACCCTACCGCCTTTATTGATTCGCTTGCTGTGGTCGACCCAACATGTGAAATAGGTCCACATGTCGTGATTGATGGCCCTGTACGCATCGGTCGAGGCTGCTGGCTTGGCCCATCGGTAGTTGTCGTTGGACATACGGAAATTGGTGCGAGCTGTTTTGTTCACTCACATGCTGTCATCGGAGATGTCCCGCAGGATCGCAAGTTCAACGGTAGCATCAGCTCATGCCGTATCGGTGAAGGCTGTGTCATTCGTGAAGGTGTCACGATCCACCGCGCGTCTGTCGAAGGTGCAGCGACTGTTGTCGGTGATCGCTGCTATTTGATGACGAACACTCATGTAGGCCACGACTGTGTGCTTGATAACGAGGTGACACTTGTCAGCGGAGCCCTGCTGGGGGGACATGTTCAGGTAGGCCGTAAAGCAATCATTTCCGGAAACGCTGGCGTGCATCAGTTCGTGCGAATCGGTGAACTGGCAATGATTGGCGGTGTAGCGATGATTAGCCAGGACATTCCTCCTTTCACAATGACTGATCATCACGGAGCAGTTGTCGGCTTGAATTCCGTCGGCCTGATGCGTGATGGATTCACCAGCGTAGATCGCGACGAGATCAAGAATCTGTTTAAGATCATCTATCGATCGGGAATGTCTTTTCAGCGCGCCATCGAGCTTGCAGCAGAGTTAGCGGTTACTGATGCAGGCAAACGTTTCGTGGCATTCTTCAATTCGGGATCTCGTCGTGGCGTTCGCAAAATTCGTGAACGCAGATCCCGCTCGGAATTACCCGCCAACAATAGTCCGAATCCTGACGAACAGAATCCACTATAAGGTCCCCGACGAAGATGAATGTTCACGGAAGACGAAAACGGCAAAATCCAATTGCACACCGCCGTCGTGGCATTTCGATGAAATTTGCGCAGTTTCGGACCGCAGGAAAGGGAGCGTTGGTCGCGTTCCTCGCAGTGCTGGGCCCCGGGTTGCTGGCTGGGTTGTCGGATGACGACCCCGCTGGCATTGCGACTTATTCGATGTTAGGCGCTGATCATGGTTATCGGTTGTTATGGATCATTCCCGTTTCGACTCTCCTGCTGGTGTACTTCCACCTGGTGGCTGTTCATATCGGTGCGGCCACTGGAAAAGGATTTGTCGCAATTATCCGCGAGCGTTGGGGGCGTGGAGTCGGATATGTTGCAGTGATCGGATTGTTGTTTGCCAACTTCGGAACAATCTGTGCGGAATATGCGGGAATTTCTGCTGCGGCATCCCTTGTAGGAATCCCGTCCTGGATCAGCACTCCTGCCGCCGGGATATTGATTTCTCTGGTAGTCGTCCTCGGCTCGTTCCATCGAGTCGAAGGCGTCCTGCTGGTTATTTCCTCAACGCTGGCTCTGTACATCGTTGATGGAATTCTAGCGAAGCCGGATTGGTCTCTGGTGGTGCGCAACTCAATCATCCCTCAACTGCCTGTAAATCAGGCTGGTTGGCTGGCCATTGCTGCAACTCTGGGAACGACGCTCGCGCCCTGGGGGCTGGCCTTCATCCAGTCGTATGCTGTGGATAAGAAAATCAAAGTTTCCGACCTGTACCTGGAACGGATCGATGTTGTCATC